>CAZCQN010000189.1:0-5461 GCA_964500825.1 uncultured Verrucomicrobiota bacterium | reverse complement strand
CGCAACAGATGGAGATTCTCTGGCGCCGGCAGGGTTTTTCAGCAGCCTGCTAGAGGAGCCGCCGCAGCCGGTCGGCGACGTCCGCGGCGAAGCGGTCGATGAACTCCTGGCCAAAGGCGGCGATGCTCCTCGACGGGTCTTCGATCAGCGGCGTCAAGTCCATGGCGAAGATCAGGCTGGTTGCCGCGTCGGTGTCGTGTGATTCGTGATAGGTCGCGTGCGCGCGACGTCGCCCGATCGTCGCCAGGTCGTACCGTTTCCCCCCGGCGATCTGCGACTCGTAGATCTCGATGAGCGAGCGCTGCAACTCCTCGTGCGTCGAGCAATCGAGCGCGACCTTGTCGTCGTCGCTCATCCAATCGAGATCGCGCCAGGCTTCACAGCCCAACAGACGTTTCGGACGCTCAGACGAGCCGAGCCTGCGGATCGCCTCGATCGTCCTGAGCGCCACGGCAACGTGCGTATCGTGCTTGTCCGTGAGCGCGTGCGTATAGACAACGCTCGGCCGGGCCGCGCTCAAGACCGCGCCGATATCGGCCACGGGCGCGTCATTCGCCGCGTTCTTGACCGCCGAGCTGGGATGGTCGAGAAGCACGACGCCCCCATACCCGCCCAGCATGGCCGCTTTCTTCTGCTCGTCGCGGCGAACGGCTCGTATCTGCTCGTCCGTGAAGCCGCGGTACGCGCCCGCGCGCGGCGAGCCGCTGCCGTTCGTGACGACGATCCCGCTGAACCATCGGTCCTCGCGCTGGAAGCATGCCGCGATCCCTTCCCACGCCAGGATCTCCACGTCGTCGGGATGCGCACCGATTCCCAGGTAATCCGTCCGCGCCAGCGCCTCGTCCGGCGGCAAGCCGTCGGGGACGAACACTTCAGCCGTCTCGACGCTCAACTTCATCGCACGCGCTCCTGGATCGCCCTCCGCAAGAGCCCTCGTCGAGTACCCCTCTCAAATCAACTATACCACGACCCGTGGCGCGTGACACCCCGATCCGCCGTCCGACCGCCGGCCCCCTTGCGGCCCTTGATTCACATCGGGTATAGTGTGCGGCGCCACTCGGTCGCGTGTCGGCCGATCGATCGGAGGGTGACGATGAAGCCGAACATGAAACAGGTGTTCCGCCGCGCGAAGAAGAACCCGCTCATCACCACGCACGACCTGCCCTTCCCGGCCGCCGCGGTCCTCAACCCCGGCGCCGCCGAACATGACGGCCAAACCGTTCTGCTGCTACGCGTCGAGGATCGCACAGGCCGATCGAGCATCTACGTCGCCCGCAGCAAGGACGGCGTGACGGGCTGGGACATCAACCCCGATCCCTTCCTGCGCTGCGGCCAGGACAAGTGGCGCTACGAGCGCTGGGGCTGCGAGGACGCGCGCGTCACCCACGTGCCCGAGCAAGAGCAGTACTACGTCACCTACACGGCCTACTCGCCGATGGGGGCCGCCGTCGCGCTGGCCCGCACGCGCGAGTTCGAGCGCGCCGAGCGCGTCGGCCTCATCTTCTCGCCCAGTAATAAGGACGCCGTCCTCTTCCCCAAGCAGTTCGATGGGCGCTGGGCCGTCCTACACCGGCCCGACGCCGGCGGCATCGAGCACATCTGGTCCGCGTTCTCGCCCGACCTCGAGCACTGGGGCGAGCCGCGCTGCGTCGTGCCCGAGATGGGCGGGCCCGCGTGGGACGGCCTCAAAGTCGGCGCCGGCCCGCCGCCGATCCTGACCGACGACGGATGGCTGCTCATTTACCACGGCGTCAAGGAATACGGCGGCCGCCTCGTGTATCGGGCCGGCGTCGCCCTGCTCGACAAGGAGAAGCCGTACAAGGTCATCGCCCGCTGCCGCAACTGGGTCTTCCAGGCCGAGGCCCCGTACGAGATCTCCGGCCTCGTCGGCAACATCGTCTTCCCGACCGGCCTCCTGCGCCGCGGCGACGAGCTCTGGCTCTACTACGGCGCCGCCGACTCGTCGGCCTGCCTCGCCACCGCCAAGCTCGACGACGTCCTCGCCGGCATGGAAGATGAGACAGCCGCCAAGCGCAACAACCGCAGCACCTAGCCTCAACCACCGATCTGAACAGATCGCAACGGGGCCGCAGAGACTTACACCTATTGCCCAGGCGGCGTTCAGAGCGCGCTGACCCACGCCTTGACAGCGTCGATGCCAAGATGGTCCAAGTTCAACGAGAGATGCCTCTGTGACCAGTTCTTGACCGCTTGGAGAAAACCAGACTGGGCCTTCAAGAACTCGTGTGGCAACTTGTCGAAGTTGTTCAGGTAGGCAAGCGCGAAAAGAGGTACTCTCATAGCAAGGTCTTCCAAGGCAAGTCCCAGGTAGTCCTTACGCATGAAGGGGCCGATTTCTCCCAGCGCATTCTGTGCTGTCATGTTGAAGCCGACGGATGTCGGGTGGGCCCCGTATTCGCAGAAGATCTTGTACACGCTGTCCCGCTTCTTCTTCTTAAACCCATCCCTCTTATCCAAGGCCTGTCGAATGGCTGCCGGACCGTACTTATCACGACGTGTCGTGGCGTCACTTGCTTTCCACGCTGCAATCTCTGTTCGTTGCGATGAGAAGAAGTCAAGGAGCGACCCTGTTTCAATCACATCGCGCTCCAGAGCCATGCCCGCCTGGTAGTACCCGGGAAGCACCAGGTTCAGGGAGCAGACGATCGAGTTGAAGAGGCGTATCCCTAGAAACTGGATAGTCAACTCGTCCTCGCTCTTGTGCTCGTAGAGTTTCGTAAGTTCGAAGATCATCTTAAGCGATTCGCAGACGACATCGAGATGGTCCTTGAACTTCTCGTCGCCGTTGATCTCAAGCACAGACTCTGTTCGGATGCCTTGCTCGCGCTTGTCCAGTTCCTTCAACGGTTCCGGGGGCCACGGCAGGATGATCCCGGTGTCGTGTTGCATCTGACACCTCACCTGGGCTTCCAGGGGTATCTGTCGCCTTTCTCCCTGTTCTCGTCCGTCTGCAGCGGCTGGAGGTTTCTCGGGTTGTCTGTTCCGCCCTTGTCGACAGGCTTCTTGTGGTCAATCTGCCAGCCCATTCCAGAGTCCTTGCCATAGGCCGGCTTGTAGATAGGGTTGCCTGCCGCGTCTTGTCGGTGCAGATTCGGGTTTTTCCCAGGGATTCGCTTCCCCTTGTCCCACACCTTCCGCACTACCTCGCGGTCGAACCTGCGGCCTTCCCCGGCTGTTCCGCGTCTTCTTGCCATTTCCTTTCTCCGTTGTCTTGTCCGCAGCTCATTCGGCGCTCGCGCACTCCGCACGAGCATTCCACCACTAGGGCTTGTGCAATCGCGATGCCAACCACACTACATCATGGTATTCGATTCAGCGGTAGCATCTTACATGTGTGTGTGTGTGGTTGTTGCCGCACTTCAAAGCCAAGATGTGCGCCAAGTTGCCCAGGTTAGATTGTATGGTGTGCGCCGAACTGTCACACGGGATGCACGCCGGAACGGCGATTGGAGCAGCCAGAACGTAGGCCGCGTGTGCAGATCCGGTTCAGTCCTGAGGTCGAACTGCTCGAACCGGTCGCGGCCATGCTCGCAGGTGTGGGTGTCTTTGAGGACGGTCTCCAGCCCGTCGCGGTTGTCTTGCCGCTCAGTGGCATCTTTGGGATCTGTGGCTGGCCTTGCTCTCCGCCGTGAAGAATCCCCGTGCTCCCCGTGCCCCCAGCGGTTTCAAGCAACCGCAGGTTGCCAACCACCAGGGCACGAGAAACACGGGGATCAGTGCTATCCGTGCAATCTGTGGCCGTTCTATTCCTATTCCAGCACGTGGATGTTGCGCTTGGCGCAGATCTCCTTGAGCTGCTTGGGCCAGACGGTGACAGTCACCTCGCCCAGGTGGGCCGCCCGCAGCAGGTACATGTACGTGCGCGCCTGGCCGATGCCGCCGCCGATCGACAGCGGGATTTCGTCGTTGATGATCGCCTGGTGATACGGCCGTTCGAGAAAAATAGGGACAGGCACCTATTTCCCTGCGGACTCGCGACGTATTGAACATAGCCGTCGATGGGAAATAGGTGCCTGTCCCTATTTTTCTAGGAAGCGCAGCAGGTTGCGGCTGAAATACGCCTCCTGCACTGTCTCGTCGAGGCTGAGCTCGCCGAGAATCTCCCGGTCGAGCCCGATGAGGTCACGCACGCCCTCCGCGTCGAACCTGTTCACGGAGCGGTCGCTGCCGAAAAAGACGTTGTCCTCGACGCGAAACAGGACCGCGTCGCCGGGCGCTATGCCGGCCCTGAAGAGCTTCCTGAACGCGTCGTGCCGGTAGATGGGCGGCGTGCCCGGCGTCGTATCGACGAACATCTCGGCCGTGCTGTGCCGAACCCGCAGGTTCGTCGCGAACTTCCCGTACACGGCGATCAGCTCGTCGCACCACGGCCACGCGATGTGCGCGAGCGCGAACCGCAGCCCCTCGATCTCGAGCAGGCACTCGAACAGCACCGGCCGGTTGTACTGCGAGCTCGCCGTGTTGTCCCACAGGATGCCCGAGTGGAACAGGATCGGCTTGTTCTTCGCCGCGATCCGCCCGAACACTTCCATCGCCCTCGGCGCACCCGGCTCGTAGGCGTGGCAGATCACCTTGAAGCCGGCCACGCCGCGCTCGACCGCCTCGTCCACCTGCTCGAGCGCGTCCACCTCCATCGGATCGATCCAGAAAAACGGGTAGAGGTATTCGCCCGCCTCGCAGACCCCGAGCACGTCGTTGAGCCGGTCGCGCGCCGCCACCGGCTTGCCGAACGCCTTATGCGCCGGCGGCGCGATCGAGATCACGATCCCCCCGTCGACACCCGCCTCGCCGAGACGCTCCACGAACTCGCTCGGGCTGTTGCGCGGCCGGCCCTTCCTGTCGGCATAGATATGGATATGCCCGTCGAGAATCATCTTTTCTTGACCTCTCGTTGCAATGTCTTTCGCCCCGGAGTGAGGCAGTCTAGCCCGGTGCGACTGCCGGCGCAACCGCAACGTTGCCCGCGCGGATGTGATACAGTGTACGCCCGTATGGAGGAGACCCGTTTCAACAGCATGGAGGGCTCTCAGCTATGAACATCATCCTCGTCGTTTTCGATTCGCTCAGAAGAGACTGCGTCGGCGTCTACGGTTCGCCACCGTGGGGCAAGGTGCAGACGCCCCATTTCGACGCCTTCGCCGCGCAATCACTTGTCATGACGCGCGCCTATCCCGAGTCGCTCCCCACGCTGCCTGCCCGGCGAGCGCTCTACACCGGCCAGCGTGTCTATCCGTACCACGAGGGCGACATCCGCCTCAAAGGCGACTTCACGGGCGCGCCCGGCTGGGGACCGATCCCCGAGGAGCAGCACACGCTCGCCGAGATCCTTCACGACGCCGGGTACCGCACGGCGCTGATCGCCGACGTCTACCACATGTTCAAGCCCTCAAAGAACTTCTGGCGCGGCTTCGACCAGTGGACGTTCCTGCGCGGCCAGGAG
>CAZCQN010000188.1:946-5571 GCA_964500825.1 uncultured Verrucomicrobiota bacterium | reverse complement strand
TGACCACGCGCTCGACCGTGTTGCCCGACCAGTACGGATGCGCCAGCACCATGAGGGCGCCGGCGTCGGTGAGCGAGCGCTTGATCTCGTCGAGGCTCGCCGGCCTGCCGATCGGCAGGTCGGGCGGCACGTTCAAGCCAAGGACATGATACATCTCGCCGGGCTCGGGGTCGTCGGCTTCCCACTCGACGCCGTCGATGACAAGGAAGTCGCTCGTCGACTTCGCCGCATCGTTCGACACGACGTGGTGGTCGGTCAGCGCGATGAAGTCGTACCCGCCGTCGCGGTACGCGGCGATGCGCTCGTCGGCGTCGAGCTCACCGTCGCTGCGCGTCGTGTGCGTGTGCAGATTCCCCTTGAACCACCGCCCGGGCATCTGAAACGGATTCGTCCAATGCACGTTTCTGGCCTCAATCGCCCCTGACGGGGCTTCGTCCTCCCCCGGAAGCGCGTCGGCGTCAAGCCCCGACGCACTCGTAGAGCGTCGTGCGTTGGCGCGGCTCGAAGCCGGCGTCGGCAATGAGGGCGCGGATCTCGTCGATGCTCATCGTGTGGCTCGTGCCGGCGGCGGCCACGACGTTCTCCTCAATCATTGTACCGCCGAGGTCATTGGCGCCAAAGCTCAAAGCGACGCTGGCGATCTTGGGGCCCTGGGTGACCCACGACGCCTGCACGTTCGTCACGTTATCGAGGACGAGGCGCGAGACCGCCAGCGTCCGCAGGTAGTCGTGCCCGCCGACGCTCCGGCCGCCGAGCGCGGTGTTTGCCGGCTGGTACGTCCACGGGATAAACGCGGTGAAGGTGCCGGACTCCGGCGAGCTCAGTCGAGCGGTCTCGTCCTGGAGCTCGCGGATGTGCACGAGGTGCTCGACGCGCTGGCCGAGCGTCTCGACGTGGCCGAACATCATCGTGGCCGTCGTCGGCATGCCGATCCGGTGCGCGGTGCGCATCACGTCGAGCCACTGCGCCGCCGTGCACTTGTGCGGGCTGACCGACTCGCGCACGGACTCGACGAGGATCTCGGCGCCGCCCCCGGGCAGCGAGTCGAGGCCCGCGTCGCGCAGCCGCCGCAGCACCGTCTCGATGCTCAGGTCGTTGAGGCGCGCGAAGTGGACGATTTCCGGCGGCGAGAACGAGTGGACGTGCACGCGGAAGTTTTTCGTGATGTGCCGGAGCATCTCCTCGAAGAACTCGAGCCGCAGCTCCGGATGCAGGCCGCCCTGCATGAGGAGCTGCGTGCCGCCGAGCGCGACCATCTCGTCGAGCTTCGCGTCGAGCTCGTCGCGCGTCAGGACGTATCCGCGCGGATCGCCCGGGGCGCGGTGGAAGGCGCAGAACCGGCAGCCGGAGATGCAGATGTTGGTGTAATTGACGTTGCGGTCGACGACGTAGGTGACGACGTGCTCGTCCGTCATACGGCAGCGCACGGCATGTGCCGCCGCGCCGAGGCTCGGCAGATCGGCCCGCTCGAAGAGCAGGAGGGCGTCGTCGGCGCTCAGGCGGTCGCCCTCGACGGCCCGCTCGAGACAGCGCTCAACGGCAGAAGTCAATGGCGACCTCCTTGTCGGCCAGGCCGACCTCGACGCACAGCCGGTTGAAAAGCTGGAAGCCGAACAGCTCGTCGTCGCCCATGTCGTGATAGACGTTCTCGGTCAGGTACCGCCACGCGAGCCGCTTCGGTAGCACCGTCTGCTCGGCGGCGATGCGGTCGATGTTGGCCACGCCCGCCGCCTTCGCTTCGTACAGGCGTTCGATCGTGCTGCCGAGATCGACGTCGCGGCGCGCGATCCAGAACGCGTACATAAACGGCACCTGGACGAACTCGTGCCATGCGGCGCCGACGTCGAGCTTGCGCCCGACGTCGCGGTGCAGCATCGCCTTGTCGCCGATGAGGAGCTGCGCGTCGTACGACGATTGCTTGAGCGAGAGCCGCCAGGCCGGGATGTACTCGGGCGTCGCTTCGTACTTCTTTGCGAGCAGCACCTTGAGCAGCATGATGGAGGCGCGCGATTCGTTGTCCACGACAACGGTGCGCAGCCGCTTCGGCTTGCGCAGGTGGAACAGGATCACGCTGCGGACCGGCCCGCGCGAGGCGATGCAAATGCCGGGGACGACCCGGTAGCGGTCGGCGTCGAAGAGCGTGACCGACGGCGCGAGTGCCACGTCGAGGAGGCCGGTGCGCAGGAGCTTGGCGAGCGTCGACGGCGGCGCCTTGACGACCTCGTCGTCGAGACCGTAAATCAACGGCCGCGCGTTCAGGTACGGTACAGACCCGATGCGAACTCGCGCCACGTCGCCTCCTTAGCCTGCTGCGCCTTGCCGAGCGGGTTCGCCTTCGACCGGCTCGTACAGCGTCGTGCGCTCGACGGGCGTGCGGCCCGCCTCCTCGATGAGCGCGCGCATCTCGGCCACCGGCAGGGCCTCGGGCGTCCTCGCGCCGGCGGCGTGCGTGATCCGCTCCTGGACCACCGTCCCATTGAGATCGTCGGCGCCGAAGCTGAGCGCGACCTGCGCGAGCTTGACGCCGAGCATGATCCAGAACGCTTTCATGTGCGGGAAGTTGTCCAAATACACGCGGGAGACGGCCATGATCTGGAGGTCCCGTCGCCCGGTGGGCCCGGTGAGATAGTCGAACGCGGTGTTTTCCGGGTGGAACGCGAGCGGGATGAACGCCATGAAGCCGCCCGTGTCATCCTGGAGCGCGCGCAGCCGGTCGAGGTGGTCGATGATCTGCGCCGGCGTCTCGATGTGGCCGTAGAGCAACGTCGCGTTCGACCGCAGGCCGACCTCGTGCGCCGTGCGCATCACGTCGAGCCAGTCGTCGCCCGGGAGCTTCGTCGGGCACAGCTCGCGCCGCAGCTCGGGCGCAAAGACCTCGGCCCCGCCGCCGGGAAGCGAGCCGAGCCCGGCCTCGCGCAGCCGTTCGAGCACGGCGCGCACGCCCAGGCCGGCGACCTGGGCGATATGGGCGATCTCGACCGCCGTGAACGCCTGGAGATGCACGCTGGGCGCGATCTCCTTGAGCCCGCGCAGCATCGCCTCGTAGTACGACAGCGGCAGCTCGGGGTGCAGCCCGCCGACGATGTGGAACTCGGTGATCGGCTCGGCCAGGCTCGCGCGCGCAGTCTGGAATATCTCGTCGAGACTCAGCTCGTACGCGCCCGGCGCCCCACGCGGCCGGCTGAAGGCGCAAAACCGGCATCGGTTGACGCAGACGTTCGAGTAATTGATATGCCGGTTGATCACGTAGTAGGTGCGGTCGCCGTTGAGGCGCTCGCGCACGAGGGTGGCCATCGCGCCGAGCGCCGCGAGGTCGCGGCACTCGAGCAGGCGGAGCCCTTCGGCGGGTGTGAGCCGCTCGCCGGCGATCACCTTGTCGAAGATGTCGGGCACGCCTGAACGCTGCCGCATGCGGGCCAGCACGAGCCGGTCCTCCTCCTATGCACGTGTGCGGAAGCGGCAGTCTACTTCAGCCGGCCCCAAGAGACAACAGCCGTCTCGCCGTCGCCGGCCGCCGGCCCGTTTCGCCCTTGCTGCCGTCGGTGCCAAACCGTATAGTCGGCTCGAGGAACCCCAAAGACAAGCCCGGTGTCAACGCGCGGGAGGTGTGACTCATGTCTGGGTGCAGGTTGGCTGTTGTTCTGGTGTTCGTGTGTGTTGCCGTCACGCTCGGCGGCGCCTCATGCTGCGGCAAGCGGTCCGAGTACGCCAAGCCCGAGAGCTTCATCGTCGACCCCGATACCGGCACGTACTACGTCTCGAACGTGAACGAGCACACGCGCGAGCGCGAGGACAACAACGGCTACATCACGAAACTGGATAAGGACCTGAACGTCGTCGCGCAGAAGTTCATCGAGGGCGGGCGCGACGGCACAAAGCTCAACGACCCGAAGGGGATGGCGATCGTCGGCGATACGCTGTGGGTGGCCGATCTGAAGGTCGTGCGCGCGTTCGACAAGAACACGGGCAAGAACACGGGCAACGTGTCGCTGCAAGAGCACGGTGCGATTCTCCTGAACGACATCACCGCCGGGCCCGACGGGGCGCTATTCGTCTCCGACACCCAGAAGAACAAGATCTTCGCCATCGCGACGAAGGACGGGAATGAAGTGAGCGTTCTCGTCGAGGGCAACGACCTGAACGGCCCGAACGGCCTCTACTGGGACGCCGGCGAGGCGCTGCTCTACGTCGCCTGCTGGAGCGGCGGCATGATTCTGACCATCGACGCCGAGGGCGCGATCAGCACGTTCATGGTGAATCCGGACAAGTTCGCCCACCTCGACGGCATCGACCGCGACGCCGACGGCGCCTTCTACGTCTCGGACTACCACAAGGGCATTGTCTATCGCGTCACGCCGGAGAAGCAGATCGACGTCGTCGTCGACAAGCTCACCGCACCGGCCGACATCAGTCTCGACCGCGCCAACAACCGCCTGCTCATCCCGCTCATGACGGCCGACCGCATCACGACCCACGACCTGGCGAAAGACCAGTAGCACGCGCCGGCGATGTAGGGCGGGTCGCCCTCGGCCCGCCGCAGCCGCGGAGCGGCGCAAGAAGCAGTCAGCGCGGCGGCGGGCCGTGTTCCTCGGGCTGGGGCGGACCGCGCGGGGTCGGCGGGCCGG
>CAZCQN010000188.1:0-936 GCA_964500825.1 uncultured Verrucomicrobiota bacterium | reverse complement strand
CCGGCCCCCCCCCCGCCGTGCCGCCGCCCCCCCCCCCCCCCGCCCTACATCGCTCGCACGGGCACACCTCACTGCGCGTCAAGACAAACGGTTCACGACTGCTGGGCCGCTACTTCACAGGCGCCTCGAAGAAGGTGCGGTACTCGTCGACGACGTCGGCGACGAACCGCTGCATTCCCTCAAACGTTTTCGGGTGGCGGAGCAGGCCGGCGAACACGCCGAACGGTACCGTCGCCACGTCGGCGCCTGCGAGGGCAACCTCGGCCACCTGGCGCGGGTTGCGCAGGCTGGCGGCGAGCACCTCGGTCTCGACGGCGTAGCCATCGAGGATGGCGACGATGTTCCCGACGAGATCGACGCCGCTGACGATCCCCTCGTAGTGCAGCATGCCCTGGCCGTCGGCGCGCGGCATCCCCTCGGCGGGATAGTAGTCGCCCTTTTCGTAGCTGATGCCGACCGACGTGCGCAGGGAGTCGTCGATCCGGCCGGCGAACGGGCTCACGAACGTCGCGCCGGCCTTCGCGGCCAGCAGCGCCTGGGTCGGGTTCATCACGAGCGTCACGTTGACCGGGATGCCCCGGCCCGTCAGCTCGGCGATCGTGCGGAGGCCGTCGGCGTCGTCGCCGCTGTCGGGTTGGAGCGTCGGGTTGACGGGGATTTTGATGACGACATTGTTGGCCACGGGATTGAAGCGCTCGTAGAGGCGCAGCGCCTCGGCGCGCATCGCCTCGTAGGTTGTGCCGATCACCTCGAGGCTGACCGGCTTGCCCGGTCCGACTGTGGTCAGGATCCGCTCAAGATACGACTCGATATCGAGTGACTCGCCCGCGTGGGTCCGGGCCTCACCCGTCGGGTTACGACGGGCCTCACCCGTCGGGTTACGACGGGCCTCACCCGTCGGGTCGCGACGGGCCTCACCCGTCGGGTCGCGACGGG
>CAZCQN010000187.1:4328-5626 GCA_964500825.1 uncultured Verrucomicrobiota bacterium | reverse complement strand
ATGCTGTTCCCATGGCAACGATGAGACAGATAGAGGCCGCCCAGAAAGGCCAACCGACCGACGCGATGCGCGCGGCCGCCCAGCACGACGGGGTCGCCGTCGAGCAGATCATCGAGGGAGTGGCGAACGGCACGATCGTGGTAGCGAAGAACGCCGACCGCGGCTTCGGCCGCGTCATCGGCATCGGCGCAGGCCTCTCGACGAAGACGAACGCCAACATCGGCACCTCGCCCGACGTGTGCGACCTCGACGTCGAGCTCCGTAAGCTCGAGATCGCCACGAAGGCCGGCGTCGATGCGGTCATGGACCTCTCGACCGGCGGGGAGCTCAAGGCAATCCGCCGCGCGATGCTCGACGCGTGCGACATGCCGCTCGGCACCGTGCCCATCTACCAGGCCGCCGTCGAGATCGTCGCCCAGGGCCGCGAGATCAGCTCGATGACGCCCGACGAGCTCTTCGGGGCGATCGAGGCCCACTGCGCCGAGGGCGTCGACTTCATCACCGTGCACTGCGGCGTGACCCGCGCCAGCGTCGACGCGCTCCAGCGCGAGGGCCGCCTGCTCGACGTGGTGAGCCGCGGCGGCGCGTTCCTCACCGACTGGATCCTGACGAACGACGCCGAGAGCCCGCTCTACGCCGAGTTCGACCGCCTGCTCGAGATCGCCCGCCGCCACGACGTGACCCTTAGCCTCGGCGACGGGATGCGGCCCGGCTGCGTCGCCGACGCGACCGACCGCGCACAGGTTACCGAGCTCGTCACGCTCGGCGAGCTCCAGCAGCGCGCCCTCGAGGCCGGCGTGCAGGCCATGATCGAGGGCCCGGGCCACATCCCGCTCAACGAGGTGGCCGAAAACGTCCGGCTCGAGAAGGAGCTGTGCCACGGCGCGCCGTTCTACGTGCTCGGGCCGATCGTCACCGACGTCGCGCCCGGCTACGACCACATCACGTCGGCCATCGGCGGCGCGATCGCCGCGGCCGCCGGCGCCGATTTTCTGTGCTACGTCACGCCGGCCGAGCACCTGAGGCTGCCCGAGCTCGATGACGTGCGCGAGGGCGTCATCGCCGCCCGCATCGCCGCCCACGCCGGCGACGTGGCGAAAGGCATCGCCGGCGCACGCGACTGGGACGACGAGATCGCCCGCTGGCGCAAGAAGCGCAACTGGTCGAAGCAGATCGAGCTTGCCCTCGACCCCGAGCGCGCCCGCGACTTCCACGCCGCCAGCGTCTCGCGTTTCAATGACGTGTGCACGATGTGCAGCGAGTTCTGCTCGATCCGCCTCCTCGACAAACACCGCTAG
>CAZCQN010000187.1:0-4228 GCA_964500825.1 uncultured Verrucomicrobiota bacterium | reverse complement strand
GGCCCGTCCGGCAAGGTCTACGTGGACAAGTACAACCTCGTCGGCAGGCCGAACATCCTGTTCTTCGACGCCGACGGCAACGAGCTGAAGCGGGTCGTCGGTTACCTGGGAGAGGACGCGTTTTACGATGAGGTCCGCGAGGTCGCCGGCGGCGAGGTCGAGGCGCCCAAGGAGCGCTCGCTGCCGCTGTGGCTCGGGTTGGCGCTGCTCGGGGGACTGCTCGCCGCGTTCTCACCGTGCGTCTACCCGATGATCCCGATCACGATGGGGTACCTGGCCGACCAGGCCGGTCAGAGCTTCCGCCGCAACCTCGCGCTCGTGCTGGCGCTCGGCGTGGGCGTCGTGCTGCCGTTCGTCGTGATCGGCGCGTTCATCGGCGGGCTCAAGGACACGCTCTACGGCCTCACCAGCAACGCGGCCTACATCCTCATCCTCGACGCGGTGCTCATCGTGCTCATGGCCTCGATGCTCGGCGCGTTCGAGATCCAGCTCCCAGCCGCGCTCCGGAACAAGGCCGCGGCCGGGCGGAGCGCAGTCGGCATCGTCGGCGCGTTTGTCATCGGGCTCGTCGTGGTGCCGCTCGCGTTCGCCTGCACGGCGCCCGCGCTCGGCCTGATCATCCCGTTCATCATCGGCAAGCAGCTCGGCATCGCGGTCCTCATCATGGTGCTGTTCGGCCTGGGGCTCGCCTCGCCGTTCCTGGTCGTCGGCATCTTCGCCGGCGCCCTGAGTGCGATGCCGCGCTCGGGCGCGTGGATGCTCGGCATCAAGAAGATCTTCGCCCTGCTGCTCGTCGGCGTGATCTTCTACATCTCGCGCCCGCTGACCGAGACGTTCCCCCACGCGACCGGCATGCTCGCCGGCGCCGCGCTCGTCTGCCTTGCCATCGCACTCGGCGTGTTTCGGAAGGACCTCAAGTCGGTGTTCAACCGGGCCGTCGGCGTCGTGGCCCTCGTGCTGGGCCTCAACTTCGCCGTCGGGTCGGCGCTCGTCGAGTCCGGCTCCGTCACGGCGTACCCGCTGGCGGGCATCGTGCGCTATCCCGACGTGAGCGAGTCGGCCATCGACTGGCGCCACGACCTCGACGCCGCGTTCGACGAGGCGAAGCGCGACGGCAAGCTCGTGATGGCCTACTTCTGGGGCTACAACTGCGTGGCGTGCACCGAGTACGCCGTGCGGATCTGGGCCAAGCCCGAGGCCGCCGACACGCTGAGCGGCTTCGTGCCCGTCAAGATCAACGTGGACGAATAGCGCCCGCCCCTGTACCCTTGCCACCCTTGCAGGAGCACAACGCGGAGGAACGTCCATGCCTGACTGCGACGTCGTCGTGATCGGTTCCGGGCCGGCCGGCTACGCGGCCGCGTTCCGCGCGGCGCAGCTTGGCGGCCGCGTCGCCATGGTGGAGCGAGACACAGTCGGCGGCGTCTGCCTCAACCGCGGGTGCATCCCGACCAAGTCGCTGCTCGAGGCGGCGGCCCTCTTGGAACAGATGCAGCGCGCCGACACCTTCGGCCTCGCCTGCGACAGCCCGCGCGCGGACATGGCGAAGCTGATCGAGCGCAAGAACCGCCACGTCGCGCAGCTTCGCGGCGGCGTCGAGCAGCTCGCCAAGGGCCACGGCATCGACGTTATCGTCGGCACCGCCGCGATCGCCGCGAGGAACAAGGTCCGCGTCGAGACCGCCGACGGTGAACGCACGCTCACGACGAGGGCGATCATCATCGCCACCGGCTCCGAGCCGCAGGAGCTCGCCGCGCTGCCGTTCGATCACGACGCGGTGCTCTCGAGCACCGACCTGCTCGAGCTCGAGACGCTCCCGGCGTCGCTGCTCATCGTCGGCGGCGGCTATATCGGCTGCGAGTTCGCCACCATCTTCGCCGGACTCGGCTCGAAGGTCACCATCGTCGAGATGCTCGGCCAGCTCGTGCCGGGCCAGGAAGCGCGCATCGCCCACACGATCCAGACGAGCTTCAAGAAGCGCGGCGTCACGCTCCACCTCAATACGAAGGTCGAGAAGCTCGACGTGGCCAAAGGGAAGGCGACCGCCACGCTCAGCTCGGGCGAGATGGTGACGGCCGACAAAGTGCTCGTCAGCGTCGGTCGCCGGCTCAACTCGGACGGGATCGGCCTCGAAACCCTGGGCGTCAAGACAGACAGCGGGCGTATCGTGGTCGACGAGTATCTCGAAACGAACGTCTCGGGCATCTACGCCGTGGGCGACGTGATCGGCGGCTGGCTGCTCGCCCACGTCGGCCATCACGAAGGCATCCTCGCCGCCGAGAACGCGATCGGCTCCGGCGCGACGCACACGATGGACTACCGCGCCGTGCCGGCCGGCATTTACACGCACCCGGAGATCGCCACCGTCGGCCTCGCCCAGACCCAGGCCAAAGAGGCCGGCCGCGACGTGATCACCGGCCGCTTCCCGTTCTCGGCCACGCCGAAAGCCGTGGTCGCCGACGAAACCGCCGGCTTTGTCCAGGTCGTCGCCGATGCCGCCACGCGCCAACTGCTCGGCGTGCAGATCGTCGGGCCGCACGCGACCGACCTGATCGCCGAGGCGGCCGTGCTCGTGCAGATGGAGGCGCGACTCGACGAGCTCGGCGGGACGATCCATCCGCATCCGACCCTGAGCGAAGCGCTCATGGAGGCGGCGCTCGATGCGCTCGGCCGCCCCCTGCACACGATATCGAGGAAGAAGTGAGCCACAGATTGCACGGATCGGCACAGATTCGGCGGCGGCCTCTGGTCGCCCACCGGATAAGCCGCTCTCCGCGTGCTCTGCGCCCTCTGCGGTGAGATCCATGTCCGGAAGACAACGGTTGCCAGAATGGCTTAGAAAGCGGCTGCCGAGCGGCCCGGAGGCGGCTCGAACGCGGCGGCTTATCGAGGAGCTCGAGCTGGCCACCGTCTGCCGCAGCGCGCGCTGCCCGAACATCTGGGAATGCTACAGCCGCGGCATCGCCACGTTCATGCTCATGGGCGACACGTGCTCGCGCGCGTGCCGGTTCTGCGGCGTCAAGAGCGGCACCCCGCGCCCACTCGACGGCGACGAGCCGCGCCGCGTCGCCGAGGCGGTCGAACGGCTCGGCCTCCGGCACGCGGTCGTCACGTCGGTGACGCGCGACGACCTGCCCGACGGCGGCGCCGCGCACTTCGTCGCCACGATCGAGGCGATCCGCACGCGCACGCCCGGGGTGACGATCGAGGTGCTCACCCCCGACTTCCTCGGCGACCACGACGCCGTCCGCCGCGTGATTGACGCCGCGCCCGACGTGTTCAATCACAACGTCGAGACCGTGCCCAGGCTCTACCCGGCCGTCCGGCCCGAAGCTGATTACGCGCGCTCTCTCGCTGTGCTCCGCACAGCCGACGTCTTGGGTACGGCGAAGTCGCTGCGGCCCGCGATGCTCACCAAGTCGGGCCTCATGGTCGGCCTCGGCGAGACGCGCACGGAAGTTGAAGCGGTCCTCAGAGACCTTCGCGACGCCGGCGTGGACGCGGTCACCATCGGCCAATACCTCCAGCCGACGACCAACCACCTGCCGGTCGCCGAGTTCGTCACGCCGGAGGCGTTCGACGAGCTCGAGGCGCTCGCGGAGGGGCTCGGGTTCCCGGCCGCCCTGTGCGGCCCGTTCGTGCGCAGCTCGTACGGCGCGGCCGAGCTGCTCGCCCAGAGCCGCCAAGCCCGTGGGCCGAAACGGGTTGAATCAGGCGCCAGATAACCCCTTGACAGCGCTCTGGACGGCGGGTAAGACGGCTCGCACTTCGACGTGACAACTGCTCCGGACCCACGTGGGCCGGGTGAGAGCGGTCGGATAGGCACGAACCTTGCATCCGGGGGGTTCCGTACTGTGAGACAGGTGATCTTTGAGTACGCGGGCGATGATGTTTCCACGGCCACGGTCGACTACTGGCACGTCGACGAGGGCGACGCCGTCGAGGAGGGCGATGACCTGGTCGAACTCCGCACCGAAGAAGGTGATCTGCTCGTCCTGCCCGCCCCGACGGGGGGCGTCCTGCGCGAGCGCTTCTTCGAGCAGGGCGACACGGTCGAGCTCGGCGATGTGATCGCCACCATCGACAACGGGCTCGAGAAGCTCGATCAGGAGGACGAGGAGGAAGCCAAGGGCAAAGAGGAGCGCAAGGAAGACGACACCGAGAGCTTCGCGGATGACGACGAGCTCTAGCTCCCGAGACGTTTCTGCGCCGGCCTCTCGCGCCTGAG
>CAZCQN010000186.1:0-5671 GCA_964500825.1 uncultured Verrucomicrobiota bacterium | reverse complement strand
CGCCGCTCCCTTTACGCCTTAAATGAGACATTCTTTATGCGGCGGTCAGTAGCGCACGATTCCCAGCGCGAAGATCATCAACCGCCGGGCCCCGAGACTGACGAGGCGTCCTCGGCAGAACGAACTGCACCCGAGCCCTGGCCTGACGGGCCTCGCTGCCAAGTGGATGAGGCATTCCAAGAGGTGTGTTTGCAGGGAGTCGCGCTGCCGCCACTTATGCGTACGCGACCGGACGTAGCCCGTGAAGTCATCCTTGCCTTGGTAATCGAGGAACCCAGGAGTAGACGGGACCCATGGGCTAACCAGGAGCCGCTCCTCGCGGACCGCGTTCTTCACGTTCAATACCTGCCAGTCTTCCGCCCGCCATTCTACACGAACGGGCCCTTCCTGGCGTTCTTCAGCGCGAGTGGAGAGCACGCAGTCGACGCGGTGATACGTCTCGTTGAACACGCCACGAACCAGTGGGCAGGTCACGTAGGACCGCGAGCAGAGCAGGTTCCGCACGTCAGGATCATACTGGATGGGGAGGAGAAGACATTCTGGGGTGACTTCAGAGTCTTCACCTGGTACCGCGGGGCTGGTGCATGGTCCTCCGACGACGTCGTTTCATCGGCCCTGATGGCCCTCGAGAAGTGGCTCTACGATTCTCTCGACGCTGGCCGACCTATCAACCACGTAGTGAAGAGGATTCTCGAGCAATCGACCTCCGTTGCGCTGATCGGGATGTTGTGCGAGGTGGGGCGTTTCCGGCCGGCTCTGTTCGGTGACGTTCTTCTGCCGATCCTTGGTGTCGCCGAAATCTACCTATGGGAACTGCTCTATTTCAAGCAAGGGCTGGACAGCCTATGGGAGCTATCGACGTCGTACGTGGTGGCTCGCGGAGGGCAGTCGTTCTACCAGCAGATCAAGGCATGGGAATTCTTGCCGCACCGCAGAGTCGGAGTGCTCAAAGCTGCGATGTCACTGTTCCTTGAAGACACGGGTCAGGCGGCCTTCTTCGTCGCAGCCGTCGAACACTGGCGCAAACGGCTGGCAGAGGGTGTCGACGACGAACACCTTCGCGACCAGCTCGAGACGCTTGTTGTCTACTTCGATAGAGAGAACTGGTCCGAAGAGCAGGTACCCGACGTGGGCACCGTGCTCATGTTCACAGCGCCGGCGCACCTGCAAGAGAGGGCAGCGGCCGCGCGGCGGGAGCACGAGAAGCCACTCCAATTGCTGATGTTCCCGGTGCAATGCAGGCGGCGCCTGAACGAGGGCGCAGCGCTTCCGGAAGATGAGCTGGAGGGATTCTGGGCTGAGTTGCAGCAGATTGCCTCGCCAGAGGGTTTACAGGAAATCGACCCCAATTGGATCCCAGACTGTGTGTGCGGTGGCGTCGCAGTACTCGTCAAGCTGCACCGTGCCTGGCTACGGTCTCATCCGGAACGCGAGGCGTGGTGCGTAGGGCAACTGGAGAAGACCGTGCTAAGTCCCCCACCGCCCGGTGAATTCGACTGTGAAGAGAGTATCAGCGATTACCACTGGGACCATTTCGCCTCCGAGATCACACCCATCCTCTGGGCGGGAGACCCGTCATCACGGTCATGGCGCAAGCTCGTAGCGATCCTAGCCACCGCTTGGCACTACAAGGCGGTGGGGCTGCTCATGCGAGCGGCGTTTGAGGTCAGGTCGCAGCTCGGTGAGGCGTTCGGACAACTCGTCAGCTTCCTGCTGCGATGGGCGGTAGTCCGCAGTGGACTGCGAAGACACTGGAATGCGGGAACGGAACGCGTCGACGTCAACAAGTGGTTCAAGAAGGAGGGGCGAGCCTTCGTGGAAGGGCGTGTGCCGACGGCAATGCCGGAATGGGGAGAACAGGCAGTCAAGGACGGCCGTCGCTGCCTCCGTGCGAGCCATAGGAGCCCCTCACCGGATCCAGTGTTCCGGACTTATCCGCACATTGACCGGACCCTCATTCAGTACGCATTTGGAGGGATCCTCCTGCTGGATCAAGCCGAGACTCCGTCAGAGAGATCGGAGTGGCTTGTTTTTTGGGACCAAGCACTGATGTGTAGCTTGGCATCGATCCAGAGCTTCGATAGGAAAGGGGAACTCGTCGATAGTGATGAGCGCGAGGCGGGCCTCCCGTGCACGTGCGACTACTGGGTTCTGGACCGTACATCCTTGACCATCCTCACGGCGACGCCGGACGAGGATCCCAGGCGCTTCTGGGAGCCCATCTTGCAGCTTGGCCCTTGGGGGCATCACTGGGTTGAGGCGTTCTTGGAGGAGTTGTTCCGCATTGGCCTTCTCCCAGCCCATGTGCAGCGCTTCAAGGTTGAATGGCAGCAGATGCTTGAGTTTGGCGGCAGCTCTGACTTGTGGGCGGTGGGAGAAAGCCCACACTGGTCCCACGTGCGCGGTGTCTGGAGCCACCTAATGGGTATCGACTACCGGAGCGCCGACTGCTGGCAGGAGGAGCACCAAGGCATCGTCACTGAGATGAGATCGTTCTATCTCCGCTGGGCTGAGGCCAACCTGTGCGAGAGCATGTCGGCCAAGCTGTTCGTGCAATGGCTCAAGAGACCAGCGGCCGACCCGATCCGCATAGAAGCCACCATCTCGATGCGGGACGCGGCGGCTAGCGCCGACGACTACTGGTGGCGGGAGGAACACCTTGTGAGAGAACTCGCAGAGCTTCTCGATGCATGCTGGCGCCGCAACGCGTCCGAGCTCAGAGAAGCCAGCAGCGCTGATGCAGCATTCAAGGAACTCCTGAAGATGGTCGCGGACAGGCAAGAGCCGCTTGCGATGGACCTGCAAGAGAGAATCGCAGCCGGGGAATAACCAGGTTCCCAGTCATGAGATCGGGTTCGGATCCGTGCTGAGAGGTTTCCACATCCCTGGCTGGTCCGAGGGGCTCCAGTAGAGCCTCGACGACCCGTGAGAGTTCAAGTTCGAGCGGCTGCGGCGAAGCACCTTGGCATCCAGCTGCCGCATCTCAAGCGCTCATTCCCTGGACACCCTCGGTAACCTCGTGGCTCGTGGTATCGCTGTTGTCAGTCGAAAGCCGCCGGTTCGCCTTGACTTGGGGTAGACCGTATGGCCCTGTGCGGCGATGGCAGCATGGAAGGCACGACGGTGGGCAGAGGGAGAGGGGCCATGAGACTTGGTGCGGCAATCGATGGGTTCCTGCAGCAGCTTGAGGCGAACGGGTGTTCCGTGCACACGGTCCGGTCGTATCGGTCCGACCTGCGCTCACTGCAGCGCTTCTACGGCAGCAACCGAACACCCCTGAACCGGATCGCCCCTGCGCACCTGTCCGAGTTCCTCACTTCGCCCTGTGCGCTCGTCGGGCCGACGGGGAGGCTCCGGAGCCCTGGTGCGCTGAACAGGCTGCGGGCTGTGTTGCGGTCGTTCTTCCGGTGGCTGCACGAGACGAGACAGATTGGGTCGAACCCGGCGTGTGCGTTGCGTGTGCGGTCGCTACGACCCATGCCGCCGGCCGTTATCGACCGCCGTGATGAGCGGCGGCTCTTTGCGGCGATGCGCGACTCAGACGACGATCTCGCGAATCGCGACCGCGTGATGGTCGAGGTGCTTTCGGGGACGGGGATCAGGATCGCCGAGCTGGTCGGCCTGGACGTCGGCGACGTGAACTTGAGAGCTGCTCAGCTCACGATCCGCGCCAAGGGCGGCGTGCCTGAGGCCCGCCACCTGAACCGCCGACTCGTCCGGTCACTGCGCGCGTACCTGCGACGCCGGGGGCGGCTCGAGCCATCTACCAACGCCCTCTTCGTGGGTCGCTCGGGTCGGCGCCTCACGGCCCGGCAGTTCGCCAGACGTCTGCATGGGTGGCTTGCTACGGCAGGCGTCAACCGGCGCATCACGCCGCACACCTTTCGCCACACGCTGGCGACGCGGCTCTTGAGCGCCACCGGCAACCTCCGCCTTGTGCAGCGGGCCCTCGGACACCGCCGGGTCGACACCACGTCGCGGTACGCGCAGCTTCCAGACGAGGCGCTGGCGAGGGCGCTTGAGGCCGTCTGAGGGGTAGGCGAGGGGCGTGGTGCATTGTCCCGGCGCTCTCGGGCCGCTCCACCCGTCTAACGCCCTGCCGTTGAGGCAATTGCGCTGCCTCCCCCCGCGTGCTCCAACGCCCAGAATGTACCACCTTTTGCGACATCAACCAGAGGTCCGATTAGGAGTATAATCGGACGTTGCGCTGCTATCGTTTGCGCGTTACCTGCCGGCTTCAACCGTTCTCGACGGCACCGCGGTGCGTGGCAACGGAGTAATGGAGAATCGTATTCCGCAGTTGCTGAAAGAACTCAACGCCGGTATGAACAATGATGATTAGTCCATAAAAAACCGCTTGACAGGGAATGCCGGCTCCGGTAATTAGGAGTCAGAACAACATGAAACCGAGGACGCAGCTACTAGGGCGAAGCTGCTGGAGCGTGTAGGCGATTCGCTGGAGCACGTAGGCATGTCGAGCCTGGAGGTAAGCGATCCCAATCCTTGGAGATGCACGGCCCGGCCAGGTGGCCAGGAAACCCCGCCGTGAAGGGGGCCGAGGCATTAGAGGAGGGTGTAATGACGACTGACACGTGATGTCGAGCATACCTCGGGAAGACGCGCACACGCGCGTGAGGGACAGGCGATCTCAACTGTGCCGTGGGTCGCCTCCTTCACGGGCGAGTGCGCGTTTCTGTGTCATTAGGCCAAGCAGCACGCTGCGGATCTTCGGAACCTCAATCCGCAGATTCCGCTGTTTCACCTCCTCTTGTGTGTTCCTGCGTGCCGAGCTCCGCCGCACGCGTCGTATCCCCTTAGTCCTTATGTGCGCGTTGAGTGCCGTCCTGCAAGAGCCCCGCTGGGGGGTCTGTCTCTTTGGGGTGTGCCTATGAGGCTATCAATGGAGCGAACGACGCTGCGAAACAGGTTCCGGCTGAGAACGCGGATAATCCCGTATGGCGTGCCAGCCGAGGAGCAGGCTGTGACCGAACGCATCGTTGCTCGGCTGATAGCGCGAGCATACGCGGCGAATCATCCAGAGTTGTTCGGCACCAAATCCTTCAGGCTTCGGACCGGGAAGCTTTCTGAGCCGCGTCAACCGAGGGGGACGGATCACGAGACCTCGGGGCCATTGTCCAGCGCCGGAGTAGAGGGGCTCTCATCCGAGGAGCGTACCGGTGTCGGGGGTATGGCATGAACGAGAGGAATGACTTCAGTCACCTCATGTTCATCCGCGCGGTTGTGGCCCACCCATGGCCGCGACGGGAACGGTGCGGAATCGTCGCCGTCGCTACGGCGCTGGCGAGTCACGCGCAGGCTCGATCGGGTGATCGGTGCTTCCCGTCGACCAGGACGCTGATGGCGGAAAGCGGAATCTCCCGCCCCACCGTCCTTAAAGCCAAGAAGCGCCTCAAGGCTGCTGGCTTTCTCGACTACGAGAATGTCGGCCGCGCGCACGGGCACCATTACAGGCTCATGATCCCCGAGACCGTCGCGGTCAATCTGCGATACCGCGACAATGGGCCTCGCGGTCAATCTCAGGTACCACGAAACGACGGTCGCGGTCAAAGTCCCAGCTTCTCGCGGTCAAGTAGAGACACCGCGTCGCGGTTAAACACAGATAGCGTAACAAAGACATTAGAACGTAGAGAGGAGAACGGAACGATCTCTC
>CAZCQN010000185.1:0-5697 GCA_964500825.1 uncultured Verrucomicrobiota bacterium | reverse complement strand
CTGGCGCTGTGGCTCGTCGGGCCGATCGCCGAGGTTGCGGGCATGATGAAGACGTTCGTCCCGGAACGGCCGATGCCGGACGGCACGGGCACAGGCAAGGTCACCGTCGACGACGCGGCGGCGTTTCTCGCGCGGTTCGAGGGCGGCGCGGTCGGCACGTTCGAGGCGACGCGCTTCGCCGTCGGCCGCAAGAACGGGCAGCGGTTCGAGATCAACGGCTCGAGGGGCTCGATCGTCTTCGAGCTCGAACGGCTCAACGAGCTCGGGTTCTACGACAACACCGACCCGGCCGGCCGGCACGGCTTCCGCCTGATCCACGCGACCGATCCCGCGCACCCGTACGTCGGCGCGTACTGGCCGCCGGGCCACAACGTCGGATACGAGCACAGCTTCATCAACACGGTGGCCGACGTCGTGAACGGCATCGTCGACGGGACCGACGTGCACCCGACGTTCGCCGACGGGCTTGCGACGCAGACGGTTCTCGACACGGTCGAACGGTCGGCGGCGAGCGGGCGCTGGGTGGCGCTCTGACGGCGCCGGCCGGAGGCTCGCGCTAGAAAGCGGTTGCAGGCGACGCGAGACGCGTGTAGCGTGGGGACTCGGAGGACTGCGAGGAACCCCAACCAAGGGAGGACGTTTGCCATGAGAACGCTCTTGTTTGTTCCGATCATCGTTCTGCTCGCGAGCGCCTGCTTTGGGCCGCCGCCGCCACCGACGTCGACGCAGGGGCCGTCCCCCGAGGCGTCCAACATGCTCAAGATCATCCGGATCGAGCCTGGCGTTCCTGCCACGCTGCACCCGGGAGACAAGCTCTACGTCTACGTCCGCTACCGGGTCGAGAGCGTCGACGAGGCGCGCATCTTCGTCCGGCCCATCACGCACGGTGAGCCGACGCCCGGCTACAAGGCGCACGGCTCGCCCACGTACGATCGCGGCGAAAGCGAGATGGTCGGCTGGTTCACCTTCGACAAGCCGACCAAAGTGCACGAGGTCCGCGTCCAGATGGTTGACGCAGGCCACCCCGACCACGTTATTGCCGAGGCCTGGGAGCAGATCAACTCCCAGTGGGTCAAGCCCTGAACGAAGGCTTGCGGCGGCCGGGCGCGGCCAATGACCACGCCCGGCCGTTGCTGTCTCATTGGAAGAACAACTCGAGAAGAAGACGCACCGAGGGTTTGTGATGGCAGGCGACGCGACGCAGAAAAGGACGGCATCGAAGGAACTCGGGCAGCTGCTTGCCGACGAGTGGGAGTTCTCACTTCGGGAGAGCCCGCTGTTCGCGACGTCGTTCGGCGACCATCGGTTCGACGACAGGCTGCCGGCGACGTCCGAGGCCGACCACGAGCGGCGCAACACGCAGGAGCGCGAGTTCCTCAAGCGGCTGGACGGCATCGACCGCGACGCGCTCTCGCCCGATGAGCAGTTGAACTACGACATCTTCAAGCGGCTCGGGCAGCACGGGATCGCCGAGCATGAGTTTCGCTCGTACCGCATGCCGATCACCAAGATGGGCGGTTTCCACTCGGGCTTCGCGGAGCTGCCGATCCAGGTGCCGCTCAGGACGACGGACCACTACGAGAACTACATCGCGCGGCTCAACGCGTTCAGCCGTCTCGTCGAGGACCACATCGACGTGATGCGCGCCGGGATGCGCGACGGGCACGTCTCGGCCGACGTGACGCTCACGGGCGTCGAGAAGACGATCGAGCCGCACATCGTCGAGGATCCCGCCGAGAGCCCGCTCTTCAAGCCGCTCACCAAGTTCCCGGAGACCGTGCCCGAGAAGAATCGCACGCGCCTGACCGACGCTGCGCGGGCCGCCATTGCCGAGTCCGTCGTGCCGTCGTACCGGCGTTTCCTCGATTTTGTGATGAAGGAGTATGTGCCGGCTGCGCGGACGGAGATCGCTGCGACCGCCCTGCCCGACGGCGAGGCGTTCTACGCCCACCGCGTGCGGATGTTCACGTCGCTGGAGATCACCGCACAGCAGGTGCACGAGACCGGCCAGAGCGAGGTCAAGCGCATCCGCGCGGAGATGGCCGAGGTCATCCGTCAGGCCGGCTTCACGGGGGAGTTCAAGGCGTTCGTCGAGTTCCTGCGGACCGACGAGCAGTTCTACGCCAAGACGCCCGAGGAGCTGATGAAGGAGAACGCGTACGTGCTCAAGCGGATGGACGGCGAGCTGCCGACGCTGTTCGGCCGGATGCCGCGGATGTCGTACGGGATTCGTAAGGTGCCCGACTACACGGCGCCGAATACGACGACGGCTTACTACTGGCCGCCGGCCGGCGACGGCTCGCGCGCGGGCTTCTACTACATCAACACGTACGATCTAAAGAGCCGGCCGCTCTACGAGATCGAGGCGCTCTCGCTGCACGAGGCGGTGCCCGGCCACCACTTCCAGATCGCCCTGCAGCAGGAGCTCGAGGGGCTGCCGAACTTCCGGCGCTTCGGCGCGTTCACCGCATTCGTCGAGGGCTGGGCGCTCTACGCCGAGCGACTCGGCCTCGAGCGCGGTTTCTACGAGGATCCGTACCGCAACTTCGGCCGGCTCGTCTACGAAATGTGGCGCGCGACGCGGCTGGTGGTCGACACGGGCATGCACGCGCTCGGCTGGACGCGGCAGCAGGCGATCGACTTCATGGCGGAGAACACGGCCCTGAGCCTGCTCAACATTGAGAACGAGGTCGACCGCTACATCGCGTGGCCGGGCCAGGCGCTCGCCTACAAGATCGGCGAGCTGAAGATCCGCGAGCTGCGCGCGCGGGCCGAACGCGCGCTCGGCGAGGCGTTCGACATTCGCGCCTTCCACGACACCGTGCTCGGCAACGGCGCCGTCCCGCTTGACGTGCTCGAGGCGATGATCGACGACTGGATTGCCTCGGAGAAGAAAGGGCATGCCGGCGGTTGAGCACCACCTGGGCTGTTGAGCGGGTGGCTGCCTGGCGTGTCACGTCTCGATCGACGTGGTGGTCTGCTTC
The DNA here is from genome assembly GCA_964500825.1 of uncultured Verrucomicrobiota bacterium. GTDB lineage: Bacteria > Auribacterota > JABMQX01 > JAFGEW01 > JAFGEW01 > CAYUZG01. The sequence continues at coordinate 2,713 of CAZCQN010000185.1, read as the reverse complement.
ATCTTCGCCTTGTAGAGCAGGTTGAGGAACAGCTCGCGCGCCCAGTTCTTGCCGGGCGGGAGCAGGACGCGGCGCGCGATGTTCTTGAACGAGTAGAAGCGGGCGGAGGCGCGGGTGTAGTTGCGCTTGAACACGTCCTGTCCCATCTCGAGGCCGGTGAACTTCAGGTCGAGCAGCGTCTGGCCGTCGGGCGGCTGAAGCCACCACTGCTCGTCGATGAGGCGCCCTTCTTGTTTGAGCCGTGCGTGGAGGCCGGTGCCCGGCAGCGCAAGGACGGGCCACCACTTCATCAGGGTCGCCCGGTTCTTGATTAGGAAATCGGTCGCCGCGTCGAACACGCCGGGCTCCTCGGGTCCGAAGCCGAACATCATGTTGGCCTGGATCGAGATGCCGGCGCGGCGGTAGGTGCGGATGTGGCGCTCGTACTCGGCGATTATGTTCTGTCGCTTGCCGACATAGTCGAGCTCGCGCCGCGAGAGGCTCTCGATGCCGACGAGCACGGCGAAGCACCCGCTCTGGCGCGCGAGCCGCAGCAGCTCGGGATCCTTCGCGGCGCCGATGCTCGCCTGCCCGAGCCAGCGGATCTTGAGCGGGACAAGCGCCTTGAACAGCTCCTTGGCGCGGCGTGGGGCGAGGAAGATATCGTCGTCGACGAAAAACACGCTCTTCGGTTTGAGGGTTTCGATCTCGCGGATCACGTCCGGGATCGGCCGCGTTCGATGCCGCGTGCCGTTGAAGACGGCCACGGCGCAGTACTCGCAGCCGTAGGGGCAGCCGCGGGCGGTCTGCACCGGGATCCACGGCGAGCCGAGAAACGTCGACCGCAACAGGCCACGACGCCACCGGGCGATGTAGTGCGCTCGATCGAGCAGCGAGAAGTCGGGGATGGGCAGGTTGTCGAGCGGCGGAAAGCGTTCGGGCACGTAGCGCTTCTTGGCGACGCCGTTGCGGAAGTCGGCGATGAACTGCGGCCATGTCTTGTCGGCCTCGCCGACGATGACGGTGTCGGCGTGCGCTTGAGCCTCGTCGGGGACCATGCTCGCGTGGATGCCGCCGAGGACGACGGGCACGCCCCGGCGCCTGAACTCGTCGGCCACGTCGTAGGCGTGCATGCCGACCGTGGTGTAGACGGACATGCCGACGAGGTCAACGGGCTCGTCGTAGTTGATCTTGCCGAGGACTTCGCTCTCGAACACGACCTGCACGTCGTCGGGCACGAGGGCGGCCAGGTAGGGTAGCGTGAGCGGCGGGCAGATGTACTGCTTGACCTTGAAGAGGCTCCCATCATCGAGGTACCTCGACGGCTCGACGAGCTTGATTTTCAGACGTCGTCCAGCCATGAGTAGCCCCCAAGTCTCGTGCGGCGCTGAGCAGCCGAGTACGGATGACACAGGATAGCGCGCCCGGCGGGTGGGCGCAAAGCGTACTTCGGTCGGCGGGCTTGAACCGTGTGTGGGCGTTGGCTACTGCGGCGGGAGCCAGCTTGGGCGGGTTCGGCCGCGGAGCGTCGAGGTGCCGCCTGAGCTGCCCGAGCCGAGCCGCCAGATCGAGCCTTCCTCTTCTTCCTCGTCGATCTGGCGGACGACGCCGGTCTTCTGGGCCACGAAGAGCTCGTCGATGAACAGCCGGATCGCGTAGTGCATCGTGGGAGGCTCCGGCGGCTCGCTCTTCTCGGTGGCGTTCGCTTCCTCGTCGGTTTCAGCGCTGCCGGCAGATGTCTCGCCACTGGTGGTCGAGGCCTTTCGGGCGTGCGGCTCCGGCGGGCGGAGCATGTCGATCGAGAAGACCTGCGTTTCTACGGTCCTGAACTCGCGTGGGGTGGCCGACAGGATGCGGAACTGCCAGAGCAGGTCGCGCGCGCCATCCTGCGGCGGGTCGAGGTAGATCTGCACCTCGAAGCGCATGTGGGGGATCGGCTCGGGCAGGAGGTTGCGCATCTTGATCTTCATCCGGTAGAGGGGCGGCGGCTCGTCGGATGTCTCGTCCGGCGCGGTGGAGGACGCGCCGGGGAACTCGTCAATATAGACGTCGAACGGGACCCGTTCGCGGTAGTGGGCCAGCAGCTTCTCGGGGTCGGCGGTCTGTGTCGCCAGCAGCTCGTCGGGCCGTGCGGCGTCGAGGTCGCCCTGCCTGACCTGGAGCTCGTGCACCTGGTCGCCGACGCGGTAGCTGATGAGCGCGTAGTGGCCGAAGCGCTGGAGGACGGTCACGTACGTATAGGCCGGCAGCACGATGAGGGTCTCGCCGTCGCGTCCGACCAGTTCCTTCTGCGTGAGGAAGCCGACCGCGCCGGCCGGTTGGCTCGTCAGGACGGCGAGCACGAGGAGTGCGACAGTCGCTGCGCGCACGGGCCTGTCCCTTCCATGGAATCGTGTCGTCCAAGGGCACACCATGCCCTCCGGCAGCAGTATCGGCCGATTCGTGGTGGGGCTTTATTGCCCGGGCGGCGGGGACGGGTTCGGCGGGGCGTCCTCGTCCTCGCTTGTGGTCGGGGACGGGTCGACGTCGCCGGCCTGCTCCTCCTGTGCCGGCGACTCGGCGAGATCGGTCTCCTGTTCGGTGGGCTCCTGGCGGGCCGGCTCGGCTTTGGGCATGGCGGACGGGAGATGGCCGACCGGGGCGATCTGGACCCGTTTCATTCCGGTCTCGGCGTCTTCCTCGACGCTGACCGTTTCGAGCCCGGCCCAATCGCGCAGCGTGGTGTGGACGGTGC
>CAZCQN010000184.1:0-5756 GCA_964500825.1 uncultured Verrucomicrobiota bacterium | reverse complement strand
TGAGCTCGTCGAGAGGATGAAGGACGGCTGCTTCGCACGCTGTCACTGGGGCGGCGACGAGACCGACGCCGAGGACGTGATCAAGAACAAGACCAAAGCCACCCTCCGCGTCATCCCGTTCGACGGGCCCGAGGAAGAAGGCACCTGCATCGTCACCGGCAAGCCGTCCAAGACACGCGTCATCTTCGCGAAGGCGTACTAGGGCCTAGGCATTCTCGGGCCATGGCCAGGTGTCAGCCTTCACCGCGTGGTAGTTCTGGTCGAGCTCGGGCTGAAGTAGGATCAGCGCCGCGATGCGGCGGACCATCTCCGTGACGTACTCGACTTCCTCGAGTTTCAGACCGCGCCCAAGCATCGCCTTCTCGCGGTAGCTGAGCCACTTCTTGATGACCTGGTAGCCGCCGATGTAGTAGTCCCACACGGCGCGAGGGATGTTGGCCCAGTAGGCGGCGTCGTTGAGGTACACGTCGAGCGTCGCTTCGCCGAACGCCTTCTTCTGCGCCGCGTCCGTCGTGTTGCGCTTTTCGATGCGGCCCTTGCCGGGCATGCAGGCGCCCCCTTTGCCCGCGTGCCCCCACCCGGCTGTCACGTCGAGGTTGCCCTTGTGCTCGTCGAGTTGCTTGCGCTCGACATGTGAAGGGACACCGATCGTGCGCAGCAGCGGCTCGAGGCTGCCCGTCGTCACGCCGTCCGCGGGCCGCTCAGTATCGAGGAGCGCCGCCGCGCGCCGCCCCAGCTCGGCTGACTTGAGCAGCCGCTGCTTACCCTTCGGCAGCGGAATCCGCGGCCAGTCCCGACGAATCCCGTCCGCGTTCTCCTGCAGGTACGCCGGGCTGTACCCAACGGCCAGTGCATGCATCCACACCAAAGGGGCTGAGCCAGTGACACCATCGACGTCTTGCACACCGAGCTCGCGAAGGTAGGCTCGTGCACTGGTCGAGAGGTTCGCGCCGGTTATCTCGCCGATGGGGGCGTCGCGAAACTCAACTGGCCCGTCATCCGGTCTGTCAGACTGCTTCACGAGGAGGGGAAGGTAGTAGGTGTGACCACGCTGGAAGTCGTTATCGCCAACCAGCTTGGTGAAATAGACGGGAGCGCCTTCTGGCTGTGCGACGGCGGCGGGGCGCGTCATGAAGAACGCGTTCTCTTGCCAGCAGTGCGCCCAGTATGTGGGCCGGGGTTCGTTCCAGATCGGGCGCAGTGGTGTGTAGTAGCACCAACGCGAATCGAAGGGTCTCAGAGCGTAGCGCCGCAGGTTGCCAGCGTTGAAGCTCTCGGCTGCGATGGCTTTCGCTCTTGTCTTGCGAGCGTCGTATCGCGCGGCATCCCTGGTCAGCGGATGACCGCTCGCCCTCAGTGTGCTCCAGTCAATTCCAGGATCGTAGTAGACGCGCATGCGCTTTGCCAGCGCGTCGCGGTCGATGTCGATGAGCGCGCCGCCGCGTTTCTCCATGAGGCCGTTGCTGGGAGGCTCGGCGGCAATGTCCACAATACGCGGCCACTCGAGGTATTGGCTGGCGACAACCGACGGTCTGAATGAATAGCGGTTGTCGCGAGACGGTTTGGCCTTGTCGTACTCGCGGTCGACGTGCTTCAGGCGCAGGCTGCCGAGCAGGTCGTCGCGTTTGGTGACGCCCCAGTAATGTTGGACGCGGACAGCCGGGCTGCCGGCTCGCTTGTCCTTTCGTACCATGAGGCAAATGGCTGTGCCGACCCTGATGCCGACAGGGCTCTGAGGTGTCGAGAACACGCTGGGATCCGGCTTGCCTTCGGGTGTGAGCTTGCCGGTCTCACGGCTGTCACCGTTCATGCAGTCGATCCAGATCTTGTCGAACTCCTCGATGAAGCGCTTGCGCATGACCACGAAGGATGGATCGCCGACATACGAGAAGTTGGAGATGAACGACACGACGCCCTTGCCGCTCTTGAAGATACGGCGCTCGGCGATGCGGAAGAAGCGGACATAGAGGTCGTCGAGATTGAACTTCTTGATGCCCCAGCCGCCTTGTTTGACGGGCGTGGTGAGGCCTTCTTTGTAGGGCTCGACGAGGCCGCCTTCCTCCTTCGGGCTTGTGCCGGCGAAGGCGTTGTACGGCGGATTGCCGAGGATGACGATGATGGGTTCATCCCTCTTCACGCGCAGGGCGGCCTCCAGTTCCTCTGCGAGCTCTTCCATTCCTACTGCGCGCAGTTGCTGGGCGGTTTGCGTTTTGCCGGCTTGCCCCTTCTCCAGGTCTCCATACCTAGAGACCTTCGTCTTCGGCTCTTCCGGCGGCTCCCATCCCGTGAGCGCGTTGGTGAGGTAGACGCCCACGCGCTCGTCGCTGTCGGCCTTGAGCGGCGCGCCGACGTGACGCAGCATCAGTCCGACCTGCAGGTGGGCGACGACAAACGGCGCGGGCATGATCTCGAAGCCGAAGATACGCTCGATGGCGGCACGCTTGAGGCGCTGGGCCATGAGGCCGTCGCCGCCCTTCTCCTCGAGTGTATGCCGGATGCGGCGGAGGACCTCGACGAGGTAGGCGCCTGTGCCGCAGCAGGGGTCAAGCACGACGACCTGCTCGTCGGCAAGGCCGTCGGGCAGGCCGAGCTCGTCGCGCAGTACGCGGTCAATGCGCTCGACCTGGTAGGTGACGATCTCGGGCGGCGTATACCAAACGCCGTACGCCTTGCGCAGCTCGGGGTCGTACGCCTTCAGGAACGGCTCGTAGAAGTACTGGACGGCGTGCTCTTCCTCGAACTGGGCGAAGAACTGAGAACGGTCGACGCGATTGAGGACGAGGCCGGCCCAATCGAGCACTTCGGCGATCCCGAGCGCTCTGAGCTTCGACGGTTGTGCGATCTGCTCGAACAAGCTGCGGATCATGGGCACATGGAGTGTCCAGGCCGCGTCCTTCCAGTCGAAACGCTGACCGGGAGTGTGCCGCTCGCGCGCCCAGAGCACCCAGGACGAAAACACGCCGTAGAACAGCGTCTGGACGAGTGTGGCCTGAAACAGGTGTGTGCCCTTTTCGCCCTCGAACGCAAGACCAAGGGCTTCTTCGAGTGCCGCGCGCAGCGAGTTGAGGGCGGGGAGTTGCCCCGCCGCCTCAACACGACCGCGAGCTTCGCGCGCATACGAGGCGAGAAACCAAGCCAGGTCTTCGGGCGCGGTGATGGGCGCAGCATGAAGCATCGCGCGCTTGAGGAACTCGATGAGGCGGTCGCCGCGCTGCGTGGCTGCCTTGCCCGGATAGTCGAGCATGGCGAGGAAAGCTTCCTTGCTGTCGGCGAGCCGGAACACCTCGAGCCGCTTGGGCTTGCCATTGTCGTTTCGCCCAACGATGACGAAATCGCGGAAGTTCGTAGCGAGGACTAGCCCATACCGCTTCCAGTACTTCGAGACTTGGTTGCCTGTCGCCGTGAGCAGCGAATCATCGTCGAAAGACTTGACCTCAACCGCGCCGCGTTCGGGTAGCTGCCCGGGAAGAGGTTCGGCGTCCTTTGTCCGCTGGAACTGGTTGCTCGTATAGAAGCCGAAGTCGGGATGGCCCTCGCCCTTGTTGGCGAGCTCATGCACGCACCGCACACGGGGCTTCAGCGTCTTGCCCACGTCATTGAGCAAGTTCTCCATGGCGGTGTAGTGTGACCGTTCGGGCACCCCCGCGCCTGTTGCGCGCACCTCACTCAATGCCCTCAAGTACGCTTCAATCGGGTGCATTGTCGTCCCTCGCGGTGTCGTGAGCACGCTGGCGAGATTCTACACAACACCTCCAGGCTTTGCCAGTAGTCAGAGCTACAGCACTAGCTCACGGGGAGGTCAGCGGTCATCATCCGCGCCGCGGCTGGAGGCCTGGGGGTCGGTGTGGCGGACGAGCCAGTAGGCGTGTTCGGTTTCGGGGGTGGCGGCTTCGGCGGGGACGCGGAGCCAGAGGTTGATGTTCTTGAACTCGGCGACCTTAGCGGTCCACTTGTCGTGGATGGTGACGGTGTCCTTGTCGATGAAGCGGACGGGGAAGTGCCTAGGGCACGCCCCGTGCCCCGTCTCACCTTTCTCGAAGAAGTTGTCGCCGCGCATCGGTGGCATGGCGGCGCGAGTCGATTGGGCCAGGGGCGGCTGGGCGTGCTGGGGCTGCTTGCCGCAGCCGAGGGCGAGTGCCACGAGCACAAGAGAGAGCGCACAAGCGGAGAGGGTGGCAATACGTCTTGTCATGGTTTCCCTCGGTCCTGGCGGGTGCGGGCCGCCTCCTTTGTGTTCGAGGGGGTTTGGCGTCGTGCCGCAGCTCCTGGTGGTGTTGAAGCGGCGTTCTATGGAAGCCCTTCGGGCTATCTGCTGGTCTGACGTTGTCTTGTGACCCAGGGCGTCGGCACCCCTTACGGGGTTGCCTTGCCCTGGGCTGTTCTATGGTGCCCCTTCGGGGCGTGCGCTAAGAAGCGGATGCTTGCCTGTTCGAGGGCGTCGTCGGGGCGCCTTGCCCTGGGCTGTTCTATGGTGCCCCTTCGGGGCGCGCGCTAAGAAGCCGATGTCCCTTTGTTTAACAGCCTCGTCGTGGCAAGCGCGAAGAAGCGGGTGCGCTTCTCGTTCGACGGGCGTTTTACCTGGGCATCACCTCGAACTCGGTGATCTTCCAGTGGTCGCCGTAGCGCTTACAGAGCTCGTCGAAGCCGGTCTTCTCGGCGTCGAGCGCGCCGGGGCCGATGCTCCGCATGCGGACGACGGAGACGAGGGCGTAGTCGCCGCGGATTTCGGCGTCGGCGATGAACCAGCGGGTGTTGCGGCAGGCCTCGGGCCAGGTGGGTGCGTCTTGCTTCCAGTCGTCGCGGATCTTCTTGGCTTCTTCGGGTGTGAGGCGTTCCTCGAAGTCGCAGCAGCGGTACGCCTTCCTCCAATCGCCGCGTTTCTTGGCGTCGAAGAAGCCCTCGACGACTGAGCCGGGGTCGGCCCAGTCGATCTCGATCGGCTCGAGCTTGGTCGGCGTGGGTGGCTTGGTCGTGGTGCGTCGCGGCAGGCACCCGCCGATCGCTCCGAGGAGCAATGCGGCGAGGGCGGCGGTGGCTATCGATCGAGCGGTGCGCGGCATCGCCATTGGCCGGTGTCCTTTGCGGTACGGACTCGTTACAGGTTCTGGGTTCGATATACACCGGCGCTGCCGTGGGAGACAAGGAGAAAGGTCGTGTCGGCAGGTGTGTGGGGATGGTAGGAGCCCACGGCATCTGGGCAAAAAAAGAGGAAGGCAGAAGTCGCGGTGACGTGTGAGTCACCAGGAGATAAGGGGGATTCTACCTTTTTGGGAGGTACAACCTCTGCCTTCTCGGCGGGAATAGTACGGGATCAGGAGCGCGCGGTCAAGGCTTTTTTTGAAAAAAGTGCCTTTTCTGCCCGGGGCGTGTGGTCGAACCGCAGCTCCGGGCCGGATTGGGTGTCTGTCCGGTCCACCGGCAACTACAGAACCTGCTTGTTTTCAACCGATTGAGAACAGGACAGCTTGCCTCTGCCCGGCACGTGCACGTGTGTAAACCGTGAGCGGTGTCCCGAGAATGTCTGACTGGCTATGCTCACCGGCGCGGAGCGGGTCCGGTCGCGCCGGCGAATCGTGCCTTCGGGTTTCTGCGGGCCCGTGGTTGGTTGACGGGGCGTGCGGGCGGTGTCATACTGCGCGCGTTTGGGAAACGGTTCGCGGACGAGGTCAGGCTGACGGAGGAGTGAGATGAGCAAGAAGGTAATTGACCTGTTGAACACGGCGCGGGCGAGCGAGCTGACGGCGATCTCGCAGTAC
>CAZCQN010000183.1:1816-5763 GCA_964500825.1 uncultured Verrucomicrobiota bacterium | reverse complement strand
ACAGATAGCGTAACAAAGACATTAGAACGTAGAGAGGAGAACGGAACGATCTCTCCCCGATCTTATCTTGACGGCTCGGACGAAGAGAACAAGCGAGCCGAGACCCTCATGCTCAAGGCAACAGGAGCCCATCACCGCATTGGGCCATCTCCGTGCAAGGTCAAGGAGGAGGTGTTGCGGGCGCGAGCTGCTGGAGTTCCTTGGGACGTACTCGAGCGCGAACTGCTCAGGCCAGAGAGCGCAGGTCAAAACGTGTGGGTCATCACCGATCCGCTTCGAGAGGACGCGCGGCTGCGCTGGAAGGAACCGGCTCACTCTGTCAGGGATCAACCATCCGACATCGACGCCGATGAGGTCATGCCAAGGGACAGGCGGTATCTCGACGAGTTGCGTGAAACGATCGCGGGTAAGGTCACAATCCCGGAGCTCATAGCGCAGGTGCAACGGCTCGAGAGACTGCTTGCCGGCAGGCGATTCACGAGGCTGTCGAGCGATGAGCAGGCCAGCGCGATCAAGACCCTTAATGACGCGGGCATGAGGCCAGGCGATGTGCGCGTGGCGATTGACTGGCTCCTGGCACATCCTGAGGCCCTCGATGGGGACGATGATGTGACGTCAACGATCATCGCGGCATTCGGGCGTGCCGCAAAGGAAGAGGCTAAGACAGGTGCGGCGTGATCACACGCCGCCGTCAAGCGGGCTGGCCAACGCGGCATTCATGTTTGGCTCTGAGGGCCGCTTGGCGATTTCTTGCGTGATGCGATGAGCGAGGAACGACAGATGGATATCGAGACGATTGATGTCAGTCGGATCGATCCGGCGGCGTACAACCCGCGGAAGGACCTGCGACCGGGCGACCCGGACTATGAGCGGCTGGCGCGGTCGATCGACGAGTTTGGGTTCGTCGAGCCGCTCGTGTGGAACAAGCGCACCGGGATACTCGTCGCCGGCCACCAGCGGTTGAAGGTCCTGCTGGCGCGTGGCGTCGAGCAGGTCGAGTGCTCGGTTGTCGACTTGCCGTTGGAGCAGGAGAAGGCGCTCAACCTGGCGCTGAACAAGATCCGGGGCGATTGGGACGAGGCCAAGCTCGCCGCGGTGTTGGCTGAGCTAACGCAGGTGCCGGACTTTGATGTGTCGCTAACCGGCTTCGATCTGCCCGAGGTAAGCGAGCTTCTCGATAGACTCTCGCCAGCCGCTGACGACGACGAGTTCGATGTCGACGCTGCGCTTGACGAGATCGAGGAACCGGAGACGCAACGCGGCGACTTGATCGAGCTTGGGCCGCACCGCGTGTTGTGCGGTGACTCGACTGATCCCGCCAATCTCACGCGGCTCATGGGATCGGAGCGCGCGCAGCTCGTGTTCACCGATCCGCCGTATGCGGTCGACTACCGCGGCGGGCGCGTCGGTAAGGACTGGGCGCACAAGATCCGCCACGACGGCGAGCGCTACTGGGACGAGCTGAGCGTGGACGAATACGAGCGGCTGCTCGTCGGCGCGCTCGCGAACGCGCACGCATTCTCCGACGACAACGCGGCCCTCTACCTGTGGTTCGCCAGCGTGCGGATCACGACCGTGCTCGCCGCGCTCGACGAGACGGGCTGGGAGCAACGCAACCTGCTCGTGTGGGTGAAGAGCACGTTCGCCGGCAGCCTGTTTGCCCAGTACAAGCATCAGTACGAGCTGTGCTTCTACTGCCACAAGCGTGGCAAGGCGCCGCGCTGGCACGGGCCAACGAACGAGACCACCGTCTGGCAGGCCGACAAGCCGAGCCGGAACGAAGACCACCCGACGGTCAAGCCGCTCGTTCTTGCCGAGCGGGCGATCCGCAATAGCTCGACGCGCAACGACCTCGTCCTCGACCTGTTCCTCGGCTCGGGCACGACGCTCATCGCCGCCGACACGATGAGTCGTCGCTGCTACGGCCTCGAGCTGGAGCCGCGCTATTGCGACGTGATCCGCCGACGCTACGAGCGGCACGCGATGGCCGCAGGGAGAAGCGAATGAGCCTGCCTGGCTCAGATGCAGTCCCCTCGACGGTCGAAGCACGCGGCATTCTGCATCGCTGCCAGGCCGATCCGCTGTTCTTCAGCGAGCACGTGCTCGGCGGCGAGCAGCCGTGGGCGCGCCAGCGCGAGATCATGCTCAGCGTGCGCGATCATGCGCGTACGGCGGTGCCGGCGGGCTTCGCGGTCGGCAAAACGTGGACGGCGGCGCGCGTCGTACTGTGGTTCCTGTTCTCGTTCCCGTACTCGCTCGTGATCACGACGGCGCCGACGTGGCGCCAGGTCGAGACCGTGCTCTGGAGCGAGATCCGGCGCCAGCACCGGCTCTCGCGGATGCCGCTGGGCGGCACCGTGCTCCAGACGCAGCTGCGGCTCGCCGACGAGTGGTTCGCGCTCGGGCTGTCGACCGACGAGCCGGCGCGCTTCCAGGGCTTCCACAGCGAGCACCTGCTGCTTGTGTTCGACGAGGCGTCGGGCGTGAGCCGCGAGGTGTGGGATGCGGCCGAAGGTCAGATGGCGGGCGCGCACGCGCGGTGGCTGGCGATCGGCAACCCGATTGCGCCGAGCGGGCCGTTCTACGACGCGTGCTGCAGCGAGCTCTGGCGCACACTGCCGATCAGTTGTCTCGACACGCCCAACGTGCGCACTGGCCGTTTGGTCTATCCGAAGCTGGTGACGGCGCAGTGGGTCGAGGAGCGACGTCAGGAGTGGCAAGAAAACTCGCCGTTGTTTGAGTCGCGCGTGCTGGGTCGATTCCCCGCGTCGGGCGAGCACGGTCTCATCCCGCTCAGTTGGGTCCTCGCGGCACACGAGCGACGGAGCACGACCGGCACGGAGGTCAAACCGCGCTGCGTAGGTGTTGACGTGGCGCGCTCGGGCGACGATGCCACGGTGTTCCTGCTGCGCGAGGGCTCGGCCGTCGTCGAAGTTGAGGAGCACCGCGGCCTCTCGACGATGGAGACGGTGGGGCGCACGATCCTGTTCGTCGAGCGACATCAGGTGCCGTGGGCGAGCGTGTTCATCGACGTGATCGGCATCGGTGCCGGCGTCGTCGACCGGCTCAAGGAGCAGGGGCGGTATGTGCGGGGGATCAACTTCGGGGCCCGGGCGCGTGACCGGAAGCGGTACGCCAACCTACGAGCCGAGTCTTTTTGGGCGGTGCGCGAAGCGCTGCAGCCCGACGGGGAGGGACCACTGGTGATCCCGTCGCGGTACGGGCGGCTGGCCGCCGAGCTGACGGCGATCGAGTGGGAAGTCACCTCGGCGGGCAAGATCCTCATCGAGCCGAAGGAGAACGTGAAGGCGCGGCTCGGGCGCAGTCCGGACCAGGCCGACGCGCTTGCCTTGAGCTATGCGCAAGGGGCCCGGTCGTGGGTCGGCTCCAGCGACGAGAACGAGCCGGAGCTCCCGTGGCTGCGCGTCGACAACGAGGAGATGTGGACGGACCTGGGAGAGATCCCATGGTCGTTCTGAGCGAGACGTCCAACGCCGAGGAGACGCGGCCGCTCCGGTCGAGCCGCCGTGGCGCGGTGCAGCTCCTCAAGCGGGTGCGCGATGGCACGCTCGACGCGAAGGAGATCAGTACGCAAGAGCGGCGCGTCTGCGTGGCCTACCTGCGGCTCGAGGGGTACACGCAGGAGGAGGCCGCGCCCGGCGCGCGATCGCCGAGATCTTCGGCGTGCACCGGCACACGATCGCGCGCGACGAGAAAGCCAACCGTGCCGAGGTGGCGCGGCTCGTCGACGAGCTCGACGTGCGATCGGTCGCCGGTGGGCTGATTGCCTGGGCCAAGCACCTGACGGCGAAGGCGATCCGGGAGAAGGACTACGCGCTCGCTTGGCGCGTGCAGCGCGAGGTTGTCGCCGACCTGCAGGGCCTTGGCTACCTGCCGAAGGTGGCCCAGCAGCACGAGGTCCGGATCGGCACGTTCGCCGACCTCGT
>CAZCQN010000183.1:0-1716 GCA_964500825.1 uncultured Verrucomicrobiota bacterium | reverse complement strand
ATTTGCCTTGCGATGTCGTCGAGACAGAGCGAAGGGGTGCAGTGACGAGGGACAACGACGGATGATCTCGACGGCAGCGACAGCGACTGGTGAGACCGAGCGTCCACAGCGCTTGATCGACGCGCTCGTGGGTGCCGACGTCCCGGCGTCCGCGCGCGATGTCGCCAGGGTAAAGGCGGTCGCCTGGGCGCGCGTCTCGACCGACATGCAAGAGGAACGTGGGCTGTCGGTGCCACAGCAGTTGCGCGACATCCGCCGCTACGCCGACGAGCACGACATCGACATCGTCGACGAGTTCCATGAAGCGACCAGCGCGTTCCGGCGCGAGGCCAAGCGCGTCGAGTTCCACCGCATGCTCGACCAGGTGAAGGCTGACCGCAGCATCACGGCGATCTTGATCCATGACTTCTCGCGGTTCTCGCGCGACAGCGTGCGGGCGAAGTCGCTCGTGCGCGAGCTGCGCGGCCGCGGTGTTCGCGTCATCTCGCTCAACGATCCCGAGGTCGATCCCGAGACGCCGGCGGGCGTCTACATGGAGGCGATCACCTACGCCAAGAACGAAGCGTACAGCCGCGAGATCGCCTTCCACACTCGGAAGGGGTGTCGGAGCAATCTCCAGACACGCGACCCGGAAACGGGCTGGTGCTACAAGAACGGCGGTCAATCGCTGTGGGGGTATCGGACTGAACGGCTGGTGCGCGGCCAGGACAAGCGCGGTCGCCCCATCTTCAAGAGCATCTGGCTGCTCGATGAGACCGTCGTGCAGGGCCGTGCTATTCATGAATGGGTGCACCACTGCCTCATCGAGTACGCGGCGAAAGGTGCGTCGCTCGATGAGCTGCGCGACTTCTGCAACGACCACGGCCTGCCCGCACGGCGCGGCAAGTACTGGAGCTCATCGACGTGGAACTCGCTCCTGAGTCCGCACGCGCTGCTGCAGTACTGCGGGTTCGGCGTCTGGAACGTCCATCGCAAGAACGGATCGATCAAGCCGGCGTCCGAGTGGGTTGTCGTCGAGAACGCGCATCGCGCGATCATCACCGAGGACGAGGCGAAGGCAATCATGGCCGTGCGGCGCGGTGACGCACGGAAGCGGTTCGGCAAGACGTCGAACCGGAGTTGCTCTTCGCCGTACCTGCTGAGCGGCGGCCTGTTCAAGTGCGCGCGATGTGGCGCCAACATGACGGGCCTGCGCCTGACGAAGCATGCCTACTACGTCTGCGGCAGCCTGCCGTATCGCAAGGGGAGGGGCTGCGGGCCCGGCGTGTACGTGCCGCAGCTGGCCGTCGAGGCCGAGACGATCAAGGGCTTGAGTGAGCTGCTCGCAGTGTGTCGCGACCCGAAGGCCTTTGCACGTCAGGTCAACAACGAGCTCAAGGCGCTCTGGGAGAAGTCCAACGGGCGCGATCCCCAGGCGGCCTCAAAGCTGGCGGCTCTCGAGGTGAAGATCGCCAACATCCGCCGCGCCGTCGAGGAAGGTCTCAGCGACGCCGCGTGGGCCAACACTCGACTCCGCGAGCTCCAGGCCGAACGCCGGGCGCTGACGGCGAGGGCCGGTGGAGTAGGCGAGCCGCCCACGATCGACGTGGCCACAGTGCTCGCCTACCGACGAGACGCGGAGAAGCTCCTGGCCCACGGCAGCCCGCTTGAGCGCAAACAGGTCCTACGTGCTTGGGTCGAACAGGTGAGACTCGAGCCGGAACGCCTCGAAGTGGA
>CAZCQN010000182.1:0-5825 GCA_964500825.1 uncultured Verrucomicrobiota bacterium | reverse complement strand
TGATCGACGGCGGCAAGGGGCAGCTCAACGTCGCGCTCGCCGTGCTCGACGAGCTCGGCCTGCGCGCGCTCGACGTCGTGAGCATCGCCAAGGACAAGGCGGCCCGGAGCGCCGAAGCCCGGGAGGCGGACCGGCTCAAGCTCGACAAGGTCTACCTGCCGAACGTCAAGGAGCCCGTGAGCCTGCGGCGACACTCGCCCGTGCAGTTCCTGCTCGAGCGCCTCCGCGACGAGGCGCACCGGTTCGCCATCGCCTACCACAAGCAGGTGCGGCGTAAAGCCCACTTCGCCTCGGCGCTCGACGAGGTGCCGGGGATCGGGCCGGCGCGCAAGCGCGCCCTGCTGCGGCACTTCGGCAGCCTCGCACGCATCCGCGCCGCCACGCTCGACCAGATCAAGGCCGCCCCCACCATGACCGCCGCGGCCGCCGAGGCCCTCCACGCCGCCCTGCATGAGGATGACTAGCGCATTAGACGCAGGCGTTTCTGAATGGGCTGAAGCCCCCTGCTTTCGAGAAGGACGTTGAAACGCCCTTCGGGTGTCGTTGATTCCGCACTTGGATACCAGCGCTGAAGCGCTGGCCTATGGGTAGGCCCAAGCGCGTTGAAACGCGCTCTGGGGCGATGAGGAACTGCAACAGAGCCCGCTTCAGCGGGCTTCGAGGAGCACCATAGGCCAGCCCTTTAGGGCTGGTCCCACGACGCCCACAACTACATGGATGAGCCCGCTTCAGCGGGCTTCGAGGAGCACCATAGGCCAGCCCTTTAGGGCTGGTCTCGCGGCACCCAAAACCACATAATAGAGCCCGTTTCAACGGGCTTCTCGACACGTGGCTTTAGCCGCCGAGGGACGGTGCCGAATGCCGCGCAACGTCTACTCCGAGATCTTTCTCCACATCGTGTGGCACACCAAGGACAGCGCGCCGATGATCCGCAAGGCGTTTCGCGACCAGCTGTACGCCTTCCTCCGGCAGCGCTGCGACGGCACCGACGGTGCCCGCTGCTACGCCATTGGCGGCACGGCAAACCACGTGCACCTCGCCGTGCATGTCCCGCCGACACTCCAGATCGCCGAGTGGATCGGGAAGCTCAAAGGCGCGAGCTCGCACCACGTGAACAACGACTTGGGCCATGCCAAGGCGCTCCAATGGCAAACCGGCTATGGCGTCGTGAGCTTCGGCAAGAAGCGGCTGCCGTTCGTCGTCGACTACATCGACAACCAGCAGGAGCGCCACGAGAGGGGCAAGACCCACTCACGCCTCGAGCGGATCGCGTCGGACGAAGGCTAAAGCCGGGACGAGAAGCGCGTTGAAACGCGCTCTTGGGGATGACGTGCGGCCATGATACCAGGGCTGAAGCCCTGGCCTATACGGGTCGGCAAGCGCGCTGAAGCGCGCTCCTCATGATGTGTCGGACAGCATCAGGCAGTGGCGCCGCGAGGCGCAACAAACGCGTGCGAGCACGTTTCCTACGGAGCGTTGCATGGTAGATGAGACCTCGGTTTCATAGGAGGTGTGTTATGAGGACGGGTGTTGTGTGTTTCCTGTGCTGTGCGATTGTCGTGGCGGGCGGCCTGGCGCTGGCCGGTGAGAACGCGGCCCAGGAGGTCGACTCGAAGATCAGCCAGGTGACCGTCTACAGCGATCGTGCGCTCGTGCGCCGCGTGGCGACGCTCACGGTCCAACCGGGCGAGTACGAGTTCGTCTTCACGGCGCTGCCACGGTGGCTCGACGACGACTCGCTGCGCGCCTCGGGCGCGGGCTCGGCCACGGCGCGGCTGCTGGGGATCGATTCGAAGGTGGTCTACACCAAGGACACGCCCGAGGAACGCGTGCAGGCGCTGCGCGACGAGGTCCAGGCGCTCGAGGACAAGATCCAGGCCGCGACCGACGAGCTCGCCGTGCTCGCCGAGCAGCGCGAGTTCATCACCCAGATGAAGCTCCACGCCCAGCAAGCGGCCGCGCAGCAGTTCCAGTTCAAGGACGTCAACACCGAGGAGTGGCGCGGCATTGTCGAGTACGTCGGCACGACGCTCGAAGAGCTCATGACGGCCGCGCGCGAGAAGAACATCGAGATGCGCGAGCTCAAGAAGGAGCTCGAGATCAAGCAGAAGGAGCTGGGCGAGTACAAGCGCGAGCGCGTCGTCGAGACGAAGCAGGTCACCGTCTCGGTCGAGGCGCTCGGCGACGGCACGCTCGACCTGGCCCTCGACTACGTCGTGCGCGGCGCGACGTGGCGACCGCTCTACGACGCCCGGGCCGATATCGACAAGGGGACCGTCGAGCTCACCTACTACGGCACGGTGTCGCAGAAGACGGGTGAGGACTGGACCGACGTGAAGCTCGCGCTCTCGACCGCCCAGCCCGCCATCGGCGCCCAGGTGCCCGAGCTGGCGCCGTGGGTCCTCGACAGCGGCTGGCGCGAGCTCGAGGAGAAGGAGGAGAAAGCGGGCCGCAGGACCAAAGGACGAGACGGGCAGGACACCGAAGGCGAGGCCGCGGGTGAGGAACTGACGCTCTACGTCGTTACACCCGACGCGGAAGCGGCTGCGCCGATGGAGCGCGCGCTCGCGACGGTGGCCGAACGCGGCACGTCGGCCGTCTTCGAGGTGAAGAAGAGCGAGACGATCCCGTCGGACAACGAGCCGCACCGCACGACGATCGGCATCATCAAGCTCGACGGCGAGATGCGCTACACGATCGTGCCGAAGATCCGGCCGACCGCCTTCCTCGAGACCACGGTCACGAACACGAGCGAGCTGCACCTGCTCACCGGGCCCGTGCACGTGTTCCTCGGGCCCGACTTCATCGGCCGGGCGCGCATCGACGGCGTTGCGCCCACCGAGGAGTTCGAGCTCTCACTCGGCCCCGACGAGCGGATCAAGGTCGAGCGCGAGATCCTCAAGGACCGCACGAAGGTCTCCAAGACGCGCAACAAGGTGGGCGTCCGCAACACGGTCAAGGTCACCGTCGAGAACTACACCGGCAAGACGGTCTCGATCGTCGTCGAGGAACAGGTCCCCGTCTCGCAGGACGCCGACGTAAGGGTCAAGCTCATCGAAGCGACCGACAAGATCGACCCGGACGAGGCGACCGGCGAGCTGAAGTGGGAGTTCGACCTCGACACGGGCGCCAAGAAGGAGCTCACGTTCGAGTTCGATTTCAGCTTCCCGAAGGAAGCGTTCGACTACTACCGCCGGACGCAGCGCTACCAGCTCGCGTTCTAGAGAAACGAAAAATAGGGACAGGCACCTATTTCTCCTATTCCTGGCGCGGGACACATGAGCCCTGGCCATCGATAGGAGAAATAGGTGCCTGTCCCTATTTTTCTTGGGGCGGTCACGTCCTGCCGCCGCTCTTTTGCGTTGGGGCGTCACGCGGCGTGTGGTACGTTTGAGGCCCCTGACACGACGACGAATGCCGTGATCGCGATGAAACGCTCCTGGCCCATCTACATCATCACCTTGGCCGGCATGCTTGGCCTCGTTGCGGTGGCCTGGGCAAGTGCAGCCTTCCGGAGCGTTGAGGATGGGCAAACCGAAGCGGAAGGGGTGCCCCTTGCCCTGCTCGCGGCGTTCGTGGTGGCTGCGCTGATCGGCGTGCACTGCGTCGCCATGTTCGCCGCCACGCCGTCGTGGCGCCGGCGCCGGCTCTACGTGACCCGGGTGCCGTGGACGCCGCTCCAGGCGCTCGTGCTGTTCGTCGTGCTGCTCATCGGGCCCGAATTCACGGTCGCACTCGTCGCCAACGCTGCTGAAAAACTCGGTGGGCAGGCGACGCACGGGTCCCGGCCCGTCGTCGCAGTGACGGGGGACGGCATCCAGGCCGTCGACGAGGAGACCAAGGCCGGATCCGGCGACGGCGCAGGCGACAACTCCGACGAGGGGGGCGGCGCGCTGGAAAGCTACGCCCGGTTGGCCACGCTGGTGGTCGCGGCCGCCATCCTTGTTCTGGCCGCGGTTGTGATGCGCTCGCACGGGCGCAATTTGTGGCGGGGTCTCGGCTTCAGCTCTCGTCGGCTTTGGCGTCACATCGGCATCGGCGTCGTCGCCTACTTCGCCTTCACCTGGGCACTCCTGCCCGTGCTCGAGACCGCGATCCGGTTTGTGTTCGAGGTGTTCGGATGGGAGATGGTCGAGCACGAGGCGCTCACGCAATACCGCGAGACTACGTCGGTTTTCGGCCGCGTCGCGCTCATCGTCGCGATCGGGCTCACGGCCCCGTTCTTCGAGGAGGTCATCTTCCGGGGTGTGCTGTTCCAGGCAATCAAGCGGTACGCGGGCTCGGCCGTGGGGATCGTCGTGTCCGCCTTGGTGTTCAGCCTTCTTCACCCCGGGGCGTTTGTGATCGTCAATATCTTCTTCCTCGGCCTGCTGTTCGGTTATCTGTTCGACTTGACGGGCAGCATCGTGCCGGGGATCGTGCTTCATTTTCTGTTCAACGCAACGACGATGCTCTTCTTGATGTTGTACGCCTAGGAGCGTCAGAGACCCATGGCGATTCGCACGCTCGAGTGGCGCGACGGCGCGCTCTGGATGATCGACCAGACGAAGCTGCCGACCGAGCACGTCGAGGTCGCGTGCCGCACGGTGGCCGAGGTGGCCGACGCGATCAAGCGCCTCGTCGTGCGCGGTGCGCCGGCGATCGGCGTCGCGGCCGCCTACGGCGTCGTGCTCGGCGCTCGGAACTCGCGCGCGACGACGCCGGAGACGCTCATCGCAGACGTCGAGCAGGCGGCCGACACGCTCGCCGGCGCGCGGCCGACGGCCGTGAACCTGTTCTGGGCGCTCGACCGGATGCGCACGCTCGCGCGCTCGTGCGTGGGCGAGCGCGTCGAGGCGATCCGCCAGCGGCTGCTCGACGAGGCCGGGGCGATCTACCAGGAGGACCGCGCGATCTGCCGCCGCATCGGCGAGCACGGCATGACGCTCATCGCCGACGGCCAAACGGTGTTGACGCACTGCAACGCCGGCGGCCTCGCCACGGTCGAGTACGGCACCGCGCTCGCGGCCGTCTTCGCCGCGCACGAGGCGGGCAAGCGCGTGGCCGTCTACGCCGACGAGACGCGCCCGCTGCTGCAGGGCGCGCGGCTCACCACGTGGGAGCTCCAGCAGGCCGGCATCGACGTGACGCTCATCTGCGACAACATGGCGGCGGCCGTCATGCGCCAGGGCCGAATCGATCTGGTCATCACGGGCGCCGACCGGATCGCGGCCAACGGCGACACGGCGAACAAGATCGGCACGTACGGCGTTGCGCTGCTCGCGGGCGCGCACGGCATCCCGTTCTACGTCGCCGCGCCGAAATCGACGTTCGACATGAGCCTCGCCGGCGGCGACGCGATCCCGATCGAGCAGCGCGACCCGGCCGAGGTCACGCACGGCTTCGGCCGGCAGACGGCGCCCGACGGGGTGAAGGTCTACAACCCCGCCTTCGACGTGACGCCGCACGAGCTGATCGCGGCCTTCATCACCGAGGACGGCATCATCCGGCCGCCGTACCAAGACACCCTGCGCGCGCTGTTCTCGACGCGCGCGCACGGAGGCGCGCACCGAGCAGCCGGCAGCGATGGTGCCAAGAGCCCAGACAAGGACCGCCGCTTATGACCCAGGCACTCATGAGCGACAGCCGCGGTTCGTTGTTGAGCACGTTCCTGTGCGCTCAGCAGCGGCTTGGCGTGCTGTCCCGTCCACTTGGCGGCTTCAGCCGCCACGCCCTGCGTAGCGTCAGCGAAGCAGGGTTGCCACCGGCTTCAGCCGGTGGTATGTGCAGCCACAAGGCAAACCCACCCCTCTCCGCTTGCCCTGCCCAAGATGGGCAGGGCAAGC
>CAZCQN010000181.1:0-5946 GCA_964500825.1 uncultured Verrucomicrobiota bacterium | reverse complement strand
ACGAGCCGCGCAGCGTTGGGGGGACGAGCCGCGCAGCGGCGATTGGAAGTAGCCTCGCGCGCAAGCGCGTGGGGCAAGGCGCACCCACAACGCCCGAGCCCCTTCAGGGGCGATTGATGCCTGTCCACCGAACCTTCCGGTCAACTCTCATCCGCCGCGTTGCCAAAGAACGCAAGTGTTGACAACACGGTAGCCGGTCGTATCTTGTCACCAGCGAGGATACCGACGAGAAGGAGCCGGTCGGCGTGGTCGACGGGATACGGATTCGCAGAGCGGTCCGCAAGGACTTCCACTTCATCCTGGCGCTGTCGGTCGAGACGCTCCACGACGAGCTGACACCCTACGAACGCGAGCGCACGCCGCACCGCAAGCTCGTCAACCTGATGGGCAAGAACCTGCGCCGCCTGATGGCCTCGTCGGGTATGCTCACGCTCGTGGCCGAGACCGACGGCGGCAAGCGCGCCGGCTTCGTCATGGTGGGCCGCAGCGCCAGCGTCTTCACCGACCAGCAGCAGGCGTTCGTCTACGACGTCGCCACGGCGCTCGAGTTCCGCCGGCGTGGCATCGGCCGCATGCTCATGGAGCGCGCCGAGGCGTACGCACGCGAGCAGAAGATGGCGTTTATCACCCTGATGGTCGACTGCCGGAATGCAGCGGCCCGCAATCTGTACACCACGCTCGGCTACGAGGATGGTAAGGTGCTCATGCGCAAGCTGCTCGCCGGCGAACCCGAGCGCTCACAGGAGTCGGGTTGAGGCGCTGTTGACTCGCGAGCCGGGCCGTGGTAAAAGGTGATTGGAGCGTAAGGGTTGTGATCTGACGTGGTTGTACGGTTGCGAGCGAAGCGGCCCCCGTTTCGCATCAAGCAAAGGAAAGCCGGGGAAGCACGGAGCGCGCGGCGCGACCGCCTCTCGATCGTCATCGCCGCCAGCGAGGGTGCCCCTTATTCGAAAACGGGCGGACTCGGCGACGTGATCGGCGCCCTGCCGGGCGCCCTCGCTGCGCTCGGCCACGACGTGAGCGTATTCCTGCCGTACTACGCGGCGACGCGCCGCATGCGGCCCCCCACGAAGAGAACGGGCGTCACCGTAGCCATCCCGATGCGGGCCACGCCCGTCGAGGCCCGGATCCTCCGGCTCAATCACGCAGGTCGCCCGAGGGTTTACTTCGTCGAGCGCGACGCCTACTACGATCGCGACGGCCTCTACCAGGGCCTCGACGGTGACTACCCCGATAACGCCGAGCGGTTCATGTTTTTCTCGCGCGCCGTCGCCGCGGCCGTCAAGAAGCTCGGGCTCAGGCCGGACATCATCCACTGCCACGACTGGCAGACGGGTCTGATCCCGGCGCTCGCGCGCCACGGCAAGGAGCGCCGCCACCTCGCATCGAGCGCGACGGTCTTCACCGTGCACAACCTGGCGTTCCAGGGCTTGTTCTGGCACTTCGACATGGAGATGACCGGCCTGCCGTGGTCGACGTTCACCCCCGACGGCCTCGAGTTCTACGGCAAGATCAACCTGCTCAAAGCCGGCCTCGTCTATTCGGACGTCACCAACACGGTCAGCCGCAAGTACAGCCACGAGATCCAGACCGAGGAGTTCGGCTGCGGCCTCGACGGTGTGCTGGGGGCCCGAGCCAAGAACGTGTTCGGCATCCTCAACGGCGCCGACTCCGACAACTGGGACCCCGCCACCGACCGCCACTTGGCGGCGAACTACAGCGCAAACGACATGTCGGGCAAGAAGCAGTGCCGCCGCAACCTGCTCCAGGCGTACGGACTCAACGTGCCCGACGGGGTGCCCGTAGTCGGCATGGTGGGCCGGCTGACCGATCAGAAGGGGCTCGACATCCTGACCGAGGTGCTCGACGAGATCGTCGGCCTCGGCGTCTGCTTCATCCTGGTGGGAACGGGCGAAGAGGAGTACCACCAGGCACTCGAGCGTTGCGCGGCCAAGCACCCGGGGCGGGTCGGTGTGCGGCTCGGGTTCGACAACGCGCTCGCGCACAAGATCGAGGCCGGCGCCGACATGTTCCTCATGCCGTCGCGCTTCGAGCCGTGCGGCCTCAACCAGATGTACAGCCTCCGCTACGGGACCGTGCCCATCGTGCGCGCCACCGGCGGCCTCGACGACACGATCACCAACTTCGACCCACTCAGCGGCCAGGGCAACGGGCTCAAGTTCACGGCCTACTCGGGCCGCGCGCTGCTCAACTGCGTCAGGCGGGGTGTGCGGCTCTTCAAGGACCGGCGCGCCTGGTCGCGCCTGGTGGCGAACGGCATGCAGTGCGATTTCTCGTGGGACGCGTCGGCCCGCCACTACGTCAGGCTGTACAGGACCGCCATCGATCGACACACGGCCGCGGGTGCGAAGCGCTGAGCTACCCCGCCTCGGGCGCCGCGGCCGGGTAGGCCGGTAGCCGACTTCCCCATGCACATTGGCGCACCGGGCGCTGGGGTCCCGGCGAATGGTTCTTGCTGGAGCGGTCCACTTCTTGCTAGATGACTTCCTGCTTGCCAGACGGCTATTGGACAGAAAAACAGCACCGCGTCGACGGCACCTCGGAAAGAAACACCACATGCCCGAGCTTCGCAAGGACCCCATTGTCAACCGATGGGTCATCATCGCCACTGAGCGCGCCAAGCGCCCGACCGACTTCGTCGCACCCGACAACGGCCAGGACTCGCCCAAGGGCTGCCCGTTCTGCCCCGGCAACGAGTCGAAGACGCCGCCCGAGATCTACGCGGTGCGGACCGACTCGACGCGACCCGACACCGAGGGGTGGACAGTGCGCGTCGTGCCAAACAAGTTCCCCGCGCTCCGGATCGAGGGCGACATGGAGAAGTTCGGCGTCGGCATCTACGACCGGATGAACGGCATCGGCGCGCACGAGGTGATCATCGAGACCACCGACCACTTCGAGAAGATCGAGATGCAGCGCGTCGACGCGCTCGTCAACGTGTTCGCCACCTACAAGGTGCGGCTCGCCGACCTGAAGCAGGACGAGCGGTTCCGCTACATCCTGATCTTCAAGAACGAGGGAGCAACGGCCGGTGCGACGCTCGCGCACCCGCACTCGCAGCTCATCGCCACGCCGGTCACGCCGAAGCGAATCCGCGAGGAGCTCGTCGGCGCCCAGGCCTACTTCGAGTACAAGGACCGCTGCATCTTCTGCGACATTATCCGCGAGGAGCTGCGCCAGAAGGACCGGATCGTTTACGAGAACAACAGCTTCGTCTCGTTCTGCCCGTTCGCGTCGCGGTTCCCCTTCGAGATCTGGACGATGCCCAAGCGTCACCACCCCGACTACGACTCGATCGGCCGCGACGAGCTGTTCGCGTTTGCCGACGCGATGAAGGTGACGCTGGCGAAGCTCACGACCGCGCTCGGCGGCACGCACTACAACTACATCCTGCACACCGGGCCGGTGCGCTGGCGGCGCCGCGGCTACTGGGCGACGCTCGAGCACGACTTCCACTGGCACGTCGAGATCATCCCGAGGGTGACCAACACGGCCGGATTCGAATGGGGCACCGGCTTCTATATCAACCCCACCGTTCCCGAGGAGGCCGCTCGGTTCCTCCAGGAGACGCAGGTGTGACGCCGTTACACGTCGCCTTCCTCTGGCACATGCACCAGCCGCTCTACAAAGACCTCGCCACGTCCACGTACGCGATGCCCTGGGTGCGCCTGCACGCGTGCAAGGGCTACTTCGACATGGTCGACGTGCTCGACGAGTTCCCCGGCGTCCGGGTCACGTTCAACCTCGTGCCCTCGCTTGTGCTCCAGCTCGACGAGTACGCCTTGGGCAAAGCGAGCGACCCGTTCCTGGCGCACTTTCTCAAGCCGGCCGACAGCCTCACCGAGCCCGAGCGCCGCTTCCTGCTCCGAAACTTCTTCATGGCGAACTGGCACACCGTCATTCGGCGGCACGGCCGCTACTGGCAGCTCCTGTACAAGCGCGGCACGAACTTCGCGCCCGGCTCGAACATCGACGAGATCAAGTTCACCACGGCCGACTATCGCGACCTCCAGGTCTGGCACAACCTCGCGTGGTTCGGGTTCCGCGCGCGGCGCACGTACCCCGAGATCGGCGAGCTGATCGCGAAGGGCCAGCATTTCACCGAGGAGGACAAGCAGACGATTCGGCGCCTCCAGCGCGAGATCGCCGGCCGGATCGTCCCCTTGTATCGCGCGGCGCAGGAGCGCGGCCAGATCGAGCTCACCACGTCGCCCTTCTACCACCCCATCATCCCGCTCGTGATGTCGACCGACAACGCGCTTCGCTCCTCGCCCGATTGCCCGCTCCCGGGCGGGCGGTTCACGCACGCGGAAGACGTCCGCACCCAGCTCGAGCAGGCGCTTGCGTTGCACCGAGCCTCCTTCGGCCGATCGCCCGACGGCCTGTGGCCGCCCGAGTGTGCCGTCTGCCCCGAGATGATCCCGCTGCTCGAGCAACTGGGCATCAAGTGGACGGTGAGCGACGAGGAAGTGCTCGAGGCCTCGCTGGGAACCGACGCCGGCCATCGCAGCCGGACGCTATACAAGCCGTACCGCGTCGAGCACGACGGCGCCGCCGTCAACATGCTGTTCCGCGACCGCGAGCTGGCCGACGCGTTCGGCTTCCACTACATGGCGATGCGCGCCTCGGACGCCGTGGACCATCTTTCTGAACAACTCCGGTCGATCCGCGAGGGGTGTGCGGCCGCCGGCGGCTACGCGAATCCGCCCGTGGTGCCGATCTTCCTCGACGGCGAGAACGCGTGGGAGGCCTACCCGAACGACGGCGAGGATTTCCTCACGGAACTGTATCGACGACTCTCGGCCGACCACGACGTCCGAACCACCACGATCGGCGACTCCCTTGCCGAGTTCCCGCCGACCGACACGCTCGGCTCGCTCCATTCCGGCTCGTGGATCAGCCACAACTTCTGCATCTGGATCGGTCATCCCGAGGAGAACGAGGCGTGGGAAAAGCTGGGGCGCGCGCGCGATGCCGTCGAGCGTGCCGAGCCGCATGCAGCCGCCATTCGCGGCGCGAAGGCGCGCGAGCTGAACTTCACCCGCGCACGTGAGTCGATCCACGCCGCGGAAGGCAGCGACTGGTTCTGGTGGTACGGCGACGATTTCACGAGCGACAACGACGCCGAGTTCGACGCCCTGTTCCGCACGCACCTGATGAACGCCTACCGCTTCGTGGGCGCCGAGGTCCCCCGCGATCTCGGCGAGCCGATCCGGCGGTACCGGACCGCCGCGGTCTCGAGGCCGCCGACCCGGTTCATCTCGCCGGTGATCGACGGCAGGCGATCGAGCTTCTACGAGTGGGAGGGTGCCGGCATCTACGAGGCGCGCCAGCCGATGGGCGCCATGCACCAGCGCGAGGCCATCATCGAGCGGATCCTCTACGGCTTCGACCTCGAGACGCTCTACCTGTGCATCGCCTACCGTAACCCCGCCGAGCTCGGGGCATTCGTCGACGAGAAATACCGCAAGCAGTTCCTCGTCGAGGTCGAGCTGCGCGCCACCCAGGAGCATCGGCTCACGTTCCTCGTCGACCTCGACGAAGTGTGGCGCCGGAGCCCGTACCCGAAAATCCCACGCGACGACATGATCACGTACCGCCTCGCTCGGCGAACGGCGGATCGAAATGGGTTTGACCAGATCGCGATCGGTGATAGCCTGCGCACCGAGCGAGTCACCGAGCTGGCGGTGGACTTCGACCAGCTCGGTCTCGCCGTCGGCGACCCCGTCGAGCTGGCGGTGACGATGTATGCGGTCGGGCCCGGCGCGCCATCCGTGCGCGCGATGCCCATCGAGCGCTGTCCCAAGAAGGGCAACATCAATTTCACAGTCCCGGACGAGCAGTTCGAGATCGACAACTGGGTCGTCTGACCCCCACAGTAAGGCAGCATTGCGCAGCACACCATGGGCGACGAATCACTCGTAC
>CAZCQN010000180.1:0-5985 GCA_964500825.1 uncultured Verrucomicrobiota bacterium | reverse complement strand
CAGGTCGATGATCTCCTCCTGGAGCATCGAGGCGGCGACGACCTGCTCGGAGTGGATGGCCGTCTTGTCCTCGATCAGGTCGATGAACTCCTTCTCATCGTTGAGCAGGACGTTGAGCGACTGGGTCCGCTTGGCGATGGTGAAGATCTCGAGGATCTTCTCGCGCGGCAGCTGCGCTTGCTCGGCGATCTCGTCGACGGTCGGGTTCTGGTTGTACTTGGCCCGGTAGCTGTTGGTGAACTTCTCGATCCGGTTGACGCGCTCGACCATGTAGACGGGCAGGCGGATCGTCTTGCCCTGGTTGGCGAGCGCGCGCATGATGAACTGCTTGATCCACCACGACGCGTACGTGGCGAACCGGCAGCCCTTGGTCATGTCGAACTTGTGGCTCGCGCGCAGCAGGCCGAGGTTGCCTTCCTCGACCAGATCCATGAACGGCACCCCGAGGCGCGAGTACTTCCTGGCGATCTTGACGACGAGCTTCAGGTGGGCCTTGATGACGTGCTTGCGCGCCTCTTCGTCACCCTCGCCGATCCGGTGGAACAGCTCGAGCTCCTCCTCACGCGACAGCGCCGGCATCTGCCGGATATCGCGCAGGTAGATGTCGACCGGCGTAATGTCGTCTCGGGGCATGAGCGCGTCCCTACCGCTGCACAGCCGTGCCGTCGGGCCCGACCTCGACCGGGCACTCTACTCCCTTTACATGATCGGCAATTACGGTGGTCTGGCTGAGCGCTTGAACTCCAGCCGGCCACCGGCCCGCGGCCACAGGCCAGCCTGACTGCACCAGGCAAGCCTGCTCGTCGCAGGCAGCCGGAACCGACGTATCACGAACCGCTAACAGCGGTAACGCACGAACCAGGCGGAAACGCTCCCAGCCCCCTCTGTATCCCCTCCAGAGAGCCCGCATCCGAGAGGACGCTACCGTTTCCGACGAGCCTTCTTTCTCGCCGCTTTCTTGCTGACCGACCTCTTGCGCGCCATCCTTGTGGCCTTCTTCCTGACCTGCCTCTTGACCCGCGTTTTCCGGGTCTTCTTCTTGGGAATCGTCTTCTTGGCCGGCCTCCGGGCCGCCTTCTTGGCCGGCCTCTTGGCCGCGTTCCTGGCCACCTTCTTTCTTGCCGCTTTCTTCTTCGTCTTCTTCGGGGCCGCGGCCTTCTTGGCTGCCTCCTTGGCCGGCTTCCTGGCCGCCTTTTTCTTTGCGGCCGGCTTTGCGGCGCGCGTGTCAGCGATGGCCGCCTGGGCCGCCGCCAGCCGCGCGATCGGCACACGGAACGGCGAGCAACTCACGTAGTCCATCCCGACGCGGTGGCAGAACCCAACCGACCGCGGCTCGCCGCCGTGCTCGCCGCAAATGCCGACCTTGAGCTTCGGCCGGGTCGCCCGGCCGCGCCGGATACCGATGTCGATCAGCTCGCCGACCGCCTCGGTGTCGACGGTCTGGAACGGGTCGTCGGCCAGGATGCCCTTCTCAATGTAGTCGGGAGCGAACGCGCCGATGTCGTCGCGCGAGAACCCGAACGTCATCTGCGTCAGGTCGTTCGTGCCGTAGCTGAAGAACTCGACCACCTCGGCGATCTTGCCGGCCGTAAGCGCCGCGCGCGGGATCTCGATCATCGTGCCGAACGAGTGCGGGACCTTCTTGACGCCGTACTTCGCGCACACCTCGTCGTGAACGCGTGCGGCGATCGCTTTCTGGTTCGTCAGCTCGTTGACCGAGCAGGTCACCGGGATCATGATCTCCGGGAACGCCCGTGTGCCGTCGGCGAGCAGCTCGGCGGTCGCCTCGAGGATGGCGCGCACCTGCATCTCGGTCACCTCGGGGTACGTCACCCCGAGGCGCACGCCGCGGTGGCCCATCATCGGGTTGGTCTCCTCGAGGTCGCGCGCGCGCTTCTCGAGCGCCTCGACGCTGATGCCGAGCGCTCCGGCGAGCTCGGCCTGCGCCTCGGGCGCGTGCGGGACGAACTCGTGCAGCGGCGGGTCGAGCGTCCGGATCGTTACCGGGAGGCCCTCCATCGCCTCGAGCGTTGCCTTGACGTCGGCCTTCACGTGCGGGAACAGCTCGTCGAGCGCGGCGCGGCGTTCGGCCTCCGTGCTCGACATGATCATCTTGCGCAGCTTGAACAGCGGCTCGTCACTCCCGGCGCCGT
This sequence comes from uncultured Verrucomicrobiota bacterium, assembly GCA_964500825.1. GTDB lineage: Bacteria > Auribacterota > JABMQX01 > JAFGEW01 > JAFGEW01 > CAYUZG01. The sequence goes on along the minus strand of CAZCQN010000180.1, from coordinate 3,832 downwards.
AGAACATGTGCTCGGTGCGGAACAGGCCGATGCCCTGCGCGCCGAACGCGCGCGCGCGCTTGGCGTCGGCGGGCGTGTCGGCGTTGGCGCGCACGCCGAGTCGGCGGGACTTGTCCGTGAGCGCCATAAGCGCGACGAAGTTGGGGTTCTCCTCAGCGGCCTTGACCATCGGGAGCTTCCCCTCGTAGACAACGCCCTTCGTGCCGTTGAGCGTGATCCAGTGGCCCTCCTTGACACGCACGCCGCTCGTCGTGAACGTGCGCGAGCCCATGTCCACCTCGACGCTGCCGGCGCCGACGATGCAGCACTTGCCCCAGCCGCGGGCCACCAGCGCCGCGTGGCTCGTCATGCCGCCGCGCGCGGTGAGGATCGCGGCCGCCGCGCGCATCCCCTCGACGTCCTCGGGGTTCGTCTCCTCGCGCACGAGGATCACCTGCTTGCCCTGCTTCTTCCACTCGACCGCATCGTTGGCCGTGAAGACGACCTGGCCCGTGCCGCCGCCGGGGCCGGCCGGGAGGCCCTTGGCGATCGGTTTCGCCTTGCGCTCGGCCGCGGGGTCCACGACCGGGTGCAGGAGTTCCTCGAGCTGGTCGGGCCGGACGCGCATGACGGCCTCGTCGGGGCCGATGAGTTTTTCGCGCACCATTTCGACGGCCATCCGGACGGCGGCCGGGCCGTTGCGCTTGCCCGTGCGGGTCTGGAGCATGTAGAGCGTGCCGTCCTCGATCGTGAACTCGATATCCTGCATGTCCGTGTAGTGGCGCTCGAGCGTGCGCTGAATCGCGTCGAGCTGCGTGTAGAGCTTGGGCATCGCCGTCTCGAGCGACGACAGGTGCTTCGTATCGTCGGTTTTGCCGGCCTCGTTGATCGGGTTCGGCGTGCGGATGCCGGCGACGACGTCCTCGCCCTGCGCGTTCGGCAGCCACTCGCCGTAGAAGATGTGCTCGCCGGTGGCCGGGTTGCGCGTGAACGCGACGCCCGTGGCCGACTTGTCGCCCATGTTCCCGAACACCATCGTCTGCACGTTGCAGGCGGTGCCCCACTCGGCGGGGATGCCCTCGATGCGCCGATACGAGATCGCGCGCTTGCCGTTCCACGACTGGAACACGGCGGCGATCCCGCCCCAGAGCTGCTCAATCGCGTCGTCGGGGAACGGCTTGCCGAGCGCCTCCTGGATCGTGCGCTTGTAGCTCGCGATGAGCTCCTCGATGTGCTTCGCGCTCAGCTCGGTGTCCTGCTTGACGCCGAGGCGCTTCTTCATAGCGTCGAGCTCGCGCTCGAGCTGCTGGCGCACGCCCATTCCTTCCTTGGGCTCGATGCCGGCGGCCTTCTCCATCACCACGTCCGAGTACATCTGGATCAGGCGCCGGTAGGCGTCGTAGACGAAGCGCGGGTTGGCGCTGCGTTTGATGAGGCCCGGCATCGTCTTCGACGTGAGGCCCACGTTGAGGACCGTCTCCATCATGCCCGGCATGCTCTGGCGCGCGCCGGAGCGAACCGAGACGAGGAGCGGGTTCGCCGGATCGCCGAACGTCTTACCCGTGACCTGCTCGACGCGCCGGAGCGCCTTGGTCACCTGCTCCTTCAAACCGGGCGGATACGTGCCGCCGTTCTTGAAGAAGTGGACGCAGGCGTCCGTCGTGATCGTGAAACCGGGCGGGACCGGGATGCCGAGGCTCGCCATCTCGCCGAGGTTGGCCCCCTTGCCGCCCAACAGGTTCTTCATTGCGGCCGTGCCATCGGCCTTACCGCCGCCGAAGAAGTAGACGTGCTTGACGGACTTCCTACCCGCCTTCACGGATTCCCGATTTGCCCTTGCCATGAAAGCCTCCTTGCGAAATGCGCCGTTGTGCAACGGGTTGGGTTCAAGCGGGCCCGCGTGCGGCAGGAAGTGAAGGCGGACCAGCGGCTCATTCCCAACCCCAAGCGCGCAGACGCTACCAGAGCGCACCTGGCGAGGCAAGGAAAAACCGGATGCGACCTGAAGGCGGCACAGCAAAGAAGCGCAGCACCGTGAGGCCAAGCGGCCCGTGTTGACCAGGCGGGCCCGTGGGGTCAATCCTCTCGGCACCAGCGGCTTACGGGCCAACCCAGAAGGCCGGTGGCTGAGACACCCCGCAGGAACGCAATGTGAATAGCCGGGCGCAAAACGTGGAGGCGCTCTAGCCGAGGCGGCGCCACGTGCTCGGGAGCTCGACGAAGCCCTCGGCCCGGCTGTCGCTAAGGACCCAGAAAGTCCAGGCGTGGTCAAGGCGGTGGTACTGCTGCTGGTGGTCGCGGCTGTGGAGCGCGAGCGACAGGAAGAACTTGCCCCGCATCAGGTTGAGCGGCTCGATCGCGAGCTCGACGGTGCCCGAGCCGTCGATGGCACCGAGGTCGATGCCGGCGACGTCCGTGTTCGAGCCGTAGCAGAGCTTGCCCTGGTAGTCGGCAACGCTGAAGCCGAAGACCGGGTCGGCGATCGGCTCGTGCGCATCGAAGCGGATCCGCACGCGCACCGCATCGCCGCTGCGGAACCGCTCGGCCGGCGCGCCGCGCTCGTCGAGGATCGCAACCTCGGTGATCTCGGCGGCGCGCGTGCCCCACTCGCGGCGGAACACGTCGTCCTGCTGCTGGAGGCCGAGCCGCTTGTACTCCTCGACGACGGCCTCGGCCCCGCCGAGCTCGAGCACGCGCCCCTCGCCCAGCAGCATGACGCGCGAGCAGATTTTCTTGACCGTGTCGAGGTCGTGGCTCACCACGACGATCGTCTTGCCCGCCTGCTGGAACTCGGCCATCTTGCCGAGGCACTTCTTCTTGAACACCTCGTCGCCCACGGCGAGCACCTCGTCGACGAGCAGCACGTCGGGATCGACCTCGACGGCGACCGAGAACCCGAGCCGCACGTACATGCCGGACGAGTAGTGCTTCACCGGGCTGTCGATGAACTCGGCGAGGCCGGCGAACCGGACGATGTCGTCAAACTTCGAGTCGATGGTCGCGCGCGGCAGGCCGAGGATCGAGCCGTTGAGGTAGACGTTCTCGCGGCCCGTCAGGTCGGGATGGAAGCCGGCGCCAAGCTCGAGCAGGCTCGATATGCGGCCGGCGACGCGGGTCTGCCCTTCAGTCGGGCGGATCGTGCCCGCCAGCACGCCGAGCACCGTCGACTTGCCCGCGCCGTTCGCCCCGATGATGCCGAACGTCTCGCCGCGGCGCACCTCGAAGTTGACGCCCTTGAGCGCCCACAGGTCGCTGCGCACGCCCCGGCCGCGGAGCACGCCGCCACCGCGGAGTACGCCGAGCAGCGTGCCCTTGAGCGTGCGGTCCTGCTCCTTGCGCAGCAGGAAGCGCTTGCCGAGCTCCTGGACGACGATCGCGTGGCTGTCTGTCTGGGTATCCATCTCGGGCACTTCCCTGAAGGAGGAAGCGATCCGCGGCCACCTTGTTGAGCCCCTAGGGGCGATTGGCAGTAGCCTCGGGCGCGAGGGCCTGTTGAAAAAGCCCAGCTACCGTCGGGACTGTGCCTGCCCCAAAGGGGCTTCATAGAACAGCCCAGGGTAACACCCTGGGTTTGGTGACGACGAAGGACCGCTCCTAGCCTGAAAGGCTTCCATAGAACGCCTTTTTCAACAGGCCCGTAAGCCACGGGTCATCGACGAGAAAAGATGTCCATTGAGCCCTGAAAGGGCGACCGAAGTCATGCAACACGACGTTGTCTTGGCACGGAAGGGGCTTTTAGCCGCCTGCTAGCCGAGCACGTCCTCGGGGTCCCCCGTTTGCTCCTGCCACGCGCGCAGGCGCCGGCGCATGTCGGCGAGCACGTCCTTGTGCGCGGGATCGTCAATGAGGTTGG
>CAZCQN010000179.1:0-5992 GCA_964500825.1 uncultured Verrucomicrobiota bacterium | reverse complement strand
GAGATCGGCACCCAGATCGAACAGCTCGGCGAAGCCGGGCAACTCGAGGCCATCCAGCCCCATATCGAGCGGCTCCGCCAGATCCACGCCGCGTTCGAGCCGCCACAGCCAAAGGACAGGAGCGCTCCGGCGTCCTGAGGTGCATGTATGGCACGTTTATTGTTCCTACCCCGTCAGCCATTGGGAGCAGTTGTCCGTACACCGCAACTGACCGGGGTCCACGGCCAGACTGTAGCGCCTTCGAAAACGGCGGGGTGACGCCACCCCGACCCGCTATAGCGAAACAAGACCAAGACACGAAGAGGCAGAACTTGCCGCCCCGGAACGAGATGGGCACCCGGCCACCAGCGCGCTGGGCGGTTCTTGAGCGGCAGGAAAACACCACAAGAATGTCATGATGAGAAACTTACTGCTTGCCGTCATCGTGCCGCTCGTTACGGCCACCGCCTGGGCCGAAGGCCCCGGCCGCGACTTGACGGAGCTGACGCTCGAAGAGCTGATGGACATCGAGATCACGGTCACATCCGCCGCCAAGAAACCGCAGAAGCTGACCGAGGCGGCGGCCGCGATCTCGGTCGTCACCGGCGACCAGATCCGCCGCGCGGGCGTCACGAGCATCCCCGAGGCGTTCCGCCTCGTGCCCGGCATGCACGTGGCCCGCGTCGACGCCAACAAGTGGGCGATCAGCTCGCGCGGCTTCGACGGCCGGATCTCCAACAAGCTGCTCGTGCTCGTTGACGGCCGTCACGTCTACACCCCCTTGTTCACGGGCGTCTTCTGGGAGGTGCAGGACACGATCCTCGACGACATCGACCGCATCGAAATCATCCGCGGGCCCGGCGGCACGCTCTGGGGCGCCAACGCCGTCAACGGCGTCATCAACGTGGTCACCAAGAGCGCAAAACACACCCAGGGCGGCCTGCTGCGGCTCGGCGCCGGCACCGAGGAACGCACCTTCGGTGAGGTGCGCTACGGCGGCACGCTCAGCACCGATGCCTACTACCGTATCTACGCCAAGTACGTCGACCGCGACGGCTTCGTCGACGAGGCCGGCAACGACACGAACGACAACTGGCAGATGCGCCTCACGGGCTTCCGGATCGACTGGGACCTGACGCCCGACGACTCGCTCACCTTCCAGGGCCAGTACTACGACGGCGATGGCCTGCAAACGGTCTTGCAGCCGATCTTCACGCCGCCCTTCGTCCAGCCCGTCAGGGACGCGATCGACATGACTGGCGGCCACCTGTTGGCCCGCTGGGAACGGCACCTGGGCGAGAACTCCGACCTCGCCTTGCACGCCTACCTCCACCGGGGCAATCGCGAGGAGGCCGTCGCCTCGGGCGACACGGAGATAACAGAAATCGACTTCCAGCACCGCTTCCCCGTCCGCGAGCGGCATGACATCCTGTGGGGACTGGGAGTGCGAATCACAGGCGACGAGGTTCATAGCGGCGCCGTGCTCGCCGTCGAGCCGGAACGGGCGACCGATTACGTCTACCACGCCTTCTTCCAGGACGAGATCACCATCACGCCGGAGCGGCTCTCACTGACCGTCGGCTCGAAATTCGAGCACAACGACTACACCGGGTACGAATTCCAGCCCAGCGTGAGGCTCACGTGGGTGCCCGCGCCGAAGCAGACCGTCTGGGCCGCCGTCTCGCGCGCGGTCCGAACACCCTCGCGCACCGAGCGCTACCTGCGGTTCACCATGCCCGGCACTGCCGACGCCATCTTCTCCGTGTGGATACCCAGCGCAGACTACGATTCGGAGACGCTGCTCGCTTACGAGCTGGGCTACCGAGTGCAGCCAAACGAGCGCCTCGCCCTCGACGCGGCCGCCTTCTACAACTGCTACGACGATCTCCAAGCCAGCGAGCCCGGGGCACCCACGCTCGATCCATCGCCGCTTCCGCACGCAGTACTCCCGTTCCACTTCACCAACAACAGCCAGGGCCACACGTACGGCCTCGAGCTCGCCGCCGACTACAAGGCCTCCGATCACTGGCGACTCTACGCCGGCTACTCATTGCTGAAGATGGACATCGAGCTCAAAGACGCTCTCCCTGGCACTCAGATGACCTACACCGAGGGCAAGAGCCCTGAACACATGGCGTTCCTACGCTCATCGTGGGCCCTGCCCGGCAACGTCGATTTCGACATGGCGCTCCGCTACGTCGACGCGCTCCCGGCTATCGACGTGGATGGCTACCTCGAGCTCGACGCGAGGATGGCGTGGCGGCCAACACAACAGATGGAGCTCTTTGTCGTGGGGCAGAACCTCCTCGATGCCCAACACACCGAGTTCCGCCCGGTGATGATCCAAACGCTCCCGACCCAGGTCGAACGCAGTGTCTATGTGGGGGTCACGTGGCACTTCTGAGGCAACACCGAACAGACCGACATAGGGTAGGTATCGTGGGCACGCAACAAGACGGAATCGAATGCCGACTACACAGGAAGACACGACGGGTGTGCGCACTCGCCTCGGCCGTTCTCGCGGCGCTCGCTGTGAGCACCCTCGCGCCAGCCGCCGAACCGGCGCCGACCGAGTACGAGATCAAGGCCGCCTTCATCTACAACTTCGCCAAGTACGTCGAATGGCCCGAAGACACCGGTCCCGACTCCGGCGGCGTGTTCATCATCGGCGTCCTGGGCGACGACCCGTTCGGCGTGCTCCTCGATCAGATCGCCCGAAGCAAAACGATCGGCGACAAGCCGATTGTGATCCGGCGCTTCGAACACTTCGAGGACTACACGCCGTGCCACATTCTGTTCGTTGCCGCCTCAGAACAAGACCGCTTGCCAGCCGTTCTTGAGATGCTCGCGGACTCGCCCGTCCTCCTGATCGGCGACACAGAAGGCTTCGCCCACAGAGGCGTCGCTGTCAACTTCGTCATCGAACGCAGCAAGGTCCGCTTCGAGATCAATCCGGAGGCCGCGGCGCGCGCCGGCCTCAAGATCAGCTCGAAGCTCCTGCGCCTGGCCACGATCATCACCGAAGACGCAACCGACGAAGCCGATACCGGCGAGAGGGAGTAGCGTGCGGCGCTTCCGCGATCTGTCGATCAAATCGAAGCTCACCGTACTGCTGGCCGTCACGGCGGCCGTCTCCGTCCTGCTGTGCGGCGCGTTGTTCGTCGTCAACGAAGTCCGCGTGATCCGCGCCTCAACCGTGCGCACACTCACGGCGCTGGCCGACGTGCTCGGCGCCAACAGTGCGGCGGCGCTTGCCTTCGACGATCCGGCCGCCGCCACCGAAACCCTCGCGTCGCTCCGCGAGGAGCGCGCCGTCGTCGGCGCGTGTGTCTACGATGCCGATGCCACCGTGTTCGCCCAATACCACGCGCAGTCCGAGCCAAACCGCTGGCCGCCAAGACCACCCAAAGACGGCTACCGCATCCACGAGGGCTATCTGGAGGTGTCGACGCCCATCCGTCAGGGCACCGAGCCGATCGGCACTATCCTCGTGCGAGCGCACATGGGCGAAATCCGCGCCCGGATCTCCCAGACAATCATGATCGTCGCGGTGGTCGCGGCCGGCTCGCTCGGCATCGCCCTCCTGGTCGGCGTCCGGCTCCAGCGCATCATCTCCGCGCCCGTGCTGCACCTGGCACGCACCGCCAAGGCCGTCTCGGCGTACGGCGATTACGCGATCCGGGTCGACCCGGATCGGACCGACGAGCTCGGCGTGCTCTATCGCGGCTTCAACGAAATGCTCGACCAGATCCAGACGCGTGACGCCGAGCTCGAACAGCACCGCCTCCACCTCGAAGAACTCGTGCAGGAACGCACGCGTGATCTCGAGGCCAAGACCCAGGAGGCAAGAGCCGCCTCCATCGCCAAGAGCCAGTTCCTGGCCAACATGAGCCACGAGATCCGCACCCCCATGAACGCCATCATCGGCTTCTCCACCCTCCTGATGGAGGAAGGCCTCACAGCCGAGCAGCACGATACGCTCCGCATGATCTACACCAGCGGCATGAACCTGCTCGACCTCATCAACGACATCCTCGACCTGTCCAAGGTCGAGGCCGGCCGCATGAGCCTCGAACACGTCGACTTCTCCCTGCACACGCTGCTGCAGAACGCCGCCAGCCTCGTGCGCAACCGCTGCGACGAACGCGGCCTCGCGCTCGTCGTCGACATCGCCGACGACGTGCCCGACGCCATCCGAACCGACGAGGTCAAGGTGCGCCAAGTGGTCACCAACCTGCTGTCGAACGCGGTCAAGTTCACCGACGAAGGGCAGATCACCCTCCGAGCGCGCTGCAAGGGTTCCCTGATCGAGATCGCCGTGATCGACACCGGCATCGGCATCCCGCCCGACAAGATCGAGGCGGTCTTCGATCCATTCACCCAGGCCGACGCGAGCACCACGCGCCGCTTCGGCGGCACCGGGCTCGGCCTGACGCTGTGCCAACACCTGAGCGAAACGCTCGGCGGCACGCTCCAGGCCAGCAGCCAGGAGGGCAAAGGCTCGGCCTTCACCTTCTCGTTCCCCTACGCCCCCGCCCGGCGCGACGTGGCAGACGAGATCCAGCCTGGCGTGATCGGCCAGCTCTCCGGCAACGGCCTGCGCGTGCTGGTGGCCGAGGACGACGAGCTGAACCGCCGCTTCATCTCCCGGCTCCTGACCAGCCGCGGCTTCGAAGTCAGCTTCGCCGAGAACGGCATCGAGGCCATCCAGCTCGCCTTCCAGCACCCCGACCTGATCCTGATGGACATGCACATGCCCGTGATGAGCGGCTACGAGGCGACCCTCACCCTCAAGCGCGAGAGCGACCTCGCCTCGATCCCCGTGATCGCCCTGACCGCCTCGGCCATGAAAGAGGACCGCGAACGAGCACTCGAAGCCGGCTGCGACGGCTTCGTCGCCAAACCTGTGCAGCTCGCCGAGCTGTTCCCCGAGATGCGCCGCGCCCTGGCCCAGAGCAGCAAGCTCGCCGAGCGCGACACCCTTGCCGAGCCCGAAGCCCCAGCCGTTGTCGCTACCGAGGCGCCCACAGAAGCCGAGCCCGCACCCGACGACGACATGGCCGACCTGATGGTCGAGCTGCGCGGCGAGTACATGGCCCTGTTTGTCGACGTGCTCACCGAGTGCGACACGCTCGTCAGCGACGGCGATGCCGCCGCCCTGGGCGCCATCGGCCACCGGCTCAAGGGCAACGGCGCCTCCTACGGATTCCCCGAGATCACCGAGATCGGCACCCAAATGGAGCAGCTCGGCAAAACCACCGACCTCGACGCCATCCGCCCCCTCATCGACCAGCTCCGCCAAATCCACGCCGACTTCACCGACCATACCGCCTAACCCCCGGACGCGGCGGCGAGACGTGCCCAGGCCGGTTGCGGCCCCTTGACGTGCACGTATGGCACGCTTGTTGTTTCTAGCGCCAGCGGTCATCGGGCGCAGGTAGCCATCCGCCGCAAACAGCGACCTCCTTGGACGTGGCAACAGGGAGCCGGAACCCCAAGCTCTTGCTGCCCAACGAGATCGGAGCGGCAAAGGACAGAATCTACCACTGCCCGAGCGACGGTCGCGCTCAGGATCCGGCGCGCGGGGCGGCCCATACGCACCGAGAATGGAACCCAAATGAGACGATGAAACGCGTGCTCGTCCTCATAGTTGTCCTGCCGCTCGTCGCGGCCGCCGCGTGGGCTGAAGGGCCCGGCCGCGATCTGACAGACCTGACGATCGAAGAGCTAATGAACATCGAGATCACGGTCACCTCCGCCGCGAAGAAGCCGCAGAAGCTGACCGAGGCGGCGGCCGCGATCTCGGTCGTCACCGGCGACCAGATCCGCCGCGCAGGAGTCACCAGCCTCTCCGAGGCGTTCCGCCTCGTGCCCGGCATGCACGTGGCCCGCCTCGATGCCAACAAGTGGGCGGTCGCCTCACGCGGCTTCAACGGCCGGATGGCCAACAAGCTGCTCGTGCTCATCGACGGCCGGCACATCTACACCCCGCTCTTCAGGGGCGTGTTCTGGG
>CAZCQN010000178.1:0-6010 GCA_964500825.1 uncultured Verrucomicrobiota bacterium | reverse complement strand
AGCGCCACGAACCCGCGCCGCCGATACGTCTTGCCATCGACCTCGTAGACCTGCGTGCTCGCGTAGATGGCCGGCTCGGCGTCCTCGACCAGCACGCCCTCGTCGAGCCACCGGCCCAGGAACTCGGCCGCGCGCGTGTACTTGTTCCCGCTACCGGAGTTGCCCGGCTCCTCACGGCCCAGGATGAGGCGTACGACGTTGGACGGGCTCGCCTCGTAGTAGGCGGCCTGCATCTCGGGCGTGATCCTGTCGTACGGCTGCGTGACGACCGACCCGATCGCCACCTTCGCCGCGTCGTACCGAAGCCCTCTAAACGGACGAACGTCAGCCACTGCAATCGCCCCTTGATGTTTTCGCCACCACCCGAATCCGGGCAGCGGCGCGAACACCGTATCGAAACGGGCTTCATGTCGCCACCACTTTCGCCGGCCGAACGGTCGCGATCGCCCCGAGGAATCGAAAAACAGGGTGACTGCCCGACGCCGTCAGATATGATGATGCCGAGACGATGGATAGTGATATCGAACAGATGTTCTCGCGCATCTCACGCCGCTACGACCGGCTCAACCACCTGCTCAGCCTCGGGCGCGACCGGCGCTGGCGCGCCCGGGCGATCGAGGCGCTCGAGGCGCGGCGCGTCAAGCGCGTCCTCGACCTGTGCTGCGGCACCGGCGACTTCGGCATCGAGTTCCTCAAGCGATACGAACGCGGCCGGTTGACGTGCGTCGACTTCTCTGTGCCGATGCTCGAGCGCGCCCGCCGGAAGCTGGCGAAGAAACCCGCATGGTCGGAGCGGTCGGGCGTTGTCGCCGCCGACGCCCTCGCCCTGCCGTTCGCCGACCGCACGTTCGACGCGGCGATCTGCGCCTTCGGCATCCGCAACATTAGCCGCGAGGCCGAAACGCTCCTCGAGCTCAAGCGCGTCCTCAAGAGCGGCGGCGTCTGCATCATCCTCGAGTTCTTCCGTCCGGTGACGTGGCCCGCGCGCCTGTTCTACTGGACCGTCGGCACGACGCTCGTGCCGCTCGCCGGCTGGATCGTCGCCGGCCACCTCGGCGCGTACCGGTACCTGACGCGCTCGATCCTCAACCACATGCGGCTCGACGAGTTTATGCTCCTGATGGAAACCGTCGGCTTCCGCCGCGTCGAGGGCCGCCACATCTCCGGCGGCATCGCCGGCCTCGTCCACGGGCGATTGCCGTGAAGCAGAAGGGATGAATCTGTCGAAACAGCGGCGTGCGGATTCCGCGCCGCTCGCCCTCAAGGGGCTTCATAGCACAGCCCAGGGCAAGCGCGCCCCAAAGGGGCGGCGCGCCGCCCTGGGTTCCGAGACGACACAACATCGCCACATAGTCTCAAAGGTTTGCATAGGGCGTCGTTTTCAACAGCCCCGGTTGCCGTGAGACACGGGAGGCCATCATGAAGTTCGTCATCGCTGTCACCGGCGCGAGCGGCATGATCTACGCCGAGCGCCTGCTCCGGTTCCTGTCAAGCACCAAGCACATGGCCGACGTGATCGTCAGCTCGCACGCGCGAGAGGTGAACGCGCAGGAATGCGGGGCCGACTTCGCCTCGTTCGGCTTCCCCGTCTACGACAACGACGCGCGCGACGTCCCGTCGCTCAGCGGCTCGCAGCCCTACGACGGCTGCGCCGTCGTGCCGTGCAGTATGGCGACGCTCGGCCGGATCGCTTCGGGCGTAGCCGACACCGCGATCGCCCGCACGGCCGACGTTTTCCTCAAGGAGCGCCGACGCCTCGTCCTCGTCGTGCGCGAGACCCCGTACTCGCTCATCCACATCCGAAACATGGAGCAGGTCACCGTCGCCGGCGCGGTCATCCTGCCCGCCTCTCCCGGCTTCTACACCAGGCCGAAGTCGATCGAGGCGCTCGCCGACACCGTCGTCGCCCGCGTCCTCGACCATCTCGGCGTGGCTCACTCGCTCGCGCCCCCCTGGTCGCCGCCGCGGTGATCGTCGCGCTCGTGGCCGCCGGGGCCCGAACGGCTGTCATAGAATCCTGTTGAGCGCTGGGCACAAAAGCGTTATAATCCCCGTCACCTGCTGATCTTACGAGTCGAATCGCACGGAGCGGGGTGACGATGACCATCACTGAGGCGAACCCGCCGCAACTCGCGACGCCGACGGCGCCTCCCGAGGAAGTCGCCCGCCTCATCGAGCTGATCCAGCGTCGCCGCGGCTTCGACCTCTCCGAGTACAAGCGGAGCTCGCTCGCGCGCTCGATCGCGCGCCGCGCGGCCGCCTGCAAGTGCCCCACGGTCGAGGCGTACCGCGCGATGGTCGAGGCGAGCGAGCAGGAGATCGACACGCTGTTGTCGCACCTCATGGTGGGCTACAGCACGTTTTTCCGCGATCCCGAGCTGTTCGACGTGCTGCGCGCCACCGTGCTGCCCGACATCATCGCACGCCGCAAGACGGCTACGCCGCCGCGCATCCGCGCCTGGTCCGTCGCGTGCGCCACCGGCGAAGAAGCCTACTCGCTGGCGATCGTCATCTTCGAGGCGCTCGACGGCCGGCTCGACCCGGTCGACGTGAAGCTGTTCGCCACCGACGTCGACCGCGCCTCGCTCGACGCCGCGCGCGCCGCCCGCTACACGCGCGACCAGCTCGAGAACGTGGACGCCCGGACCAAGCGGCGCTACTTCACCGGAACGCGCACGCCGACGGTGCGCCCGTTCCTCCGGCGGCTCGTCTGCTTCGGCACGCACAACCTCGTCGCCGATCCGCCGATCTCGCAGCTCGACCTGATCACGTGCCGCAACGTGCTCATCTACCTGGAGAAAGACGCGCAGATCGCGGCGCTCAACAACCTCCGCTATGGCCTCGTACCCGGTGGGTATCTCGTCCTGGGCAAGTCGGAGAAGCTCCGGCCCGAGCTCGAGGCCGCGTTCGAGCCGGTCGACACGCGCTGGCAAGTGTACCGCAAGACCGAGGACGGCTCATGATGGCTCCGAACCTGATCGGCACATTCCTGCCAACCCTCTCCGCACTGGCTATAGACATCCCCGTGCTGCTCGGGCTCGCCGCGATCCTGATCGGCGTGCTGGCCGTCTTCCTGTTCGTGCGCGCGCTGCGCGCCCAGGTGAAGGCGCGCACCGCCGAGCTCGAACGGCGCACAAACGAAATCGGCGATCTCAACGCGCAGCTCGAGATCAGCAACGAGGAGCTTCAGACAAGCAAGGAGGAGCTCGAATCGGCCAACGAGGAGCTGCAACTGCTCAACGCCGACCTCGAGGCCCGCAACCGCGAGCTGAGCGCGATCAACGACGAACTGGCGCGCCTCAAAGCGTTCAAGGAGCGCGTCATCGCCACGGTCCCCGCCGCGTTGCTCGTCATCGACCAATCACAGCAGGTCCTCGCGGCCAACCGCCAGTACGCCGACGCCCGCTTCACCGACTTCGAAGACGTGGTCGGCCACCCGCTCGAGGCGGCGCTCCCGCACGATATGCTGCACGAGGCCGGCGTGCTCGACGCAGTGCGCGAGGTCTTGGCCAACGACCGAGCGGCCCGCCTGACGAACGTGCCGGGCCGCGACGTGCATGGGACCGAACGCCGCTATGACATCACCGTCGCGCCCCTGATCGAAACCGAGCCGGGCGCCGAGGGCTCGGCCCAGTACCTGCTCGCCCTCGCCGACGTGACCGAGAAGCATCGGCTGGGCCAGGCCGTCCGCGAGCAGGAGCGCTACCTGCGCCGTCTCGTCGACAATCCACTCGTCGGCATCGTCGCCTGCACGCCCGACTGGAAGATCAACCTCTTCAACGTCGGCGCTGAGCGCCTCACCGGTCATACAAGCGCCGAGATGACCGGCCGCGACATCGGCTCGTTCCTCGTCGAAGGATGGGACACCACGCGCGAGCGGCTCGAGTCGCACCGCCCCGTCGAGAACGCCGAGGCGATCGCGCGCGACCGCCACGCGAGTGCCGTGCCCGTGGCGGTGTTTGCTGCGCCGCTCGAGAACGGCGCCGGCGAGCTGATCGGCTACCTGATCATCAGCACCGACCTGCGCCAACGCAAGGCGATGGAGGAAAACCTGCTGCGGCGCAACCGCGATCTCGCCATGCTCTACAACGTCGCCCGCGCGCTCAACCAGTCGCTCGACCTGAGCGAGCTGCTCGAGGCGGCCATGCAGCACTTGCTCGAAATCTTCCCGTCCGATTGCTCGTGCATCGTCATCACTGGCGACGGCAGTAAGGCACGCCCCCCAACCATGTTGTGCCAACACGGTGAACGCGCGACCGCCGAGGCCACGTGCATGCAGTTGCACGCGTTCGCCACCCGACGCTTCGCCCACGACCACACAGCGTTCGCCGTACCCAATATGCTCGAGGAGCCTGAGACGTCGAACCTGCTGGCGCGCGCCGAGGACAACGCCTCGGCCGTGTTCGTGCCGCTCTCCGTGCGCGACGAGCTCCTCGGCATGATCGTGCTCATGAGCCACTCGTTCCGGCAGTTCACCGACGAGGAGGCCGCCCTGCTCTCGTCCGTCGCCCAGTCGATGGCGGCCGTCGTCAAGAACGTGCGCCTTTACAACGACCTGACCCAGACGCTCGCCGACCTCAAACAGGCCCAGGAGCAACTGCTCCGGACCGAGAAGCTGCGCTCGATCGGCGAGCTCGCCGCCGGCGTGGCGCACGACATCAACAACGTGCTCGGCATCATCCTCGGCCACGCCCAGTTCCTGCTCGAGACGTGCACCGACCCCCCAACGCACGAAGGGCTCCGCGCCATCGAGCAGGCCGCCAGAGACGGCGCGCGAACCGTCGAGCGCGTCCAGGACTTCGTCCGGGCCAAACGCGTCGAGGGCTTCAAGCCGATCGACCTGAACGCCGTCATCCACGAGCTGGCCCAGATCACCGAGACACGCCTGAAACAGGAAACCGAGTTCCGCGACGTCCACGTCGCGCTCAAGCGGATCGCCGGCCGGATCGAGCCGATCGAAGCCGACGAACGCGAGCTGCGCGAGGCGCTCACCAACATCGTCTTCAACGCCATCGACGCGATGCCGCGCGGCGGCACGCTCACGATCGAGACCGGCCAAACGGGCCGCCGCGTCTTTGTCCGGATCGAGGACACCGGCGTCGGCATGAGCGCCGACGTCAAGAGCCGCATGTTCGACCCGTTCTTCACCACCAAGGGCGTCAAAGGCACCGGCCTCGGCCTGAGCGTCGCCTACGGCATCATCCGGCACAACCGCGGCCTGATCTCGGTCGAGAGCGAGGTCGCGCAGGGAACCACGGTGATGGTCAGCTTCCCCGCCGCGGCCGAAACGATGCGGCCGATCCCGGAACCCGAGGAAGCACCCGAGGAAATCGTCGAGGCGCTCCGCGTGCTGCTCATCGACGACAACATCGAGCTGAACCGAATCATCCGCGACATCCTCACTCGCGCCGGCCACGCGGTCGAGATCGCCCACGACGGCCCCGAGGGCGTCGACGCGTTCAGACGCGGCCACCACGATTTCGTCATCTCCGACATCGGCATGCCCGGCATGAGCGGATGGGACGTCGCCAAGGCCATCAAGCAAGAAAGCGTCGACACCGGCGTCATACTGCTGACCGGCTGGGATCGCCAGGGCTACCGCTACCACCCGCACAGGGCCCACGCCGACGCGCTCCTGGCCAAGCCGATCGACAGGAAGAAGCTCCTTGGGGTCCTGAGCAAGATGACCGCGCGCCGACCCAAATGGCCGGAAGTCAGCAAGGTGGCCGAGGATGGCGTAAGCGGCAAAACACCAAAGACTTAGCACGCGAACGCCAGCCGCATCCCGATTCCCTAACTGATTGAATAGTCAACGCGGTAAAATAAACGCGCCCCATGGCCGTCCAACCCGGTGAAGAATGACTTCAGCTCCCCAGCAGATGGAGGAGGGACCAGCGATGAAAACGCTTCTACGACCGGCCGCCGCCCTGCTGATCCTTGCCGGGCTCGGGCTTTCGGGGCTCGCCTGCGACGACGGCCGCGACGTCGTCATAATCGACGATGGCGCCTA
>CAZCQN010000177.1:0-6021 GCA_964500825.1 uncultured Verrucomicrobiota bacterium | reverse complement strand
TCGACGCGCTCGAGGCCGACCACCAGTTCCTGCTCAGGGGCGACGTGTTCACGCCCGACGTCGTCGAGAAGTGGCTTGAGTACAAGCGGACGGCCGAGGTCGCCGAGCTCCGGCTCCGCCCGCACCCGTACGAGTTCCACCTCTACTTCGACTGCTGAGCGCAGCGGCGCAAGAAGCGTAGTGGGCTTGTTCCAACCCGCCGGGCCATTCCCATCCCGGATCGCGCCACATTTCTGCCGTCGCCGAGCTCCGTCCGGGCGATTGGCAGTAGCCTCGGGCGCGAGCCCGTGGTACCGTGCCGAACCGCAACACACCAGAGCCCCAACGGGGCGACTGACGTCCATGCCCGGACCACGCAATGAGGAGAGAGCATGGCGCGCGTCTACATCGACGAGATCGGCCGGCACGTCGGCGACGAGGTCACGCTCCGCGGCTGGCTCTACAACAAGCGGCACAAGGGCAAGCTCTACTTCCTGCTCGTGCGCGACGGCACCGAGACGATCCAGTGCGTCGCCTACCGGCCCGACGTGGGCGACGAGGTGTTTGGCCGCTGCGACGAGGTGACGCAGGAATCGTCCGTCGAGGTCACCGGCACGGTCAAAGAGGATGCGCGCTCACCGCTCGGCTACGAGCTGACCGTCCGCGACTTCAAGATCCTCCAGCTCGCCCACGACTACCCGATCACGCCGAAGGAGCACGGCACCGCGTTCCTCATGGACAACCGCCACCTGTGGCTCCGCTCGTCGAGGCAGCACGCCATCCTGCGCGTCCGGGCCGAGCTCATCCGCGGCGCGCGCGACTTCTTCGACGGCCGAGGCTTCACGCTGCTCGACGCGCCGATCTTCACGCCCGCCGCGTGCGAGGGCACCACGACGCTGTTCGAGACCGACTACTTCGGCGACACGGCGTACCTGACCCAGTCGGGCCAGCTCTACATGGAAGCGGGCGCGATGGCGTTCGGCAAGGTCTACTGCTTCGGCCCGACCTTCCGCGCCGAGAAGTCGAAGACGCGCCGCCACCTCACCGAGTTCTGGATGATCGAGCCCGAGGTCGCGTTCATGGAGCTCGACGAGGATATGGACCTCGCCGAGGCTTTTGTGGACTTCCTCGTCCAGCGCGTCCTCGAGCGCCGTGAGCGCGAGCTCACCCTCCTCGATCGCGACCTCGACGCGCTCCGCAAAGTGAAGAAGCCGTACCCGCGCATCAGCTACGACGAGGCGGTCGACGTGCTGCACAAAGCGGGCGTCGAGTTCGAATGGGGCGAAGACTTCGGCGGCGACGACGAGACCGTGCTGAGCCAGCAGTTCGACACGCCCGTCCTCGTGCACCGCTACCCGGTCCAGGTCAAAGCCTTCTATATGAAGCGCGATCCCGACGACGACCGCGTTGCGCTTTGTGTCGATATGATCGCGCCCGAGGGCTACGGCGAGATCATCGGGGGCGGCCAGCGCGAAGACGACCTCGACGTGCTCCGCCGCCGCATCGCCGAACACGAACTGCCCGAAGCGGCATTCTCTTGGTACTTGGACCTGCGCCGCTACGGCACGGTGCCGCACGCCGGCTTCGGCCTCGGCATCGAGCGCACCGTCGGCTGGCTCTGCGGCCTGCCCCACGTCCGCGAGACGATCCCCTTCCCCCGCCTCATGGGCCGTGTCACGCCCTAAGCCGGCACCGGGCCGGCGCATAGCAGGCGTCTGCGCCGGCGCGTCGTTGCGCCACACGGACGCGAGTGCTCACCGCTATGTGCTATACTGATTATGTTGGAGTTGCGCGACTGCGAGGGGACGACAATGAAGAGGACACATGCGATCGGATTGGGTGTGCTGCTGATTGGCGGTGGCATCGGTGGCTTGGTTTACCTCTCATCCGCGCAGAAGAAGGCGCGGGAAAGCCGCTCCTGGCCGACCGTGAAGGGCAGGATCACCCAATGCGATGTTGTGAGGAAGGGAGGCACCACGGGCAGGGGCGTCTCAAACGTCCGGCACGAGATCGAGCTCACGTATAGCTATGCGGTCGACGGAAAGAAGTACCGAGGCCACCGCATCCAGGTGTTCAGGGTCTCCCACAAGCTCAAGGACGACGCCCAAAGGCATGCCGACCGGTATCCTGTCGGGAAGGAAGTCACCGTCTACTACAACCCCGGCGACCCTGAGGATGCCGTTCTCGAGCCCGGCCTCGTTCCTTCTGGCTCCGTTCAAGGTGCGCGGTGGGCTTGTATCGCTGGGCTAGCCGTCGGCGGGATCATCCTCCTCTTCGCGCTCTTCGGCGGGCGCTGGAGCCGGAACCCGTAGCAATCTCCACGCCGACACATGGCCTCGGGGGAGCGCATGAGGGCATTCAGATACGTCGCCCCTACTGAAATCCGGTTCGGCGACGCGTTGCTCGACGAGATCGGCGAGCACATCCGCGGCGCGAAGCGCGTCTGCGTCGTCACGGGCCTCAAGTCGGCCGAGCAGTCGGGCCTCAAGGGGCGGATCGAGACGCTGCTGTGCGACGCCGGCGTCGAGAACGTCGTCTTCGGCGCGGCGTCGCCGAATCCGCCGTGCACGGAGGTCGACACGATTGCCGCGCGAGCCCGCGAGGCCGGCTGCGAGCTCGTCATCGGCGTCGGCGGCGGCAGCGCGATGGACGCGGCGAAGGGCGTCGCCGTCGGCGCGACGAACCGGAGGCCCGTCGCCGACCTCATCGGCACGCAGTGGCCCAACCGCGCGCTCCCGTTGCTCCTCATCCCGACGACGGCCGGCACCGGCAGCGAGGTGAACCAGTACGCGATCCTCACGGACACTGAGCAGGGCGACAAGGTCAACCTCCACGGCCCGGACACGGTCCCGTATCTCGCCTTGCTTGATCCGGAGCTGACCGTCGGCTTGCCGCTCGAGTACACAGTCGATACCGGCGTCGATGCGTTCTGCCACGCCGTCGAGGGGTACATCTCTCGTCGAGCGACGCCGCTTTCCGACGCGCTCGCGCTCGAGGCGATCGCGCAGGTTCGTTCCGCCCTGCCGCGCGTCTGCACCAAGCCCGATGACATCGGTGCGCGGGGGAGAATGCTTTACGCCGCCAGCGTTGCCGGCCTCGTCATCGCTCAGGCGGGCACGACGATGGTCCACGCGCTCGGCTACCACCTGACGCTGCGGCACGGCGTCTCGCACGGCCGCGCCAACGCGGCGCTGATCGCCCACGGCCTCGACTTCAACTACGACGCCGCGCCCGACAAGATTGGCCGTGTCTATGAGCTCTTCGGCGGCTCGCGTGATCGCGGCGGCGTCGAGGCGCTCACGGCCTGGCTTCACGAGCTCGGCGTCGTCACCGAGCTCGCCCACTACGGCGTGACCGACGGCGAGCTTGCCCGGTACGCCGACTACGTGATGACGAAGGGGAACACGAAGTCGTCGCCGCGCGTTGTGGATGCGAACGACGTGCGAGGGTTTCTCAGAAGGATTCTCTCACCGCCGAGCACGCGGAGCACGCAGAGATGAAGGAAGAGAGAGGGCCCGAGCGCATTTTCCGGATCGCGTCGTTTTGGCAGACGCGCGTGCTCCAGACCGCCGTCATCATGGGCCTCTTCGACGCGCTTGCCGGCGGCCCGCGCACGGCCGCCCAGCTCGCCCGGCGTCTCAAGGCCAAGAAGCGCTCGCTCGAGTTGCTCCTCAACGCGCTCGTCGGGCTGGAGCTCCTAGCGAAGCGCGGCGACGCGTACGCGAACACGCACGAGGCCGCCCGGTTCCTCGTCACGTCGAGCGACGAGAGCATCGCCGCCAGTATCGCCCACGGCGCCTACATGTGGGACACGTGGGGCCGGCTCGACGAGGCCGTGCGCACAAACCGGCCTGCCCGCCACGAGCGCTTGCGCAAACACAAGCCCGACCAGCTCCGCGCGTTTATCCTCGCCATGCACAGCGGCGGCCGTACGCGGGGCGAGCGGATCGCCAAGGCCCTCGACCTCTCCGGCCGAGAACACCTCGCAGACATCGGCGGCGGCCCGGGCACGTACGCGATCATGTTCTGCAAGCGCTACCCGAAGCTTCGGGCCACGGTTGTCGATCGCGCCGAGGTGCTGCCGATCGCGCGCGAGGTCGTCGCCCGCTACGGCTTCGAGGATCGCTTCGACTTCGTCGCCTGCGACGTCACGCAAGAACGGCGAATCCCGGCGCGCTACGACGTCGCGTGGGTCTCGAACCTCATCCACTCCTCGGACGAGCCGACGAACGCGGCCATCGTGCGCAAGGTGGTCCGCTCGCTCGAGCCCGGCGGCGAGGTGTTCTTGCAGGACTTCCTGCTCGACGAGACGCGCACCAAGCCGGTCTGGGCGGCGGTCTTCGCGCTCAACATGCTCGTGCACACCGATGGCGGCCGCACCTACACCGAGCGCGAGGTCAAGGACTGGTTCAAGCGCGTCGGCCTGCGCAACGTGCGCCGCGTCAAGATCGAGCTCGCCAACGGCGCGGGCATCATCGCCGGCAAAAAGCCGAGATAGGCTGATTCGGGCCCCTACCAGGCGAGTTCGCGCTTCGGCATGTACAGCGTCGGTGAGGCGGACGGCGCCGCGTCCTTCTCGTAGTCCTTGCGCTGGTACAGCGGCTTGATCTCGCCGGGCGGGTCGATGCCCGTGACCGTGTCGCCCTTCCATCTGAGCCGGAACGTGCGCCCGCCGATGACCTCCCACCCTTCACGACGCTCGAGCCGGTAGTTGACCGAGACGACGTCGCCCCCGTCGAGCTGGTCCAGGGCCAGCCACCGGCCGCGCACCTTCGGAGCCACGCGCTTCGCGTTGACGTAGACCTTCAGCGCGCCCGCATCGCACCACGCGGGGAGTCGGACCTGGAGCTTGCGCTTCCGTGCGGTGGCGAACACGAGCTTCCCCTCGTACGGCAGGTGGGTGCGCAGCTCGCCCGCGCTCGTGTCGCGGTCGAAGTACAGGTTGACCGTCACCACGGCGTCGCGCTCGGCGACCGCGTTGTGCCACGCGAGGTAGAGGGCGCGCACGCCCGACGCGGTGCAGCAGTGCCGCATCGGCCAGTTCTTCACATGCTGTGCGCCGATGAAGTCGTTCGGGCCCGCCCACCCGGCGAAGCCGCCCTTTACGCGCGCAAGCACGTCGCCGTACGTCGCCGTACGCGTCTCGGTTTTCGGCTTGCCCTTGATCGCGAGCCCGAGCCGTCTCTTTGCGGCTGCGACCCAGCGCACGTCCGCGAGCTGGTTCTCGACGAGCTGGTTGCGCACGATCCGCTCGGCGTCGTCCCAGCACGCCTCGTGCCCCATGCGAGCCAGGAGCAACGCGCAGTCGAGCGCCTCGGCGACCGCGCATGTGTTGCACCCCTCCTCGCTCAGCCGATGGCGGCCGAGCGTCTCGGGCATCCAGCCCGTCGAGGACGTGATAGACCGCGACCACTCGTAGACGCGCCGGCCGAGCTCGAGACACCGCTCGTCGTCGAGCGCAAGGCCCGCGCGCAGCAGGCCGGCCGCCGCGCCCATCGCCGCGGCCATGTTGCCGGCGAAGCTGCCGTCCTCGGCGAACCAGTCGTCGTCGCTCACGATCCAGTTGGCGAGCAGCCGTGCGAGCCGATGCGCGTCGCGGCTGCCGCTCGCCTCGTAGAGGCGCACCACGGGCGTCAGGAGCGAACCGGGATTGAGGAAACCAGCGGCTCCCGACGTGGGCGATCGCCATCGCCCCGCCCGGTACACCTTGTTCGGAAAGCGCAGCGCACCGCCCTCGATGCGGCCGATCGACAGCAGGCCGCGCACGAGCCGTTCGGCGAGCCAGGCGAGGTAGTCGTCGCCCGTGTCGAGGAACCAGGTCACGAGCGCGAGCAACGCCGACCGCTGGCCGCCGATCGTCACCTCGCGCTCGCACCACGACGTCTTCTCGCTGTAGCAGAGGCCGTCGCCGTCGTCGAGCAGCGTCAGGAAGTAGTGTCGCAGAACGCCCTCGGTTTCCTCCGCCGTCGTGCTGCCCGTCATGCAGCGCGCCAGCGCCAGCGCGTCGATCCAGCGGCCCGTCAGATCGGCGAAGTCGCCCGC
>CAZCQN010000176.1:0-6073 GCA_964500825.1 uncultured Verrucomicrobiota bacterium | reverse complement strand
CGCGGCTCACACGGAACGACACCACGTGCATGCGTTGTGAGAAATGCGGGCTAGCAGCCCGTGGTGAAACACCGAGGACCCAGGAGCGGAGTCCCCGCAGGGGACGACGCGGACAAGAGTCCGTCAGTAGCCTCGGGCGTCAGCCCGTGGCAGGGGTCGCTCGCACCGGCGCCAGCCCCCGCAGGGGGCGGCATCTGCTGCTTTCTCGTCGAGAAAGCGCCCCCGTACCTCATCTGTCGCCCCCTGCGGGGGCTTGACTCTCTGTGCACCCGTCATCCACGGGCTGACGCCCGAGGCTACATCATGTCGCCCGCTGCGCGGGCTTGGGATTCCAGGTGCCATCGTTTTGCCACGGGCTGCTAACGGCTGGTGGTATTCTCGGTGACGACCGAGAGAGTGATCGTCATCGTGAAGCGCGTGCCGGTCGCCTCGTCGGTCACGAGCTTGATGTTCGTGATGATGATCCCGCGGCTTGGGTCCTCGATCCTGTAGAGGAACCGGACGATGTCTTTGAGGCTCTTGTTGTCGTAGGTGTACGTGATGCGGGTGCCCGTGTACTTGCCCCCGGCGAAATCGCGCCCGGACGGCGAGGTGGCCCCTTTGTGAGGAAACTTGAGCTCGGCCTCGATGTCGCCGATGAAGCTCCCCAGGTCGAAGTTGGCATCCTGCTGCGAGATGCGCTCCTTGCGGATCTCGATCTCGCGTCCGAACCGCTCGTACTCCCGGCGCAGGCTGACGGCGCCTTTGTACGCGTCCTTCGCCTTGCCGAGCGATTTCTCGGCGTCGCCGTACGCCGAGCGTGTGACGCCCGTGATCACACCATAGACGAGCAGCAGCAGGACGACGAGCGCCCCGAGAACAATGAGCAGTTGCTCCTGTTGTGTGAATCGCCGTCTCATCGGATCTGCGGTCGCTCCTCGAGGTAGAGCGTCATCTTGAACGTTACACGGTTGCCGCGAGGACCGGATGGCCCCATTTTCATATCAGGGAAAAGCGGCGAGGCGGCCAAGACGCGCTTGAGCTGGTTGACCGCGCTGTAGGTGGCCGCCGTTCCCTCGATATCAACACGGTTCTGCTGCATGTGCAGCGACGTGATCTGGACCTTCCAGTCACCTGACCGCTTGATGATCTCCTTTATGGCCTCTTCCTTGTCCTTGGGCGAGGCGGTGTTCTCCTCGGGGACCTTGTTGTCGAAGCAGATCATCGAGATCGCATATATCACGTCGAGCACCGAGCGCGGATTCTGACGAACCAGGCTGTTGAGCTCGGCTTCCCGCTTCCTGACCTCGTCGTCGGCCGCCGCCAACGCGTCGTAGCGCCCGGCCACGCCGGGGATACTCGCAAGCTCGCGCTCGACCGCGTGCCTGTACTGGCTCGCCTCGGCCAGCCGTGTGCGATACGAAACGAAGTAGGCGGCAATGGCCGCCACGACGATCGCGACGATCAGGGCCACCGCCGGCGCCAGGTACTTGACGAACCGCTTGAGCGGGTTCGGATACGCCAGCTCCTCCTGGCGGAAGTTCTGCTGCGAGACGCTCTCGCCGACGCCGCGCAGCGCCAGACCGATCGCCGTGGCGTAGCGCGCCACGGCCACCTTATCGCCGGCGACGTTCTTGACCGGCCCGAGCGAGTCGAGCACAACGACGTCCTTGGAAAGCACGCCCGCGAGCCACTCGGCGAGCCCGCCCAGCGCGGCGCAGCCGCCGGTGAGCACGACGCGGTCGTAGACCACCTCGCCAACCTGGCTCGCGAAGAAGCGCAGCGTCTGGTCGAGGCCGCGCCGAAGGGCGCCGAGCGCATCGGCAAGCGCCCGGGCGACCGGCGTTTCGGGCTCTGCGGCCCCGGCCGGGACCGCGTGCGAGCGCATCTGCTGCTCGGCCTGGGCGAACGAGGTGCTGGTCGCATCGGCCACGGCTCGCGCGAAGGCGTCGCCGCCCACGTTGATCGAGCGAACGGCGAGCGGCCGGCCGCCGCGCGCGTAGATCACCGAGGTTTTGACGGCGCCGACGTCAACGACCAGCTCACCGCCCTCGGTCGTCTCGGGCGCGAGCGTCCGCGCCGCCGAGAAGGCGCCCATGGACTCGGCCTCGGTCACTTCCGGGTCGATCGGTTCGACATCTCCAAGAGCCTCGTCGAACTTCAGGAGACCGAGCACGTCGCCGACGACGTTCTTCTGGACCGCCGTGATGAGCAGATTGGTCGGCGCCGGGGCGGGCTTGTCGCCGGCAGGCGCCTCGCGCGCCACGCCCGTGCGGCAGTAGTCGACGACGATGTCCTCGGCCGCAAACGGGATATGGGGCTCGACCTCGGCCTTGAGGACCTGCCGGATTCGGCCCTCGTCGCTGAACGGGATGTCGAGGTTGCGCACCGTGGCGAGCTGCGTCGGGACGCCGACGGCGACGACGGCACGGCCAACCTCGATGCCCTCGATCACCGCGGCGAGCGCGGCCGTAATCGCCTCGGCCGGCGGGCGGCCCGCGCGCTCGCGGGCGATCGGCTGCTCGGCGACGCGCTCGAGCACCAACCCGCCAAGCTGGCGCCGCACGACGGCGAGCTTGACCGAGTGGCTGCCGACGTCGAGGCCGATGCCGCGACGGGCAACCGTCATCTCTCGCGTCTCACCAGCCACGCCCTCTCCTACGCGCGCCGCGCCATCGACGCGCAACCATGGCATTCACCACCGTCATGCGCAAGGCTCACTCCACGTTCTCGATCCGGTAGTACTGGATCGTGACATCTCGATCGCTCCACAACACGAGGGCCGTCACCTTCACTTTGACGCCCCGGTACTCGCCGGTCGACTCGATCCGGAAAAACGAGCTCTTCACATCAAGCCAGCGCGCATGCTTGAACTTGTTGTACTCGCCGCCGAGCTCTGTCACAAGCGCTCCGAGGCGGCTTTTCTCGTCCACGTTCAGGTCCGCCCGGCCGAACGGCTCGTCTTGCCGCTTCGCTATGATCTCTTCGGCCACGATCGAGTCGCCGTCGAATATCGCCGTGAGCACCTCGCGCGGCGCGGTGTTGACGTTGACCGTGTAGGCCGACTGGCAATGCACGAAGTTGACGAGGCCGTATGCGTCGTCGGGGCCGAGCCGGCTCTCGTAGTCGACCCAGTCGGTGTCCTCGTCGGAGTTGTAGCCCGGCTCGACCTCCGGGTACGGCACCGTTCCGTACAGGAGCGTGTCCGTCATGTCGGCCAGCAGCCGCAGCTCGTGCACCGTGTCGAAGGGCCGGTTCATCGCCAGGTAGGGATCAACCAGCGTTTCGTAGACGTACTCCCACGGGCCGACGTCGTCCTCATCGACCCAGTCGACCATCTGCTCGACGAGCTCGCTGGCGCTCATGTTGGGCACGTTCATCTCCTCGATGAGCCGCTCGAGTATCTCGACGAAGATCGGCCGGAACACCGCGTTGCCGAGTGTACTGAGGCCGATCTTGCGTTCCTCGTCGATGATAAGCACCCTGGCCGTGCCGCCGACGCGCGGCTCGACGAGGCGGCCCGTCATCCGCTCGCTCAGCTCGTCGTACCAGTCGGTGGTTGCCTCCTCCTCGTCCGGGTCCGGCGGCGGGACGAGCTCGCCGATCGTGATCTCCAGCGGCTGTGCCCACTCCTCGCCGAGCGAGTCGATGCGCCTGTCCTCGTCACGGCGCAGCACGTAGATGGCGTACTCGACGCCCGCCTTGGCGGCCTCGATCGCCTGGGTGCGCGACATGTAGTTGGCGCTCAGGTACATGTCGACCCACACCGAGTAGCTGAACTCGATGACGAGCACGCTCAAGATCGCCACGATGGCGAGCACGATAATGAGCGCGACCCCACGGGTGTCCGACATGGCTCGGTGTTCCTTAGTAGCTTCTCCAGAACTGGTATGGATGGAGCACCACGGTGGTGCCGAAGGTGTGCTCCTGACCTTCCTCGTCGAGAATCGTCACCGTGACCTCGACGAGTTCGGGCAGGCTCTTGCCGCCTTCCAGCGTCTCGGCGTTCCACGTGTCGAACCACTCCAGTTCTTCCGACTCGTCGTCGGGTTCTTCCGAGGTCCGGCCCGACGGCATCTTGCCCGGCTCCCGGTAGCGGAAGTTGAGGGCGACGACGCGCTCGGCCAGGATGCGCAGCGTCCCACCGTGGCGAAGCTCGGCGTCGGGCAGCGGGTCCTCGCGCCGCACCAGGAGCGGCCTGTCCGTATAGGTGTCGTCGATGTAGTAGCTGATCTCGACGACGTCGGTCTCGGGCCGGCCGTCGTGCGCGAAGATGTGGCTTGCCGTGGTGAAGTCGAGCCGGTCGCGCGCGTAGTCGCCGTCTTGGCCGTCGGAGCCAATAAACCCCTGGGTCGGGTGGTCCTTGCGGTCGGTCCCGGAGCGGTAGAACGCCATCGACAGGTCGTTGGTGATCGTCTCCATCACCAGCCGGGCGACCTGGTAGGCGTCGTCGGGCCCGCGCCGGTCGCGCATCGCCTTCACGCCGGAGTAGAACGTCGCGTACACCGACGAGAGCACAATGGCCAGCATCGTCAGGGCCACCATGACCTCGATGAGCGTGAAGCCCCGGGCGGCCCTGGGCCACGCCCGGATCGGGCGTGGCCGGACGGCCGTGGCCGGTTGTGTCGCTGCTCGCGTCATTCCACTTCGGACTCCGCGTAGAAGTGGGCCGCGCGGTAGGTGACCACCTCGACGAGGAGCCGGTAGTCCTCCTCGATGTAGTCGTGCCACCGCGCCTCCTGCTTGGTCGCGCGGAACTGCTTGGTGAAGATCCGGACGGTGACCATCCGGATGCCCTCCATGTTCGGAGGCGATTCGACAATGACCTGCCAATAGAAGTCGGCGCGCCACTGGTCAGCCGACTCATCGAACGGGTCCAGATCATCATCCTCGACGAACTCGCCCTCGTCGATCCAGATCAGGTCGCCGAGATCGGAGTCGGCGTTGAGCGCCTCCTCGGCATCGGGGTTGGGGTAGCCGGCGGCCTCGAGCTCGGAGAGTTTCTCGCGCGCCAGCATCGAGGCGCGCGTCTTGAGCTGCGTCATGGCGATGTTGCGCTGCCCGGTGCTGATGGTGGCGAGCGCGGTCACCAGCGTGAGCGAGGCGATCGCGAGCGCGATCAGCACCTCGAGCAGGGTGAACCCGCGTCGCGTTGTCGGCCACCTTGTCATCATGCTACTCGTCCGCGCCGTACTGCTCGTAGAGCAGCGGCGGCGGCTCGAGCTCCTCGCGGTAGTTGTAGATCCTGACGCGTCCGGTGTCGCCGTCGAGTGTCACGGTGGCGACGCGCTCGTCGGTGGCCGCCATGTAGATGGCCACGGTCTCGGTCGTGCCGTCGGGCCGGAACTCGATGCGCACCGTGCCGTAGTGCTCGTCGGCGCCCTCGGCGAAGGTGACCCGCTCGAAGCCGATCCGGCGGCGGAGCTCGCGGCGCGAGACGAAGTCGTCCTCATACGCCTCGAACTCCTTGTCCTCCGGATCCTCCCACGAGACGTAATAGCCGGGGTGGTCGATCTGGCTCGGGTCGCGCCGCAGGTCGATCCAGTACACCCCCTTCTCGAGATCAAGCGTGAGGAAGAAGCTCGTGTGGCGCTGCGCCGCTCTGCTGCGCACGTAGCGGATCGTGCCGGCGAGCCGGCGGCACTCGGCGCCGAGATTGCCCTCGTTGACCCACGAGAGCAGGCGCGGCACAGCAATAGCGGCCACCGTCAGGATGATCACCATGACGACGGTCAGCTCCAGAAACGTGTAGCCGGCCCGGCGCGCTCCGACGTCCCGTCGGCGTCCGACGTCCCGTCGGCGGCGCCTAGTCGGACAGCTTCCGGTTCGAGACATCAGCGTTGTAGCTCTCGCCGCCTTGAGCACCATCTTTCCCGTAACTGATGATCTCGACGCGTTCGACTCCCGTGCCGGGGTACTCGGACACCTGGTAGAGGTACGCGTTGCCCCATGGATCGTTCGGGATCTCGTCGGACTCCAGGTAGGGGCCTTTCCACTGCTTCGCCGCCCGTTCGTCCGCGGGCGGCTCGAGCAGCGCCCCGAGCCCCTCTTCCTGTGACGGGTAGTTGCCGGTGTCGAGCTTGAACGCGTCGAG
>CAZCQN010000175.1:0-6166 GCA_964500825.1 uncultured Verrucomicrobiota bacterium | reverse complement strand
GTAGACGCCGAGGAGCTGGGCGGTGGCGCCGGCGGGGTTGGTGAGCGGGCCGAGGATGTTGAAGACGGTGCGGATGCCGATCTCGCGGCGCGGGCCGATGGCGTGCTTCATCGCTTTGTGCAGCAGGGGCGCGTAGAGGAAGCCGATGCCGGCCTCGGTCAGGCAGCGTTCGACGACCTCGACGGGCGCGTCGATGTTGACGCCGAGGGCGCGGAGCACGTCGGCGCTGCCGCACTTGCTCGAGACGGAGCGGTTGCCGTGCTTGGCGACGATGGCGCCGGCGCCGGCTGCGACGAAGGCGGCGATCGTCGAGATGTTGAAGGTGTGGAGGCCGTCGCCACCGGTGCCGCAGGTGTCGAGGACGGCGGGGGCGCTGTGATGGATGGGCGTGACCTTGTCGCGCATGACGGTGGCGAAGCCGGTGATCTCGTCGACGGTTTCGCCCTTGAGCCGGAGCGCGGTGAGCAGGCAGGCGATCTGGGCGTCGGTGGCTTCGCCCGACATGATGGCCTGCATTGTCGCGGTGGCTTTCTCGCGCGTCAGGTGGCGGCCTTCGACGGCGCTGAGGATGGCGCTGCGAAGGACTGCGGACGGTTCAGGCATCGTCGTCACTTTCTATTCCCCCATCGCCTTGATGACGAGGCGCTTTGAGCGCTGGCCGTCGAACTCGGCGTAGTAGATCTGCTGCCACGGGCCGAGGTCGAGTGCACCGTCGGTGATCGGCAGGATGACTTCGTGGTGGATGAGCAGGTTCTTGAGGTGCGAGTCGCCGTTCGTTTCGCCGGTGCGATGGTGGCGGTAGTTGTCGCGGTACGGGGCGAGGCGTTCGAGCCACTCGTCGATGTCGGCGATCAGGCCGCTCTCGGCGTCGTTGACGTACACGCCAGCAGTGATGTGCATGGCCGAGACGAGGACCATGCCGTCGCGGATGCCGCTCTTGGCGACGACGTCGGAGACTTCGCGGGTGATATTGATGTACTCGCGGTGCTTCTTCGTGTTGAAGGTGAGGTACTCGGTCGCGAACTTCATTGGCCCGTCCTCGTGGCGTTCGTTCCGTACACGGAATCGTACCGCATGACAGGGAAGATGAGCCACAGATTTCGCAGATGGCACGGATCACGGCGCGATCTTCGATCGCCTGGGAAGATCGGTGGGGATCTGTGTGATCTGTGGCTGCTTAGCCGACGATGGTCATGTCGCCGGAGGCGACTTTTTGGGTGATGCCGGAGTCGAGGCGGAGGGTGAGGGCGCCGTCGTCGTCGAGGTCGGCGACGAGGCCGGTGACGGCGGCTTTGCCCGAGCGCATCTCGACGCGCCGGCCGAGCGAGGACGAGAGCTCGGTCCACCGGGCCTTGACGGGGGCGAAGCCGTCGCGGCGCCACCGCCCGTACCACGGCTCGATGCGTGCGAGGAGCTCGGCGAGGAGCTCGAGGCGCGAGACGGTGCGGCCGAGCTCGATTTGGACCGAGGTGGCGGTGGCGCGAATGGCTTTCGGGAGCTGGGCGCGTGAGACGTTGACGTTGAGACCGATGCCGATGACGACGTAGTTGGTCTGCTCGGCTTCGGCGCTCAGCTCGGCGAGGATGCCGGCGATCTTGCGGCCGCTGACGTAGACGTCGTTGGGCCACTTGATGTGCGCGTCGAGGCCGTGGAGCGATCGGAGCGCCTCGGCGGCGGCGACGGCGGTGAGGATGACGAGCTGCGAGACGAGGCGCGGGTGCAGCGTGGGGCGCAGGACGATCGAGGCGAGGATGTTGGCGCCGGGCGGCGAGAGCCACCGGCGGTGGAACCGGCCTCGGCCTCGACGCTGGGCTTCGGCGAGGACGACGGCGCCTTCGGGTGCGCCTTCGGACGCGCGCGCGAGGGCGATGTCGTTGGTCGAGTTGGTTTCGCGGTAGCACCAGAGGGTGCGGCCGAGCCAGCGGGTGCGGAGGGCGCGCTCGATCTCGTCGGGGAGCATGCGATCGGGCGCCGAGACGAGGCGGTAGCCGCGATGCGTGGCGCCGTTGATCACGTAGCCTTCTTTGCGGAGCGCCTCGACGTGGTTCCAGACGGTAGTGCGCGAGACGCCGAGCCGGTCGGCGAGCGCCGCGCCGGAGATGGAGCGGCCCTCGTGCTCGCGGAGCAGGACGAGGAGGTGTTCGTCGTGGGTCACGGAGCGAGCTCCAGGCGCATCCTGATTCGGTGCGCGGTCGTGGTGAGCGCGCCGACGGTGATGTAGTCGACGCCGGTGGCGGCAACCTCGGCGGCGTTGTCGAGCGTGATGCCGCCCGAGGCGGCGATGACGGCCTTGCCGGAGGCGAGCTTGACGGCCTGCTTGATCTCGGCGAGCGGCATGCGGTCGAGCATGATGATGTCGGCGCCGGCCTCGACGGCGGCGCGCACGTCGTCGAGGGTGGCGGCTTCGATCTCGATCTGGATGTTGGGGTTGAGCGCGCGCGTCTCGGTGATGCACGTGCGGATGCGCTCGGCGCGGTTGCCCCTGAGCACGGCGAGGTGGCTGTTCTTGACGAAGAACTGGTCGTCCAGGCCCATCCTGTGAGGCTTGCCGCCGCCGAGGCGGACGGCGTATTTCTCGAGGAGGCGGAGGCCGGGGCTCGTCTTGCGCGTGTCCATGACGCGCGCGGTGTACTTGGCGACCTTGGCGACGAACGCGGCGGTCAGGGTGGCGATGCCCGAGAGCCATTCGAGGAAGTTGAGGGCGACGCGTTCGGCGCCGAGGATGCTGCGCGCGGAGCCTTTGACGATGGCGATGACGGTGCCGGCTTTGACCGTGTCGCCGTCGTGGACGATGGGGGTGAGCTCGATCTCCTCGTTGATTTCCTCGAGGGTCAACTCCACCGCGGGCAGCCCGGCGACGACGCAGTTCTCGTCGGCGACGATCCGGCCCTCGACGGTGGCGTGCTCGGGGACGACGGCGGTCGTGGTGATGTCGCCGGCGCCGATGTCCTCGTCGATGGCGCGGCGGACGACGACGAGCAGCTTGTCGCGCGGGAGCTTGTCCTGCGGGGGTTTCTCAATGGCGTCCATCGTAGTGGTCCTCGTCCTGGGCGATGCGTCTAGCAGTTGTGTCGCCCCTTCGGGGCTCCATGGACATGTTGTGCCGTCGGCGACCCGGGGCTTGCGCCCCGGGCTAGCTTCGGTCGGGCCTTCGGCCCTGGGGCACGGTTATCTGAGCGTCTTTCCTGTCTCCGCGTGCTGCTAGGCTTCGGGTTCGAGAACCGATAGGTTCCGGCGAAGCCGGTCGGCCCGCTCGGAGAACTGATCGAGCTTCTCGCTTTCTTTTTCGACGACGTCGGCGGGCGCCTTGGCGCGAAACGCTTCGTTGCGGAGCTTCGTTTTGATCTTGGCGACGAGCTCGTCGAGCTTGCTGAGCTCCTTCTTGATGCGGGCGGCGGCGCGGCCGCTATCCGGTCCCAAGTCGGACTGGAGGGTGCCGTGTGGTGTTTCGACGGTTGGTCTGCCCTTGTCGGGGTGCTCGCCGGGCTTGCGTATAGTGAATTCGGACGCGCCGAGCATCGGCTCGATCGACGATGAGGCCGACGTTGGCGTCGTGCTCGTTGTGAGCTGGCCGATCATGAACTCGTATGATTGCTCGTTGTGGGGGAAGAGCGTGAACGGGACCTTCTGGTTTGGCGGGATCTCGTAGTCCTTGCGCAGGCTGCGGCCGGCGCGGATGAGCTCGTACTTGTTTTCTGTGGCGCCGACGAGGTTCTGATCCAGGTCGAGGTCGAGGCGCTTGGGCCAGGGCGAGAGCATGAGGGGGGCTCGGTCCTCGCCTTGGAGCAGGCGCCAGATCTCCTCGGTGATGTAGGGGATGATGGGGTTGAGGAGCTTGAGCGTGTTCTCGATCACGGTGCGCAGGACGGCCTGGGTGCGGCGCGTGTCCTCGGGCGAGCCGTTGGCCAGCGGGACCTTGGCGTGCTCGATGTAGCGGTCGCAGTAGTGGTGCCAGAAGAAGTCGTGGAGTCCGAGTGCGGCGTCGTTGAGTCGGAATCGCGTGAGTGCGTCGTCGGTGGCGGCGATTGCGTCGTTGAGCTTGGCCAGGATGTAGACGTCGTCGGGCGAGAGGGCGGCCGAGGCCAGGTCGTAGTCGGGGTCGGCGCCTTCGAGGTTCTGGAGCACGAAGCGTGAGGCGTTCCAGAGCTTGTTGGCGAAGTTGCGGCCGGGCACGAAGGTCTCGATCTGTCTGCGGGCGCGCTCGTCGTCGCTGAGGTGGACGGGCTTGTGGCCGGGCGGGCTGTCGCAGCCGGTCTGCATCGGCATGTCCTGGCCGGGCGAGGCGAGGCTGACGAGTGTGAAGCGGAGCGCGTCGGCGCCGAGCTCGCCGATGATGTCGAGCGGGTCGATGCCGTTGCCGTACGATTTGCTCTGCTTGCGGCCGTACTCGTCGCGGACGGTGCCGTGGATGAGTACGTCGGTGAACGGCGGGTCGTCCATGAACTCGTAGCCGGCCATGATCATGCGCGCGACCCAGAAGAAGATGATTTCGGGCGCGGTCACCAGGACGTCGGTCGGGTAGTAGAACTTGAGGTGGTCGGTTTCGTCGGGCCAGCCGAGGGTCGAGAACGGCCAGAGCCACGACGAGAACCAGGTGTCGAGCACGTCGGGATCCTGACGGACGGGCCGGCCGCCGGATTTCTCGAGCGCTTCGTGCTCGGAGCGGGCGGCGATGACCTCGTCGGTTCCGTCGACGTAGAAGATGGGGATGCGATGGCCCCAGTAGATTTGGCGTGAGATGCACCAGTCGCGGATGTTGACCATCCATTCGAGGTAGACCTTGGTCCAGCGCTTCGGGTGGAAGCGGATCTTGTCTTCCTCGACGGGCGTGATGGCGGGCTCGGCGAGCGGTTTCATCCGGACAAACCACTGTTTGGACAGGCGCGGCTCGATGACGGTGTGGCAGCGGTAGCACTCGCCGATGCTGAGCGTGTGCGGCTCGGTCTTCTCGATGAGGCCTTGCTTGTCGAGGTCGTCGAGGAGCTGCGAGCGGCATACGAAGCGGTCCATGCCGGCGTAGGGGCCGGCGTTTTCGTTCATCTCGCCGGTGTCGGTCATAACGTTTAGGGGCTCGAGGTTGTGGCGCTGGCCCATCATGAAGTCGTTCGGGTCGTGGGCCGGGGTGACCTTGACGATGCCGGTGCCGAACTTGGGGTCGACGAAGTCGTCGGCGATGACGGCGAGCTTGCGGTTCAGGATCGGCAGGATGACCGTCTTGGCCTGGAGCTCTTTGAGGCGTTTGTCGGCCGGGTTGAGGGCGATGGCGACGTCGCCGAGCATCGTCTCGGGCCGGGTGGTGGCGACGACGATGTGTTCCTTGGCGCCCTCGATGGCGCCCGATCCTTGGATCGGGTAGCGGATGTACCAGAGCTTGCCGTCCTGCTCGCGGTGTTCGGATTCTTCGTCGCTGATCGCGGTGCAGCATCGCGGGCACCAGTTGACGATGTAGTCGCCACGGTAGATGAGGTCCTTTTCGAACAGGCGCATGAAGACTTCCTGCACGGCGTTCGAGAGGCCCTCGTCCATGGTGAAGCGCTCGTGCGCGAAGTCGAGCGAGCAGCCGAGGCGCTTGAGCTGCTGGGTGATCGCGCCGCCCTTGTCGTTGCACCACTGCCAGACGCGTTTGAGGAACTCGTCGCGGCCGAGGTCGTCGCGTTTGACGCCCTCGTCGGCGAGGGCGCGCTCGACGACGTTCTGGGTGGCGATGCCGGCGTGGTCGGTGCCGTAGACCCAGCGCGTGTTTTTTCCGCGCATGCGCTGCCAGCGCACGAGCACGTCTTGGAGCGTGTTGTTGAGCGCCTGCCCCATGTGGAGGACGTTGGTGACGTTGGGCGGCGGGATGACGATGCAGTAGCTGTCGCCGCCCCGGGCGGGATCGGCACCGAAGGCGTCGTGCTCGTTCCAGAACCGGGCGATGCGGGCCTCGACGTCGTCGGCGGTGTATTGCTTTGGGATATCCATACGGGGACGTGTCTCTGCGTTCGGTGGTTGACAGGGGCGGTTCTGTCGCCCCTTCGGGGCTCAAGGATCCTTTTTGTCGTCGAGAACCTGGGGCTTACGCCCCAGGCTATTATCTGCCGGGCCTCCGGCCCTCGGCCTTTGCAGGTTCTGTGGAAGCCTTTCAGATACTATGGAGGCCATCCCTCTCGGGGTGTATACCCCGATG
>CAZCQN010000174.1:0-6293 GCA_964500825.1 uncultured Verrucomicrobiota bacterium | reverse complement strand
CGATGCCCTCGGCCCCGACGAGGACCTTGACGATCTCGTCGCTGAGCGCGTGGACCCGGCGGCGCCCGTTCTCCTCGAGGCCCTTGACTGTGCGGTTGAGCACGAGCTTGCCCGTGTTCGTCTCGTAGGCGGAGCACCGGATGATGAGCTTCGCGCCGCTGCGGCGCACGTCGGTCTTGAAGACGAGCTCGGCGTCGAGCCCGCGCCAGTTTGGCAGCAGCACCTGGCCGGACTCGACGTCGCGGCGCTGGGCGTCGGCGACGCCTCGCGCGTCGGCCACGACGCGGTAGTGGCCGCTGTTGTCGAGGTCGAACCGCAGCGCCTGACCTAGTTCCTTGCTCAACGCCGATCCGACGATGCGGCCGTCCTCGGTGAAGTCCGGCACGGCGACCGACGCCTTCTTCACTGCCCTGACGTGGACTTCGGCGATGCCGTTGGCTTCGCGCGCCTGTGTGGCCGCGAGCAGCGCGGCGATTGCGGCGGCGACCCAGACCCGTCG
Organism: uncultured Verrucomicrobiota bacterium; assembly: GCA_964500825.1. Taxonomy (GTDB): domain Bacteria; phylum Auribacterota; class JABMQX01; order JAFGEW01; family JAFGEW01; genus CAYUZG01. The sequence goes on along the minus strand of CAZCQN010000174.1, from coordinate 5,794 downwards.
TGTTCGCATCCACACCTCCGTGAGCTAGTCGTCCAGAATGAATCGGAGCTTGAACTCCTGTTCGGCCCCCTTCATGTCCGATGTGAAGGCGGGGAATGGATTCGATAGCTCGATGGCTTCGCGCACCGAGCGGTCGAGTGCGGCGTTGCCCGACGAGCGCGTGATCCGGTGGTTGAGGATCCGCCCGTGGCGCGCGACGGTGATCGCCACGTCGAGCGTCGGCACCGTGCGCCCGAGCACACCGCGTGCCGGTTTGGTCTTGTTCCAGTTCTGCTCGCACACGGCCACGATCAACTGGATGTAGCTGGCTTCGGGCGACGACGGGCTCCCCAAGTCGTCTATCGGCGCGACGTTGGGCTTGTAGGGTGTGAACTCCTCGTTCGCGATGTCGGGGATGTCGCCCAGATTGAGCGACCTGTTCGGATTGAACGTGTGTTCCTCGATCACGTGCTCGGTGATTTCGGGCTCCGGCTCGGGCTCCTTCCGGGGTTCCGGTGCTCCCCTGTTCTCGTTCGGGACCTGGATGGGGGCGAGCAGGTCGAACTCGATCGGCTCGCGTTTACCGAGCTTGCTCGCCATGATCGCCCCGGCAACCAGCAGGACGATGAGCAGGCCCAGATGGAAGCTGAGCGATACGAGAAACGACTGGCGTCCGTTAAGCATTAGTCGCCGACCTTCACCTCGGTCGCCAGGCCGACGCGCGTCACACCGGCCTGGCGGATGGCATCGAGCACGTCCACGAGCTCCTGGTATGAGACCGACGCGTCACCCTGCACGTTCACCGAGATGTTCGGATTCACGCTGAGCGTGTTGGCCAACTGCGCCAGGGTGACCTGCACGCTGTTGACGTAGAGCTTGTTGCCGGGGGCGATCTCGACCGTCATCTGCGCCCGCTCGGTGATCTCTTTCTCTTCGGCCTTCGGTAGTTGGACGCGGAGGCTGTGCTCGATGAGCGGCGCGATGAGCATGAACACGACCAGGATCGTCAGCGCGACGTCCACGAGGTTCGTCACGTTGATATCGGCGTTGAGTTCCGGTTTCCTGCGTTTGGTCCTGAAGTGGCGCATAATTCGTGCCGATCTGCGCGGGATCCGTGTCGGGCCCTACGGTTCGACGTAGCGGCGCTCGATATCTTCGAGCACTTCGCTGGCGAAGCTCTCCATCTCGGTCTCGAACCGGCGGATGATCGTCGTCATCCAGTTGTACATCACGAGCGACGGGATCGCCACGAGCAGGCCGACGACCGTCGTGCTCAGCGCCACGGAGATGCCCTGGCTGATGACGTGGATCTGGGCCGACGCTTCCTCGGCGACGCGCTGGAAGGCGAGCAGCACGCCCCACACCGTGCCGAGCAGGCCGATGAGCGGGCACGCGCTCGCGGCGGTCGCGAGCAGATTGAGGCCACGTTCGAGCTTGAGCGTCTCGTCGCCGATCGTGCGGTCGAGGTTCTTCTCGATCGCCTCGACGGTGGCCATCGGCACCATTGCGCGCGGGTTGTCGCCCCGTCGCTCGACCTCGGCGTGCAGCGCTTCGAGCGCGCGGTCGGCGATCTCGAAGAACGGGCACTCCTGGAGGTAAATCTCCTGCTCGACGAGCTGGAGCGGGTCGTCGCTGTGCTTGCGGTACGTGCTGCGGAACGTGCGCGACGCCGCCTGGGCCTGGCGGAACGCGAGGTACTTGCGCAGGATGACCGACCAGGCGAACACCGAGAAGACAAACAGCACGAGCAGGATGATCTGGCCGAAGAGGTCGGATTCGCGAAAGGCGCGGAAGATCGGAAACTCGGCAGCGAACAACAGCATAGTCAATCTATGTCCACAGCGCTCCAGGCGCCGACGCTCATCGCTCCTGCGCGGGCACCTCCGGCCCGCCGCGGGCACCTCCGGCCCGCCGCGGGCACCTCCGGCCCGCCCCCTGGCGACACACTACGTCGGGCTGCTCGGAGCGTCAAGCGGATTCGCCGGCCCGGCCGCCTCGCGCGCGCGACGTTCCGGGAGCCGGCCTCGGGGCAAGCACCCGAATCGGATTGAACTGGCGCCGGCGTACAACTGCAAGCCCCGTCAGGGGCGTTTGGCAGTAGCCTCGGGCGTAAGCCCGTGGAAAGCGGGATGGAAAAGCACCCGGAGCCCCGTCACGGGCGATTGAACACGCGAGCACAATCGCCCCTGACGGGGCTCCGGTTCTCTTGGGCGGACCTTCGTTCCACGGGCTTGCGCCCGAGGCTACTACCAGACGCCGCTACGCGGCTCACGCGGAACAACCTCACGCGCATGCGCTGTGAGAAATGCGGACTAGTCGACGGGGAGGCGCGTGTTGCGCCAGATGAGGTCCCTGTCGGCACTCACCTTGTGGGGCCACGAGCCGGCGCCGCCGTCGTCGGTCAGGTTGTCCCAGACGCTGTAGAGGATCCAGTCGTTACCGCGTACCTTGTAGACGTAGTCGCGACCCGAGAACGGGTCCTTCGGCAACTTCGAGATGTAGTCGCCCTCCAGCTCCGAGAGCGCGCTCGGCGGCCGGCCGTTCTTCTTCTCGTAGAGCTTGATCGCCGCGAAGATCGCCACGCCCCCCATCTGCGCTCGGCCCCTGGCGAAGATGACTTCAAGGTGGTGCTCGGTCTGGGCGCTCGTTGGGCCGATCAGTCGGCGCTGGGTCGCGATCACGCTTGCGCAGCTGGGCATGCTCTCAAGGGCCTGCTGACAATCCTGGAGAGCCTTTTCCAGCGCGGCTTCCGCGGGATCGCCGTTGGCGATGCACTGCTCGACGCCCTCGCCGGCGACGGCCTGTAAAGCGATTGCGATCATGATGCTGACCGACGGCTTGTCCGATCGGCAAATGTGCCGGGTCATTCGATACACGACCGCACAGCAATCGAGGGCCGCCGACCAATCGCCCTTCTGCTGGAGGAGCTTCGCCTCACAGCGCAGGAGCCACGCGAAGGCCCTCATCGGGCCGAGATGAGGGAGAAACATCGCAGCGGCCGGATCGTCGTCTTTGCCGAGTATGGGGAACTGGCAGTCTTTCTTCCGTGCGGCCCGGTGGATCAGGGCAAGGCATTCCTTGTTCTTTTCATACCAGCGCTTGAAGGTTGGGTCGGTCACGTTGCATTTGGACAGCGCGTCTTTGACGTGGCCCTCGGGCTCGTCCCAGGCGTTCGAGGCCTTGCAGTACAGGATGGCCGCGTTGTCCTTGTTGGCGATCATGCGCAGCTTCAGGCCAAGGCGGTCGAGACCTTCCTTCGAGCGGACGTCGTACTCCTTGCCGTTGATGGTCACTTCCTTCTTCTTGAGGAAGGAGCTGGAGAGCTGCGTGTCGTAGTAGTAGTAGCCGCCGCCGGCGAGCGCGATGACCAGAAGAAACACCGCGAACGTCTTGCCCATCGTGTCCTCCTCGAGGTGCGTGCGTCGAGATTCAGCTATGGCATCAGGTGCGGCCTGGGCCTATCTCGGCGGCCGCTTGACGGGGATTCGCTTGCTCAAGAAGATCAAGTCGCGGTCCTTCGTGTACTTATGGGGCCACGAGCCGGCGCCGCCGTCGTCGGTGAGGTTGTCCCAGACGCTGTAGAGGATCCAGTCGCTGCCGCGCACCTTGTAGACGTAGTCGCGGCCCGAGAACGGGTCCTTCGGCAGTTCGGAGATGTAGTCGCCCTCGAGCTCGGCGAGGCTCTGCGGCGGCCGGCCGTTCTTCTTCTCGTAGAGGTTGATCGCCGCGACGACGAGGATGCCACCCGTCTCCGCTTTGCTTCTTGCGTACGCTATCTTCGCCCTGCTCATCGCCGTGCCGAGAAGTACCCGACTGAAGAAGTACGTCTTCGGGACCGTGTCGATGTAGGCGTCCCAGTCGCTCCCAGGCCGCAACGCCTTCCAGGCTGGGAGCTTGCTCCACCTTTTGAGCGCGGCGTAGTCCCGCTCGTACGCCGCCTTCATCTCGGCGCCGTGCGCTTCGACAAGCCGCGCGATGGTCTCCTGCTCCCGGCTTGGCAGCGGAGCAGACTCGCCGAACCCGGCGAGGAGCTGGGCGAGTTCCCTCAGCCCCTTCCGGGGGTTGCGCATCATCGTCTCGACCATACTGTCCTCGCACCACTTCTCGCGCTCGAGGGATTCGGCCAGTGTGATGCGCGATTCCAGCACGTGCTCGTAATGCTCGATCACGCGGCGGAGATTCTCTTCGGAGAGCGGCTTGTTCGCGAGGCACCGCTCGACGGCGGCGTTCCGATAGCCCTGGCAGGCGATGGCGACAAGATCGTCGACCAGCATGGCGGTCGAGTCGTGTATGTGCTCGGCGAGCGACGTGATTGCGAAATAGCTGTCCAGTGCCCGGCTTAGGTCTTTTTTGTGTTCGTAGCGCTTGCCTTCGCACGAAAGCAGCCGGGCGAACTGCCGCATCGGGGCAAGGTGCGGAAGCAGGATCGCGTACACCGGCTCGTCGTCGTCGCCGAAGACTGGGAACTCGGCATCCGGCTTCCTGGCCGCCCGGTGGATGAGCTTGAGGGCGTCGGCGTTGCTGTCGAACCACTTGGTGAATGCGCGGTCGGTGATCCACGCGTGCGTGGCCACGTACGTGAAGCACCTCTGGGCCCGGCCTTTGGGTTCCTCGACGACGTTCGACGCTCTCAGGTAGAGGATCGCGGCGTTTCTGCCGTTGCCGACGCGCCGCACCTTGAAGCCGAGCTTCTTGAGCCCTTGTCTCGATCGAACGTCGCGTTCCTCGCCGGCCACCTCGACCGTTTTCTTGTTCAAGAACGAGCAGTTGATGTAATTGTGGTAGCAGTAGTAGCCGCCGGCGGCCAGCAGGATGAAGACAATGAATGCCGCTGATCCCTTACTCACGTCTTCCCCCGTTCAGGCGTGCGCCCAGAAGCTCAACTACGCTACCATCAGTCTACCACTCGTGCAGGTGGAGAAGCAAGAGATCGTTGGGTAGATGGATTCTGTCCGCGCACGATCGGGTCTCTGCCGCGCAAGGGATGGCGAAGGCTGTATTGTCATCAACCAATCAACTGGACACGAGCACGGTCTCGCCGCGTCTTGGCTCAGTGCGCGTTTCTCACAGGTGGGGCGCCGGGCTGCTCGCTGCAATGGAACCGCCTGTACGAGAAGCCATTATGGCGCGGGCAGCGTGCGGGCTTCCCCAAACGTGCTGTCACATACGACGAGGAGCAAGGCCTCATGGCAAGCACCCGAATCGGATTGGGCTCACGCCAGCGCACAACGGCAAGCCCCGCCAGGGGCGTCTGGCAGTAGCCTCGGGCGCAAGCCCGTGGAATGAAGGGGCCTCCAAGAGGGCCGGAGCCCCGTCAGGGGCGATTGAGCTCGCGTGTTCAATCGCCCCTGACGGGGCTCCGGGTGTTTTTCGATTCCGCTTCCCACGGGCTTGCGCCCGAGGCTACTGCCAATCGCCGCTACGCGGCTCACACGGGACGACACCACGTGCATGCGTTGTGAGAAACGCGGGTCAGTCCCTTCATGGCGATCAGCTCTTCAGGCGGCGGGCGAGCTTCGCGGCGAAGGCGGCGCGGGCCTTTGGGTCGGTGCCGACCTGCTCCTTGAAGGCGCGCCCGGCCGTCGGGCAGTGCTTGGTGGCAAGGCCGAGCAGCTCGTGGATGGCGAGGTCGACGGTCTTGCGGTTCTCTTTGGTGATCTCGATGCCGGCGGCGTCGAAGACGTCCTCGAGGATGCGGAAGTAGCACGACATGGGCGCCTCCTACAGGTCGGGCGGCCTGTCCAGGTCGTCGACGATCGACTCGATGCCCACCTCGCCGCGCTCCATGCGTTTCCATTGCTTCTTGAAGCGTTTG
>CAZCQN010000173.1:0-6348 GCA_964500825.1 uncultured Verrucomicrobiota bacterium | reverse complement strand
TGCGGATGCGCGGCTGCGGCGAGTTCTTCGGCACGCGCCAGAGCGGCCTGCCGGAGCTGCGTGTCGGCGAGCCGCTTCGTGACGCCGAGCTCATGCAGCTCGCCCGGACCGAAGCACGGCGCCTCATCGACGGAAAGATGAAAATCAGCGACGAGGTCCGCGCCCTGCTGCGCGCCGAGCTCCGCCGCCGCTACTCGGGCAAGCTACGGCTCGTCACGACGTAACGCGGCCTCGGCATCCATCTCGCGCCAGAACTCGGCAAGATCGCCGGCCACGTCCGTCGACACCAGCGCCAGCGGCGACGCCTCATACCAGTCCGGCGGGAACAGCTCCGCGTACAGTTGCGTGGCAAACCGCTGCCCAACGAGAACGGCCACGCCCGCGTCGTGCTCGGACCGGATCAGCCGCCCGACTGACTGGATCACGCGGTTCATCCCAACGTAGACGTAGGCATACTCGAAACCGGCTTCGTACCGCTCGGCGAAGTACTCACGCATCAGCTCCTGCTCGAACGACACGCGCGGCAGACCGGGCCCGACGACGATAACGCCGATCAGCATCGCGCCCGGGTAGTCCACGCCCTCGGCAAAGATCCCACCCTGCACGGCAAGCACGACGTGCCGCTGCGACGGGTCGCGCAGGCACTCGATCAGCTCGGCCCGCGCCCGCTCGGACATCGACCGCTGCTGCCGCAGCACGGTCGCGCCCTCGAGCGCCAGGTGCGGCGCGACCGCCTCGAGGTAATCGAAGCTCGGGAAAAACGCGAAGTAGTTGCCCCGCCTCGCCGCCACCACCTGCTCGATGAGCCGCGCGATCGGCTCGTAGGAACGCGGGCGGTCACGGTATCTCGTCGAGATGCCCGGCGCGACAAGCACTCGCCTGTGCTCCTTCGGGAACGGCGACGGCAGCAACACAAGCCGCGTGCGGTCGCGGTCGAAGCCGAGCACGTCGCGGTAAAACGTCAGCGGCACGAGCGTGGCCGACATGCCGAACGCCGCGTAGCACCCGTCGAGCCGCTCGCCGAGCTGGCGCGCCGGATCCTTGCAAAGGATCTTGAGCGTTCCGCCGCCCGTTGCATCCCAGATCGTCGAGAACTCGTCGCCGCCGAGCTGAAGCACGTTGTTGAACGCGATGTGGGCGTAGAACAGCTCGCGCAGCGGATCGTTCGGCCCGAGGCTCGCCGTCGCCCGGCAGTGCGCGGCGTACTCGACGATGATGTCGTCAAGCAACGCCTGCTGCTTGCCGAAGAAGTCCGTCTCGGGCTCGACGAGATACTCCTGCTCGCGGCCGTGCTCGTCATCGCTGCGGCGCGAGAGCTCGACGAGCGCGTCATCGACGGCCTCGCACCACGCTCCCAGCCGGCGCAGCACGGGCGCGTCCGAGCGCGCCGCGAGCGCCATCGCCTCGCGCAGGCTCGCCCGGTGCAGCTCGGGCGAGTAGTAGTCGCGCCCGCGCTGGTAGAGGTTGTGCGCCTCGTCGACGATCAGCACCGTGTCGTCGTAGCGCCGTTCGAGGAAGAAGCGCCGCAGGTACACGGCCGGATCGAACACGTAGTTGTAGTCGCACACGATCACGTCGGCGCCGAGCGACGCGTCGAGCGCGAGCTCGAACGGGCACAGCGTGTCCTCGACGGCTCGATCAATGCAGTCCTCCGGCGTGATGATGCCGAGCGCGGCGAGGTCCTCGAGCGCCGTCGATTTCGCGAGCCGCTCGTAGTAGCCGCGCGCGAAGCGGCAGAACTCGGGATGACAGAAGTAGACGTCGTTCGCGCACATCTTCTCGCGCGCACGCAAGTGGAGCGCCACGAACCCCTCGCCGGCCAGCCGCATCCGGCGCAGCGTCTCGACGACGAGAAGCTGCTGCGTCGTCTTTGAGGTGAGAAAGAAGACGCGGAGGCCCTGCTGCATGGCGAACCGCAGCGTGGGCCAAAGCGCCGCCGCCGTCTTGCCGATGCCGGTCGGCGCCGAGACAAGCAGGTGCGTGCGCGAGGCGAGCGCCGCCTCGATGCGCCGGATCATCTCGTCTTGATACGGCCGCATCGACTCGAACGGAAACGGCACCCCGGCCGCGAGTGTTGCCAGCCGCTCGTGCCAGGCGCGACGCGCCTCGTGCTCGTCGATGACGCGCCGCAGCCGCGCGGCGATCGCCTGCTCGAGCGCGGCCTCGTCGAGCTCGACGGGCACGCGCCGCGTTTCGCCGCTCCGGAGCTCGACGAGCACGAGGAATCCGTCCGTCGGCTTGCCCGACTCCCGCCCGAACAGCAGCATGTAGATCCGAAGCTGCCGCAGCCACACGCCGTAACCGCCCGTTCCGAGCTTCTCGGCGGCGCGCTCGAGCGAATCGACGCTCTTGACCTCCTCGATCACGGTGCGGCCGCGACGCTCGTACAGGCCGTCGATGCGCCCCTGCACCGTGACCGTCCAGCCGTCGAAGGGAAAGGTATGACGAAGCCTCTGCTCGCTCCGGTACGTCCTGTGCGTTCTGACGCGCGCGTCCTGATGCGCCTTGTGCGCTTCACAGCCAAGCGCGGCCCGGGCCGCCGGCATCCCCTCAGCCGAGATGCTGCCGCACAGAGCCTCGTCGCTCGCCAGGTCGCGCACGCCGAGCGAGATCGTCTTCGCCTCGTCGTCGATCCGAACCGTCATTGCTCTGCCGCACGCGTGAGCCCGAGCGCCTGCTCAAGCAGCTCGGCCAGGTGCTTCACGTCGAGCTCGACGCCGTCGGCCGCCAGCCGGTCGCGCAACTGCGAGACGCAGCCCGGGCACTCGGTCACCAGCAGCTCGGCGTGCGTCCCGCGCAGCGATTCGGTCTTGCGCCGCGCGATCCGCGTCGCGAGCGCGTAGTGGTGCACGCTGAACAGCCCGGCCATCCCGCAGCAGGCGTCGGCGCCCTCGACCTCCTCGTACTGCGCGGCCGCACTGAGGAGCCGTCGCGGCGCGTCGGCGATCTGCTGGCCGAACCGCAGGTGGCATGGGTCATGGTACACGACTCTCGTCGGGATGCCGACCGACGGGAAGTCGACGAAGCGGTCGAGGAATTCGGCGAAGTCGTACACCCTCGACGAGAACGGCTCCGCCTCCCCGCCGAGCGACAGCACCGGCGTGCCGCAGCAGACCTGGCCGCGCGGCACGATCACGTCGAAGCCGAAGTGCCCAAGCACGTTGATGATCGAGTCGGCCACGTGCGCGTACGCGTAATTCGTCATGCAGCCGGGGAAGAAGTAGACCGCTTGCGTCGCCCCCTCGTCGGGCGTGCGGTCCGTGCCGTGTTTCTGGAGCGCCGTCCGCTTGGAGAGCTCGGGCAGCCGCCGCCCACCCCTAAACAGCAGCGGCAAGTGGCGCGTCAACCCCTTGCCCTTCGGCAGCAAACGCTGAAACAACGAGGCCGCACGCACGAGCGCATCCATCACGCGCCGCCGCGTGAGCGCCCAGCGAAACACGAGCTTGTTCCACCACGTCAGCGGCGCCACGCGCGGCATCCGCCGCTTGAGCTCCGTGAGCAGGCGGAAGTACTCGACCTCGTTCGGGCACACGGACGCGCATCGCAAGCACCCGAGGCACGACTGCACCGCCTCGGCCATACGAGGCGTGTATGACAATCGCCCCTCGGCAAGCGCGTCGAACAGCGCGATCCGGCCCCGCGCCACGCGCACCTCGTCGCGCGTCTCGATGTACGACGGGCAAACCGATAGGCACTTGCCGCACTTGGTGCACTTGTCGATCTCGAGCCGAATCGAGCGTGCATCCACAGTCGGCAGTCTCCTCGTCGGCGCTCGCTGCCCGGCCGGCCGCTACTCGAACGACCAGGACCGGACGCGCTCGATGGCCGCGTAGTCGGTCAGGTCGTAGTGGATGGGTGTGACGGAGATGTAGCCTTCGCGCACGGCGGTGCTGTCGGTGTCCGCGCCGGACGTATCGTCGCCGGACGCCTCGTCCGCCTCGTCGAACTCGGGCAGCTCGCCGCCGAGCCAGTAGTAGCGGCGCCGCTGCGGATCGGTGCGCTCGTGGAACTCCTCACGAAACATGAGCCGGCCCTGACGCGTGATGCGCACGCCGCGGATCTCGTCGCCCGGCAGGTCGGGCAGGTTGATGCTGAACAGCATCCCTGGTGGGCACTCGTTCGCCACCAGGGACCGGAGAAACCGAGCAGCGAACTTGGCCGCGGCGGTGTAGTCCGGATCATCGGTGCTGTCAATGCTGATGGCGAGCGACGTGACGCGGTTCATCGCGCCCTCAACCGCGGCCGACACGGTGCCTGAGTAGATCGCGTTCGTGCCGACGTTCGTCCCCGGGTTGATACCGGCGACAACGAAATCGGGCGGCTCGTTGAGCAGCGACACGAGCGCGAGCTTGACGCAGTCGACCGGGGTGCCGCTGACCGCGTGGCCGTAGAACGCGCCGTTGCGGCTCACTTTCTCGACGCGCAGCGGCTTGTGCAGCGTGATCGCGTGCGCGGTCGCGCTCCGCTCGCGGTCGGGCGCAACGACAATCACCTCGCCGAGCGGCGAGAGCGCCTCGACGAGCGCTTCGAGCCCCGGCGCGTGCACGCCATCGTCGTTCGTCACAAGCAGCCGCATCACTCCTCCTCGCCCGTGCCGAAATACGGCAGCGCGCGCACGGCCGCGTGCTCGCGCTGCGCCCGCTTGTACCACCGCCGGAACCGGCGCCGGCGCCCCGCGAGGATCGCGTCGAGCGAGCGGCTGTACGCCTCGAGGGCCGGCTTGAACTCCGGCGCGCTTCGGAGCATCAGCTCGAAAAGCTCGACCCGCTTCGCCGCGCAGATAGTCTGCACGACCTGGCGGTTCTCGTGCGTCGAGAGGCCGTCGAGGTCGGTCTCGAGTGTCGATTGCTCGATTGTCTCGTCGTCGATGACGGGGATCTTCACGACGAGGATCTCGGCAAGCGCCGCGTCGGTCTCCGCGAGCGTCAGCCGCTGCTCGGTCAGCATGTGCGAGGGTCGATCGCGCACGTACTGCTCCCACTCAGCCGCCATCGTCTCGAGCGTCGGGAACAGGTCGCCGAACTCCCAGCGCAGCGAGAACGTGAAACCGCTGCGTCGCCACAGGTGCTCGATCGAGTGCCGGACGCGCTCCGGCCCGCGCGTGGCGTCGAGCAGGAAGTCCACGACCGTCACGGCCTGCTGGAGGAAGACGCCGCGCTGCTCGTCGCTCTCAAACGTGGCGTCGTGGGCAAACAGGTCCTCGAGCAGGAACGACCGCTTCTCGTCGATCGCGGCGCCGGTGTTGACGTACAGGTCGAGCCGGCCGCTCGTCTCGAGCGACTCGGCCAGGCCCGCGTAGAGCCAGAACGGAACCGAGCGACCGCGCAGGGTGGCGCCGTGTCTCGTCGCCGAGCTCTGCGCGATCTCCCACAGCACGTGGTAGCAGACGGCCCGTCGCAGCGCCGCTTCAATTTGGCCGAACCACAGATTCTCAGCCGATTTCGTGACGCCGCCGCGGCTGACGCTCACCTGCCAGAGCGACTCCGGGCCCTCTTCGCCCTCGACCGTGCGCTTCGCCACCCAGACCGTCGCCTGCCCGTCCCAGAGCCCCCTCGTGCCCAGCCGCCTCAGCGCCGACTCGTGGATCCGCTCGCACAACTGCGCCAGCTCGCTCGCGTACTGCACGTCGGGCGCGCCGACCACGAACTGCATGTTGTAGCTCTGGACCGTCGCCGCCGACGCGCCGGCCGCGACGCCGCACGCAGCGCACAGCGTCACGACGACGACAGCGCGTCGCGCGATGCCTCTTGCACTGTGGCTGTCCCTACACATCGACAATCAGCGTGACCGGGCCGTCGTTGACGAGCGAGACGGACATCATCGCGCCGAACTCGCCCGTGGCCACCTTGCGCACGCCGAGGCGCCTGAGCGCATCGATAAAACGCTCGTAGAGCGCGTTCGCCTTCTCGGGCGGCGCCGCGTCCGTGTAGCTCGGCCGCCGCCCTTTGCGGCAGTCGCCGTACAGCGTGAACTGCGACACGACGAGGATTTCGCCATCCACGTCGCGGCACGACAGGTTCATCTTGCCCGCGTCGTCGGTGAAGCAGCGCAGCTCGACGAGCTTGGCCGCCAGCTTGTCGGCCCCGGCCTCCGTGTCGTCCCGGTGTACGCCGAGCAGCACGAGCAGCCCCGGGCTGATCTCGCCCGTCCGACGAGAGCCGACGTCGACGGCGGCTTGGCTCACGCGCTGGATCACGGCCCGCATCGGCCCACGCGCCGGCCGCGACGCGCTCTCGGTGTGCGCCTCGTCATGAGTTCTCCTGATCTCCGCCTTCGCGGAGATCCGACCGTGTCTATATCGACTTGCGGCGAAACACCCGGCCGCCGTGCCCCTTCAAGCCCTTGCGA
>CAZCQN010000172.1:0-6510 GCA_964500825.1 uncultured Verrucomicrobiota bacterium | reverse complement strand
TCTTGAGCATGGGCGTCCGGAGCATTCAGTTGTTCGTCGACCGCACGTTCCTCGCGTGGTATTCGGGCGACACGATGGCCGCCTCGGCGCAGGCGGGCGTCATGAGCTTCACAGTCATCGTGCTGTTCATGGACACGGCCGCGTACTGCAACACGTTTGTCGCCCAGTACATGGGTGCCGGCATGTCTCGTCGCGTCGGCGTCGCCGTCTGGCAAGGCGCATTCTTTGCGCTCGCCGCCACGGCCGTCTTCCTCACGGTGGCGGCGTTTGCCCGGCCGCTGTTCGACCTGATCGGCCACGGCGCCGAAGTGCGCGGGCACGAGACGACCTATTTCCGCATCACCGTCGGCGGCGCCGGCTTCATGGTGCTTTCCGCCGCGCTCGCGTCGTTCTTCACCGGGCGCGGCAACACGATCACCGTCATGCTGGTCACCGCGTTGTCGGTCGTCGTCAACGTCACCCTCAACTACCTGTGGATCTTTGGCCGGCTCGGCTTCCCCGAGATGGGGATTGCCGGTGCGGCGTGGGCCACCGTCACCGCCAACGGCGTCGGCGCGCTCACCTACCTGCTGCTCATACTGCGGCGCACGCATCGGGCGAAGTTCGGCATCCTCTCCGGCTTCCGGCTCGACAAGGACCTGTTCCTGCGTCTCATGCGGTTCGGCTCCCCGGCGGGCCTCACTGGCATGCTCGAGGTGCTCGTATGGGCCACGTTCCTGGCCTTCATCGGCAGGCTGGGCAGCACTCAGCTCAAGGCGACGACTGCCGCCTTCACCATCAACAACCTCGCGTTCATGCCGATGTTCGGCATGGGCGTCGCCATCTCCTCGCTCGTCGGCCGGCGTCAGGGCGAGCGCCGCCCCGACACGGCCGCTTCCACCGTCTGGTCCGGCCTCCACGTGGTGACGCTGTACATGGGCACACTCGCGGCATGCTACGTGCTGCTGCCGCGCGTCTTTCTCGCCCCGCTCGCGCTGAACGCCGACCCCGCGGACTTCTGCACCTACGCGCCGATAACCATCGTGCTGCTGCGGTTCGTCGCCCTCTACACGGTATTCGACGGCTTCACCATCACCCTTGTGTCGGCCCTTCGCGGCGCGGGCGACACGCGTTTCCCCCTCATCGCGACGACGGCGATCGCCTACGGCATCGTCGCCGTGCCGAGTTGGGTCCTGTACACCACCGGCCACGCCACCGTTTACCGGCTGTGGGCCCTGGCAGCGGCCTGCGTCATCACGCTTTCCCTCGTGATGCTCTTCCGGTTCCTCAGCGGCAAGTGGCGCACCATGCGCGTCATCGAAGAAGAAGTCCCCCCGCCGCACGTCACGCCGCACCCCGACGTCCCGCCCTTGGACGTCGAGTAGGGGAGCACGAACGCCAAGCCTTGACTTGAGCCGCGGTGTGTAACAACCTGCGCACACACAGCGAGGAGAGATGCGTCGTGGCCGTCATCGACCCCGAATCGACCACCGTCATCATCGGCCGGATGCTCACGCCCGCGTTCATGATCAATGCCGCCGCCCTGCTGCTGTTGAGCTTGCACAACAAGTTCTCGACGCTCGCGGCTCGCATGCGCGCGCTCAACGCCGAGCGCCGCGGCCTCGAGGCCGGCGCACCCGCCGTCGCCGATGAGCGCAGGGCGAACCTCGCCCGTCAGATCGCGCGACTTGCTCGACGCCTCCGCCACGTGCGCCGCGCGATCCTCTTCCACTACCTCGCCATCGCCCTGTTCCTTCTCACCTCGTTCCTCATTGCGCTCAACATGGTCGTCGGCAGCCGGGCGTTGGCCGCCGTCGACATCATCGTCTTCACCCTCGGCATGCTCTCCGTCTTCCTCGGCACGCTCGCCCACCTGCGCGACGTCCACACCGCCTTCAACGCCATCCGCCTCGAGACCCCCGACGCGTTCAAGTAGGCCGACTCGGGGTTGACGCATCGGCAGTCCCGTGCCAGACTTGTGCCACGATGTCAGTTGGGATTCGGGAGCACGGCCCTGCCCCTGTTTCCTCTGGGCAATCGGCGTGACCCCGCGCCCAAGGGAGGAGCCATGAAGTCAGGCACGTTGTGGCTCGCCGTTGTGTTCTCGCTGCTGGTCGCGCCGTTCTGTCTACGTGTCTCGGACGCCGGGGCCGAGGGCAACGTGTTCTCCGGACGCGTCGTCGACGAGGACGGCAAGCCCCTCCATGGCGTCAAGGTCGTTGCGTGGAACTGGTCTCTCGCAGATGGCCCGTTGGGGACTGAGGTTCGGTGGGAGACGATGTCCGCGGCCGATGGATCATTCAAGCTGCACGGCCTGGGCCCTGGAGTGAACAACGTCGTGTTCCTCAAGGAGGGGCTTTTCGCCCGGAGCAGGAATGGCGACGGCTACGTCGGTTCTTTGCTGTTCCCGCGCAGCGGCGGTGCGAAGGAGGGCGTCGAGGTCTGCATGGAACGGCCCGAGCTCGTTTCCGGCACCGTCGCGGACGAGTCGGGCAGCCCCGTTGCCGGAGCTGAAGTTAGCACTGGGACCTACGTGACCGTGACGGCCACGGACGGTTCGTTCAAGATCCCCGCCGCCGTGGCTCAGCACGCGGGTGTGACGGCGCCCGGGTATCGCCGCTGTCCGGGGGACTATCAACCCGATGCGGACGAGCCGTGGACGATCACGCTCACGAAGGGCATCGTCGTCTCCGGACGCGTGCTCGATGCGGCGACCGGCAAGCCCGTTGAGGGCGCGTTGCTGTTCCGCTTCGGCGGGCGCGCCAAGACCGCGTCCGGCCCGAACGGCCGCTACCGGCTCGATCAACTGCACCCAACCAGGACCGAGGTGCTTGTCTGGAAAGACGATCTGATCGCCAAGGTAACGTTCGACCTCTACGACGGCAAGTCGCTTGACGCTGCCGACATCCTCCTCGACAAAGGCGGCACGATCGAAGGCCGGATCACCGACAAGGAGACTGGACAGCCGCTCGAGGGCGTTCCCGTCAGCCTCTGGGGAATCGACCCGTCCAGGCGATGGCTGTTCGCCCGTCAGACGACCACAGGACCGGACGGCCGCTACCGCATCACCGGAGTTCTCTCCTGCAACATGAATGTGGTCCCGGATCAGTTCAGGACGGGCGGCGAGAACTTCTACGGCTGTGTCTGCGCCCACGTCGAGCCGGGCGAGCTCGTCGCTGGAGTTGACTTCCAGATCGACGCGCCGCCCGATCCGCAGTCGGTCCCGCGCATCACCGGGCGTGTCGTCGATGACAACGGCGATCCTGTGCCTTCCGCAATGCTCTTCTTCCTGGGTCCTGAGGAGCCGGATTCGTTACAGTTCATGCTTCTAACTGACATCACAGGCGACTTCTCCACGGCGACAATGACGTACTCCGGCCAACCGCTCGCACTGGAGACCGACAAGCCATACACGATCGAGGTTCTCGGGCCGCTGCTGGCCCCCAAGCGTCTTGAGAACGTCCTGATCCCCGGGGAGACGTCGGTCAAGCAGCTCACCGTCACGCTCCAGAACGGCGCCCGTATGACGGGCACGGTCCGCGGCCTCGACGGCCAACCGATCGCCGATGTCGCCATCCTGGCATGTGCAACGGAGCAGGCCATCGTCGAGGACCACAAGCTGCGTCCGAAGGCGTTGGGCGGTGCCCCTCGGGTACTCGGCGCCGTAACAAACCAGGACGGCACGTATGAGATGCCGGGCCTGGCGCGGGGAACCTGGGTGGTTGGCATCTTCCCCCAGAAGTGTTTGCCCACCAACGGCCCGTACCAGATCCAGGTTGAGGACGAGAAGCCGGTAGCCGAGCGTGACTTCACGGCCCGCTTGCTCAGAACCGGCTCGATAGAAGGCACCGTGGCCGACGAGAACGGTGCCCCGCTGCCGCACGCCGAAGTCGAGGCCCAATGCCATGAGCCGCTCCGGATATCGCGCTCGGTCTGGACGGATGCTCAGGGCTTGTTCCGCTTCGACTCCGTGCCCGAGGCCGAGTACAGGCTCTCCGCCGAGCGCGGGGACGGCTACGCCGGCAGCATCGAGAACGCCAAGATCGGGGCCTCGGATATCGTCATCACCGCCCGATCCGGCACGTCGCCCAAGGATGGGCTCATCCACGGTCGCGTCGTGGACGTGGACGGCAAGCCCATCACGCAGTTCAAAGTTGAATGCCCAATCAACTTCTGGTGGGCAACCTATCATAGCCCCAGCGGCAAGTTCGCCGCCCTCATGACGAGTGTCGAGAGACTCTCCGTCTCCGCCCTTGGCTATGAGACAAAGGACGTGCAGCCCAATGGCGAAGCCATCCAAGGCTCGGAAATCCTGATCGTCCTCGAGGGCGCGGGCAGTTGACACCCTGGCTGCTCGAGATTCCGGAGTTGCATGTATCCGCCTCGAGACCCCCGACGCGTTTCGTTGAGCGCGCTGCGCCCGAACCGTTGACCGGCCGGGTCAGGCGGAGTAGCATATGTTAGGGAGCCAGAGGGGCTGGGTCCCCGCAGAGAACTTCGGACTTCGGCGAGACGGCTGTCATTCCGAGCGAGATCCTGTTCATGCATCGCGGTGTCGGCCCGGGATGGCGTTGCCGTCAGGAAGGAAACACGATGCGCTCCACGGCGATTCTGTGCGCTCATCTCCGCTTCCTGACGCTCCTTACCATGGCACTCGTGCTCGCGCACTGCGCTGTCTTCGCCGGCGAGCCGTGGGACGACGGCTGTACGCTGGCCGGCCGAGTCGTTGACGCCGACGGGAATCCCATCCCCGGCGCCGAGGTCATGTTCACCAACATCAATGTGGTCGATTCGCCGACCAATCAGGTGCGCTTCTGGCGATGCCGTGCGGACGAACGCGGCCGCTTCGAGTTCACGGGCCTGCCGCGAGGCACGGCGTACGTGTGGTGCTGCAGGGAGGGGCTCATGTCGCCCACAACCGACGGCCTCCTCTTGGCCGAACCGGGTCAGGGAGAGCGCGACATCGAGATCCGCATGGTGCCGACCGGCCTCGTCGAGGGAAGGGTGATCGACGAGACCGGCCAACCGGTTGCGGGCGCCACGGTCGACTGCATGACGTACGTCGCAACGACAGGCGAGGACGGCTCGTTTGCGGCACCGTCCCAGGCCATGTCCCACGCGCGTGTCTCGGCTCCCGGCTACGCCGCGGCCGACTTGAGCAGCGCGCAGTGGCGAGACGGCCGTTTCGAGCTCACGTTGACGAAGGGCTTCCGCGTCTCGGGGCGCGTGCTCGACGCCGCGACGCGCCGGCCGCTCGAAGGGGCCTGGATCATCCGCCTCGGCGCCGAAACGCGCGTCCCCGGGGACCGCGAGGTTTCGAAGTCCGATGGGAGCTTCGCCCTTGAGGGTTTCTCGTCCGGCCGAACGCGCCTCTTCGTGACGCACGACGGGCTCGTCGCCCAGCACGAGATACGCGTCGTCGACGAGGACCTCGACGGCATCGAGGTGCTGCTCGAGAAGGGCGTGACGATCTCGGGCCGCCTCCTCGACGAGGCGACCGGCAAGCCGCTCGCACACGTGCCCGTGAGCGCGACCACGCAGACGCGGTTCGCCGTGCAGGTCAAGACCGATGACGAGGGCTGCTACGTGTTGTCGGGCCTGCCGCCGGGGGAGGTTGGCATCGCGCCCGGTTACCGCGTGCGTTACTTGGAAAGGGCGCCGTACGCCACACGCCTCTTGATCGGGCCGGGGCAGAGCGTCACCGGCGTCGACTTCAAGATCAGCAACCTGCTGGCAGCGTCAACCGCGCCGCGCATCGTCGGGCGCGTCCTCGACGAGGCGGGCCGGCCGGTCCAGGGCGCCATGCTGTCCCTCTCCGAAGACGGCGCTGCCGACGGGATGATCTGGCGGAACATAATCGGCGCAACCGACGGCGCCGGGAAGATCGTGGCGCCTGAGGGCCGTCCGGGCAGGGAACAGACTAAGCTGAAAACAGGTACTCCGTACACGGTTTGGGTTGCCCACGGCGAGTTCGCAACGGCCCGGCTCGACGACGTCGTGATCCCTGACGACACGAAACAGAAGGAGCTGGAAGTCGTCCTCAAGCGTGGTGTGACGCTTCGCGGCAAGGTTCTCGACGGCGACGGGGCACCGATCCCGAACGCAACCGTCTTCGCCGTTGAGCATCAGCCGTCTGAGTCGGCGGACAGTGGAGGACCCGCAGGCCCGATGAGAATCGGGAACAGGCCGGGCGCGAAGCGGGCGTCGACGGCCGCGGACGGTACGTACCAGCTCTCCGGCCTCAGTCCCGGTACATGGGACGTGAACGGGGTCCACAACGAGTGCACCAGCGCGACGATGAACGCGGTTGTCACCATCGAGGCAGGCGCAGCACCCCCGGCGTGCAACGTGACTCTCACGCGCCTGGAACGCGGCGTGATCGCCGGCAGCGTCGTGGATGCCGAGGACACACCCGTGGCCGGCGCCACCGTCGAGGTATGGTCATCCGGTCCGGTCCACGTGCGCAGAACGACTCGCGCCGACGAGGACGGCCGGTTCCGATTCGAGGGCGTCTTGACCGGGGAGTACCGC
>CAZCQN010000171.1:0-6664 GCA_964500825.1 uncultured Verrucomicrobiota bacterium | reverse complement strand
ATCACGTCACGGTAGGGTGGGGTTCAACAGAAACCGTCATTACCGATAGGTGGTGGCTCAACTGCAAGGCAGATGGGTCAGGCGTCCTGCTGCGCGACCTCGAGGCCGCCGACCCGTTCGCGGGCAACGTCGCCGCAAAGAATCCCGACGTCGTCGGCGAGCTCTGGGCGCTGGCCATCGAGGACGCGGGCGGCAGCTTGCCTGAGTGGATCATCGACCTCGCCCGAAACGAAGCCGACGCCCCCGGCTGCTCCGACCTCGCCGCCCGCGCCTAGCCGGCTGCTACGGAGCGCCTGTGCTTGAGTTGCCGTTCTTCCAGGGCCGAAGGCCCGATGGAGCATAGCCCCGGGGCGCCGGGCCCGGGTTCGCAACGAGGGCAAAGGCAATTCGAGCCCCGAAGGGGCAACAGAAGCGCTGCTATTGCGGCGTGAACGTCAGCACGTAGGCGACCGTAATGGTCGACAGCGAGTCATTGCGGATCTCGCAGCCTGCGCCGGTCCGGCTGGCGGCATTAGGAGCCCGCTTCAGCGGGCTTGTTCTGTCCTGCATAGGCCAGTCCTTTAGGGCTGGTCCAACGCGGCACAACACACATTCCTGGAGCCCGTTTCAACGCCCGCGCTTCCAGCGCGCCTTCTCGACGAGGGCTTAAGCCAAGATGGCAAGGACGTTGAAACGCCCTCAAGGGGAACGGTCGGTATGGCCTGAACCAGCCCTAAAGGACTGGCCTATCAAGAGCAGAGGCGTTGATGCTCATCAAGCATCTATCCTGACACGCGGTGACGTCCGCACGCGCGAGCGATGTAGGGCGGGTCCCCCTGGGCCCGCCGTCTTCTCTTCGAAACCTTGGCGAAGAAGGAAGCCGCGGAGCGGCGAGACACGTAGCCAGCACCACGGGGTGTCGCGCCTCCGGCAGCCGCCGGGGCGCCGGCGGACCTTCGGCGGGCCGAGGGCGACCCGCCCTACATCGCGCCGTCAAGCCGTTGCGTTGATGACCACAAACGCCTGGCCGCTCCTGCTGCTTGATGCTCTACGATACGACGACAACGGTGACCTGTCCTTGTGTTGGCCATTTGTGGGACGCAATGCTACTGTCTCGGCCGGTATGGACGATCACGCTGCGATCGAAATCGACGCGCTGACCGTGGGGTTCGGGGGGAGGGCCGTCCTCGGCGGGTTTTCGCTGCGGCTCGGGGTGGGCGAGAAGGCGACGCTGACGGGCCGGTCCGGCTCGGGCAAGACGACCGTCCTGCGCTGCATCCTCGGCTTCGTCGTGCCTGACGCCGGCGCCATTCGTATTAATGGCGAGGCGCTGACGGCGCGGTCGGTCTGGCACCTGCGCAGAGAACTCGCCTACGTCGCCCAGGAGCCCGAGCTTGGCGACGGCACGGTCCGCGACGTCCTCGAACGCCCGTTCGCCTACCACGCGAACGCCGACCTGCGCGACAACCTCGCCCGCGTCGACGAGTTCTTTGGGGAATTCCTCCTGCCGCGCAGCCTGCTCGGCGACGACGTCACCACGCTCTCGGCCGGCGAGAAGCAGCGCGTCGCCATCGTTTCGGCCGTGCTGCTCGACCGCCGCATCATCCTGCTCGACGAGGCATCGTCGGCCCTCGACAAAACCTCGGAGAAAGCGATCGCCGACTTCTTCCGCTCGCGCGCTGACCTGACCGTCCTGTCCGTCTCGCACAATCCGGAGGGCCTCAGCTTCTCCGGCCAGCTCGTCGAGCTGCCCGGCGGCCCCAACGGCGAAGAACCGGAGGGTTCCGCATGATGGCCATCCGGACAGTCGATATCGGGTTTCCGCAGCTTGCGCTCGCCTACGCGCTCCTGATCATCCCGTTCGGCCTGCTTCTATGGTACCGCATCCCGATGCTCGGCAGGACAGCGCTGGCCGTCGTGCGGATGACGGTCCAGCTCCTCTTCGTCGGCGTGTATCTGCAGTTCGTGTTCAGGGCGAACAGCCCGTGGCTGGTTGCCGCGTGGCTCGTCGTCATGCTCGTCGTGGCCGACTTCTCGATCTTGCGCGGCTCCGGGCTGAGGCTGGGACGGTTCCTTCTGCCGGTTCTTGCCGGCTTGCTCGTCGGGACGATCGTGCCGCTGTTCTTCTTCCTGGGGGTGATTCTTCAGCAGCCCAACCTGCTCGAGGCGCAGTACGCCATCCCAATCGCCGGCATGATCCTGGGCAACTGCCTCCGGACAGGCATCATCGGCCTCAGGGATTTCTACAGCGGGATCCGCACCAGCGAGAAGGCGTTCCTTCACTCGCTCGGCCAGGGCGCACGCCTTCACGAGGCGGTCCGGCCGTTCTACCGCAACGCCGTCGTTGCCGCGCTCGCGCCGAGCGTGGCCGCCATCGCCACGATCGGCCTCGTCGCGCTGCCGGGCATGATGACGGGCGTCATCATCGGCGGGGCGAACCCGATGACGGCGATCAAGTACCAGATCGCCATCATGATCGCCATCCTCGTCGGCATCACGCTGACGATCACCCTGACGATCTGGCTCACGCTCAAGCCGTCGTTCACCGCCTACGGCACGCTCGACCACGCAATCTTCGCGAAGAACAAACCACGGGGAACACGGAGAGCACGGGGGTAAGCGGATACAGGCTGCGATGGGTCTTGCCACCGCCTGAAGGGCCTATTGAGAAAGCCTAGCCACCGTCCGGACGGTGCCTGCCCCGAAGGGGCTTGATAGAAAAGCCCAGGGTTCATGCGCCCCGGAAGGGGCGCACCAACGCCCTGGGTTGGCAGGGAACAAGACATCACCACGTAGCCCAAAGGGCTTCCATAGACCTACTTGGGCCTGCACCGCGCCGCCCGATGACGGCAGCATGCTGGCGACAGCAACCCCATGCGCCCCGTGTCCTCCGTGGTTGAAAAACCAGAAACCACGGGGGACACGGGGCGCACGGGGTAAGGAGAAGACATGAAGCTCAAGCCGATCGGCGTGATTCGGTCGCCGTTCACGACGCCGGCGGGGACGCCCATCCAGCCCACGTTCGCCGGGGGAGCGGAAGGGACGGTCGAGGTCTTCGAGAAGTATGCCGAAGGCTTGAAAGACCTCGACGGCTTCGACCGGATCTGGCTCATCTACTGGTTCGACCGCGTCTCGCAGGTCAACTTGCTCGTGAGGCCGTTCATGGACACCGCTCGGCGCGGCCTGTTCGCCACCCGCGCCCCGTGCCGGCCGAACCCGATCGGCCTGAGTTCTGTACGTCTTCTCAGGATCGAGAAGAACATCCTCCACGTGGCCGACCTCGATATCCTCGACGGCACACCCCTGCTCGACATCAAGCCGTACGCGGCCCGCTTCGACCACCTGCCCGCCGCCCGCTCCGGCTGGCTCGACGCCGTAGACCCAGACAACCCCACGGACGACGGCCGGTTCATCCGCCCGGACGGCGAGAACGAGGACGGCAAGGTCGAGTGGGTGTAGACTGGCGTCTCGCAAGGCCCCAAGAAATCGCACAAGCTGTGGCGGACTAACAGACGCCTAATACGCTTGTTAGAAACCTCACGTGTAGCATGAAGTCGAATTCCGAAGGAATTCGGTTGACGTTTCATGGCGATTTGGGCATATTACCAAGAAGGCCATGAGGAGTGCATCCATGAACGCCAAGACCCAAGCCCGATTCGAGGCCCGCGCCAGGATTATCAAGGCGATGGCCCACCCAACGCGCCTCTTCATTATTAGTGAGCTGAGCAAGCGCGAGCACTGTGTCTGCGAGCTGACCGACATGGTCGGCGCCGACCCATCGACCGTCTCCAAGCATCTGGCGCTGCTCAAGGGCGCGGGCATCGTCGCGGACGAGCGACGCGGGTCGCAGATCTTCTACAGCCTGCGCGTGCCGTGCGTCCTGAGCTTCTTCGGCTGCGTCGAGTCAGTCCTCAAGGCGAACGCCGAAGCCCAGCTCGAAGCGGCGAAGTAGGCGAGGGCCGCGGCGTGGACTGGAAGAAGGAGTGGAAGGCGCTCACCGTCATCGGGGCCGTGTTTTTCGCCGCCTTCTACCTGCCCGTGGGCCGCGCGCGCTTCGACAACGCGCTGCTCGAGGCGTTCGCCCTCGCAAAATGGTACGCGCGCGAGCACGTCGTCTTCTGCTTGCTGCCCGCGTTCCTGATCGCGGGCGGCATCGCCGCCTTTGTCAGCCAGGCGTCCGTGATGAAGTACCTCGGCGCGCGCGCGAAGAAGGTGGTGGCCTACGGCGTCGCGTCCGTCTCCGGCAGCATCCTGGCCGTCTGCTCGTGCACCGTGCTGCCGCTGTTCGCCGGCATCTACCGGATGGGCGCCGGCCTCGGTCCCGCGACCGCGTTCCTCTACTCGGGTCCCGCCATCAACGTGCTCGCCATTATCCTGACCGCGCGCGTCCTGGGCATCGAGCTCGGCGTCGCGCGTGCCGTCGGCGCCATCGCGTTCAGCATCATCGTCGGCCTGCTGATGCATCTCATCTTCCGCCGCGAGGAGACCGAAAAGGCCGCCGCGCAGGCCGTCATGCCGGAGCCCGACGTCCACCGTCCGCTCTGCCAGAACGCGGTCTTCTTTGCCGCGATGATCGCCGTCCTCGTGTTCGCCAACTGGGGCCGGCCGGCTTCCTCGACGGGCCTCTGGCACGCGGTCTGGTCGGCGAAGTGGATCATCACGTCGGTTGCCGCGGTCGCATTCGCCGCGATTCTCGTTGCGTGGTTCGGCCTGACGTGGTGGAGGATTCTTCTGGCCGCAATCCCCGCCGCCCTGCTTGCGGTGCTGTTTCCCGATGTGCCGATGCTGGCCTTTGCCGCGGGCGTCGTCGGCTTGTCGGTCATCACAGCCACCGGCGGCGACGAGTCGCGCGAGTGGTTCACGTCTTCGTGGGGCCTGGCGAAGCAGATTCTGCCGCTGCTGCTCTTCGGCGTGCTCGTCGCCGGCGCGCTTCTGGGTCGGCCGGGGCGAGAGGGCCTCATCCCGTCCGAGTGGGTCAGCGCCGCCGTCGGCGGCAACTCGGTGTGGTCGAACCTATTCGCGTCGGTCGCGGGCGCGTTCATGTATTTCGCCACGCTGACCGAGGTGCCGATCCTTCAGGGCCTCATCGACAATGGCATGGGCAAAGGCCCCGCGCTTGCGCTGCTGTTGGCCGGCCCGGCGTTGTCGTTGCCCAACATGCTGGTGATTCGCAGCGTCATCGGAACCAAGAAAACAACCGTGTACGTTTCACTCGTCGTCGTCATGGCCACCTTGTGTGGCTTGGCATACGGAGCACTCTTCCGTTAGGAGACACGAAGAATGAAGACGATCCAGATTCTCGGCGTCGGCTGCCCGAAGTGCCAGAATCTGACCGCCAACGCCGAGCAGGCCGCGCAGGAGCTCGGCATCGAGTACGAGCTTGAGAAAGTCAAAAATGTCAGTGAGATCATGAAGTTCGGCGTCATGGTTACCCCGGCGCTCGCCATCGACGGTCAGGTCAAAGCCTCCGGCAAGGTCCTGTCGGCGGCCGAGCTCAAGGAACTCCTTAGGTGAGGAACCGTTCTATGATGACGGACGCGGAGGGAACCAAGCACCTCCAGGTGGCGCATCACGCGCGGAGATGCTAAACTAACGACTGCCGAAACGGAGCAGGAGGACACACATAGTGGACGCGGACAGGCCAACAGGACCAGCCCCAGTACGACCCCCTCAGGACCCAGACGAGGCGGGGGGTGCCACCGGGCGCCGCAAGCCGTTTGCATGGTGGCGGTTGGGAATCGTTGCACTCGTGGTCGTCGCCGCCCTGATCGTGGTGGCGGCACGCGGCGGCTTCACCCGATCAGTTACTTCAACGCCAGGCCCGGCGGGACAGACCGCGAAGGACTTCCCGCCCGAGACGGTCCTGGCCACGGTCGACGGCGAGACGATCACCCTGGCAGACCTCAACGCGAAGCTCGAGTCTTATCCGGAGAATTACCGGCTCAGGTTCAAGCGCCAGAAGCACGCGTTCCTCGAAGAATACATCGAGCGCATGCTGATGGTGCGTGAGGCGGAACGCAAGAAGATCGCCGAGAACCCCGAGTACAAGAAGTCGATCGAGGAGCAAAGCGGGGACCCCGAGCGCGAAGAACACGCACTGGTCCACATCCTGTTGTGGGACCAGGTGGTCAGCAAAGTGACCGTCTCCGACGAGGAAATCCGCGTCTACTATGACAAGCTCAAGGACCAGTTGCCCGGCAACTCCTCATTCGAGGAAGCCAAGGAGAAGCTCAGGCCGAAGGTGCGCGGAGACAAGCAGGGCGTGGAGGTGATCGCCTACATCGAGTCGCTCAAGGACGCCGCCACGATCACCCGCAACAAGGCCTGGATGGAAACGCAGAAGGGGCTGGCCGATGAGAACCCGCTCGACGACGCCCTGGCAAGCGGCAAGCCCGTGCTCGTCGATTTCGGCCGCACCACGTGCGCCCCATGCCGGCTAATCAAGCCGGTCCTCGAAGAGCTGAGCAAGGAGCTCGAAGGCCGCGTCCACGTGCTCATCATCGACACGGACGAGTTCGGCTACCTGCCCAAGCGCTACGACGTGTGGATCATTCCGACGCAGATCTTCTTCGACGCCTCGGCCAAGGAGCTGTACCGGCACAAGGGCTTCATGTCGAAGGAGAACCTCCTCGCCAAGCTCGAGGAGCTCGGCATGCTCTAGCCCGCATTTCTCACAGCCGATGCA
>CAZCQN010000170.1:0-6672 GCA_964500825.1 uncultured Verrucomicrobiota bacterium | reverse complement strand
CGGGCCTCCGGCCCTTGACCTGCAACAAGTCGGGTCAAACGCCTTTTTCAGCACCGTGCTAGGCCGCATCTGTCAGAGCCGGGCGGCCTTCGTGCTGCACGAGGGTGTGGGTCAAGTCAGCCGTTGGTCAGGCGAGCTAGTCGGCCGCGAGACCTTCGAGCAACAGCAGCAGCGTGCCGATCGGCGGCTGCTCGTCGGCCTCCGGGCTCCATTCCTCCGGGAGCAGATCGCGCGCGTACTCCTGGAACGGCACGAGGCTCCGCTCCTCCACACACTCGCGGAGCTTCGAGAGGATCGCGTCACGGTCGTCCCTGCAGAAGTCCTGGAGCAAGACGAGGTAGTCCTCGAGCTCTTCCCGCGTCTGAAGGACTGCATTTCCGAACACGCGCTTCTGCGCCTCCTCGATCGGCGTGGCGCAGGTCAGGCTGAGGTGCACGCCGTCGGGGAAGATGTCGTCTTGACTGAAACGCCATCTGACGAGGGAACCGTTCTCCATCGGCTGGTGCGTGTTCGGCTGCGGCGCGACACGGATCACGGTCCATGGCAGCGTGAGGCTGACGTCGAACTTGTGGTGGTCCGTTGTCAGCGCGAACGACGAGTAGAGGCCCAGCAAGTGCCTGACGAAGAAGTCGGGGTGACCGTAGCGTCGTGCTGCGAGCCTCTCGGCGCTTTCGAGAAACGGGCTCTGGGAGATGTCCTCGTCTTCACCATAAAAGTAGCCCTCAATTTCCGCCTTCGGCCATGGCGCGCCGTCGGCCGTGCGCGTGACCAGCTCGTGCGCTTTCGCAGCCATCCACTCCTCGAGGTACTCTTCCAGATCGATGTCAGGGAAGTCCAGTGGTAGCTCCACGCCAAGCTGGAGCAACTGGATCACCAGGAGCACTTCCTCTACCGCGTGAATCGAGCGCGAGAACTCATCGGGCGCAAGCGAGAACTCGCCCGGCTCGTCGTCGTACTTGTCTTCCATGACGTAGAACCGCTTCCACTTCTTGACGAGGGGGACGCAGACATCGTTGACAAACTCGTCGAATCGGGTGAAGTCGTATTCGTTGCCGAAGTCCTCGTGCAACACGTCGAGCACGAAGTCGGCGAGGATGTCTATGATCATGTCGACGTACAGGTCGAACTCCTCGCCGCTGTAGTAGTCGTGGAAGTGCTCGTTGTAGGTGATGGTCTTGATGAGCACGAGGTCGTCCAGCCGGACGAGGCCTTCATTGAAGGCCTCGCGGAAAAACTCGGGTGTTGGAGGGTTGGACGGCTTCAGGGAATAGACTTGTTCCGCGCTGTGGGATGGCGTGAACCATCGGACGTCGCTGTGTATTGTGCCGTCCGAACGCCACGTGCCGCGCAGGCCATTCTCGACGAGCTCGAAGGTGGTGAATCGACGTTGGTCCGGCATCACGAAGACGGGCGGGAATCCGAGCGGCTCGGGCGGCGCCTGCGGTGCGAGGGCGTCGCCGCCGGTCGGCTCTGCGTCGTTGTCCTCAACCAGTGTGATGGTAACCGGCTGCTCGCCGCTTTGCCCCTCGACCTCCACGGATGCTGCTGGCTGCGCTGCCTCGTCCTGCGTGGCCTTGTACGGCTGACGCGCGAAGTCGATTGCCCGCTCGACACTCCCGTCTTCGAAGATGACGGTCTCGAGCAGATAGGTGTACGTGTCGCAGCCGCAGAGCAAGGCAGCGATGAGGGCAACGAGGAGAACGAAGCGCGTTGTCATGACAGATCTCCTTAATCGCCAGTCAGTGCTCAAGCAGCATGTCGAGCAGGACGCGGGCGGCTTGTTTGTCCGGGATGCGGCCGCGGACAGATGAGTCGAGGTCGGTGGCGGCAAACGGGGTCACGGGCGCGCCGACGCACGACGGGCAGCCGTCCTCGCAGCCGCACTCGCGGATGACCGTCGCGATCGTCTGCATGAGCTCCTCGATGCGGTCGAGGCAGCGGCGCGCGTACCCCATGCCGCCCGGGTAGCGGTCGTGCAGGAAAAGCGCGTCGCGGCCGAGGCAGCTCGCATCGACGACTGTGCCGACGTCGCGGGTGTCGCACATGACAAAGAACGGCGCGACCTCGACGAGGACGTTGGCGATGCCGATCAGGGCCTGGCCGACGAGCAACTCCTGGTCCTGAAGCGCTTTGACCAGCTCGTCGGGCGGGCTGAACCACATGGCGACGGTTTCGAGCGACTGCGGCGGGAGCTCGAGCTGCTCGAAGCCGAGACTGTCGCGCGAGCCGAACCGGATCTTCTTGAACATCGGGATCGTCGTTGTGACGGTGACGTCGCCGAAGCCGACGGTTGCGCCGCGCCACGTGCTTTCTTCTTCTTTCTCGTCGAGCCGGATCTGTGAGGCCTGGACCGACTGGGTGTAGTAGTCGAGGTCGCGTTTCTCGACCTGGACGATCTTCTGATCGAGGTCGAGCTTGTTGACGAAGTACGTCTCAGCCGCATGGAGGTAGACGGCGTGGTCGTGGAGTTGAGACAGGGCGCTGATCTCGTCCATCGTGCCGATCACGCCCTCGGTCTCGTCCTGGATTGTGTAGACGGGGCCGGCGATGTTGCGCAGGTTCACCTGGGCGGCCGGGTACTCGCTACGCGCCCAGTACCAGTGGTCGTCGATGTGGCGGATCGTCTCTTCTTCCTCGAGCAGCTCGAGGATCACACTCGTATAGGGGCCGAACAGTGCGGCGTCCGCGTCGTTGAGCGGCAGCTCGTACATGGCGCACTTGATGTGGCCGATGACGATGTGCGGATTGTCGGGATCGACGACGGCCTGCTCGGGGTTCTGCGCGAAGAGGTAGTCCGAATGGGTCATGAGATACTGGTCGATGGGCGAGTTCCGGCCGACGAGGAACGCGACCGACTCGTCGAGACCGCGGCCCGCGCGCCCGGCCTGCTGCCAGAGGCTCGCGATGGTGCCGGGGTAGCCGACGAGGATGCACGCGTCGAGGCTGCCGATGTCGATGCCGAGCTCGAGCGCGTTCGTGCTCGCCACCCCGAGGATCTGTTTCTTGACGAGCTTGCGCTCAATGGCGCGTCGCTCCTCGGGCAAGTAGCCGCCGCGGTACGCGTGGATCGACTCGGCCAGCCGCTTCGAGACAGGCCGGAGGAGGTCGCGCGAGTTCTTGAAGAGCAGCTCGGCGGCGAGGCGCGTCTGGACGAAGGCGATCGTCTGGACACCTTCTTTGACAAGCGATGTCATGAGGTGGACGCCTTCCCACAGCGGGCTGCGGCGGTCGCCGCCGATGCGCCACTGGTCGGGCTTGCCGCGTGCGGCGGTCGAGATGGGCGGCGGGTTCCACAAGACGAACCGCTTCGGGCCGCGCGGCGAGCCGTCGTTGGCGACGAGCTCCATCGGTTGGCCGACGATGCGCTCGGCGTGCTCCTTCGGGTTGCCGATCGTGGCCGACGAGCAGACAAGCTGCGGTGTCGAGCCGTAGTGGCGGCAGATGCGGGCGAGGCGGCGAAGCACGTTCGCCAGGTGCGACCCGAACACGCCGCGGTACGCGTGCACCTCGTCGATGACGATATACTTGAGGTGCGTGAAGAAGCGGTTCCAGCGCGCGTGGTTCGGCAAGATGCCTTGGTGGAGCATGTCGGGGTTGGTGAGGATCACGTTCGCGCCGTCGCGCAGCCGGCGCCGCAGGTTGGGCGGCGTGTCGCCGTCGTAGGTGCCGGCGAGGAACTGCACCTCGTCCTCGGGCATCTGGAACACGCCGAGGCCGCGCAACTGGTCCTGCGCGAGCGCCTTGGTCGGGTAGATGAAGAGCATGGTGGCCGAGCCGTCCTCGATCAGCTTCTCGACGACGGGGATGTTGTAGCAGAGCGTCTTGCCGCTCGCGGTGCCGGTAACGACGACGACGTTGTGGCCGGCGCGCAGCTTCTGGATCGCGTCGGCCTGGTGGCAGTAGAGCAGGTTGATCCCTTGGCGGCGCAGCGCGCTCTCGACGGCAGGGTGCAGGCCGCCGTCGATCTCGCCGTGGACGGGCGCGCGCTCGGGCAAGACTTTCACGTGCGCCACCTGGTGCGAGAAGAACGCCTCGCCACGTACACGATCGAGGAAGGTCGTCACGTCCATAACTCTATTCTCTCGTCAGGAAGCGGCCTTGTCAAACATGCGTCTTCCGGCACGTCGCGCCGTTTCTTCATCCGTCGGGCGCGGGCGGCGAGCGTGTCGCCCGACGGGATGGGCCGGGCCGCATCTGGCTTTGCCGGTTCCGTTTCCTTTGGCACTTCAGGGCCGCCGGGACAATGGGACGGTGGCTTGGCGCTTCGCATCTTCATGCCGTGCGGCACGTCGGGCCGTCCCGTCAGAGCGGGCAGTTTCGTCGACGGGACGTGCTTGGCGACGCGCTTCCGGAGCTCGCTGTCGAACACGCGGCGGCGCTCGGCGCGTTGGGCCACGTCGGGTGTGGCGAGCGATTCTTCAGGCTCCGGCTCGGGATAGGCCGTCGGCACCTGCGGCTCGATCGGGTGGAAGAGGTTCGGCTCGCGCATCCGTTCGAGCCGACGCCTAAGCGCGCGCTCGAGCTTCAGTTTCTCGTCGGCGTTGGAGTCGGTGAGCGAGTACGTGTCGGCATTCCGGAGGTTCGAGCCGTCGCCAAGCAGTCCGTCGAGGATCACCACCGCCGACCGCTTGGACGGGACCGATGCCTCGCCGCGCTCGATGTTCCACGTCGTGTGTTGCCGGAGCGGTTTGCCGACGCAGCACGGGCAGCCGTCCGTGCACGTGCAGCGTCTGATCGTGTCGAGCACGGCGGGCATCACGTCGTGGAGCAGCTCGTACGCCTTCTCGGTGAAGCCGAGGCCGTGCGGGTATCGCTCGTAAATGAAGATGGCGTTCCAGGGCGAGTTGACGCTGCCGATCGAGTGCGAGAAGTCGAGCGTGTCGCACGTCATGAAGAGCGGCAGCAGCATGCGCGTCGCGTAACCGATGCCGCGCAGGCCGCTGTGCACGTCGAGGCCGGCCCGGCGCACCTGGTTCATCAGGTCCTCGGGCGGCACGATCCAGAACGCCATCGTGTCGAGCGCGAACGTCGGCAGGTTCAAGCCGTGGCGCGAGATCGCGTCGAGCGAGTAGAAATGAATCTTCTCGTACATGCCGGTTCGGAAGTACGTGGTCACCTCGCCCCAGTAGGCGCGGCCGGTCCCGAACGGTTTTTCGCGCAGGCGGTGGTCGACGTGATGGACGTCGGTGCCGCCGATCGCCTGCGTGTAGTAATCAACCTCTTCGCGCTTGACGCGCGCGACGTTCTTGTCGAGGTCGAGCTCGAGCACGCGGTACGTGTCGCCGTGGTGGATGTAGATCGCTTCCGGGTGGAGGATGGGCGGCGCATCGAGCTTGTCAACCTGGCCGAGAACGGCGCCGGTGCCGACGTCCTCGATGACGACGTTCGCATCGGAATACGATCGGAGCGAGATCTCGTGCTGCGGCGTCTCGGATGACGCGTGGTACCAAACGTTGTCTATTGATTTTACCTTGGAATTGCCCGCGAGGACGTCGAGCGCCGTCGCGGCATGGGGCCCGAACGAGTCCAGCTCGCGCGACGGTAAGGGCAGCTCGTGGGTTGTGCATCGGAGGTGGCTGAGGACCACGAACGGGTTGTCGGGGTCGATGACGGCCTGCTCGATGGCACGCCCGAACAGGTAGTCGGGGTGGCTCATGACGTATTGGTTCACCGTCGTGTCGAGGCCGACGAGGAAGACGACGGCGTCGCGGTCGCGGCGTCCGGCGCGGCCGGCCTGCTGGAAGAAGCTGGCGAGCGTGCCCGGATAGCCGACGATGATACTTGCCTCGAGTGCGCCGACGTCAATGCCGAGCTCGAGCGCGCGCGTGGTGCTTACGCCGAGCAATTCACCACTAAAAAGGCGGTGCTCGATCTCGCGGCGTTCGTGGGGTAGGTAACCGCCACGGTACGCCGACACCTTGTCTATTTGTTGGGGCCCGGTCTCGCGCAGCGTCTCGCGGACGTAGCGGTAGATCATCTCGGCCGTCATCTTCGCCTTGGAAAACGTGATCGTGGGCACGCCGCGCTCGACGAGCTTCGCCATAAGCTCGTGCGCTTCGACGTTGGCGCTGCGGCGCGAGCGCCAGTCGGTCGCCCGGATGCGCGGCGGGTTCCAGAAGACGTACGTGCGCTTGCCGCGCGGGCTGCCGTCGCCGTCGATGAGCTGGAGGGCGCGGCCGATGAGGCGTTCGCCAAGCTCGCGCGGGTTGCCGATGGTTGCTGAGCAGGCGACGATCTGCGGATTCGAGCCGTAGTGGCGGCAGAGGCGGATGAAGCGCCGGAGCACGTTTGTCATGTTCGAGCCGAAGATGCCGCTGTAGACGTGGAGCTCGTCGAGAACGAGGAGGCGCAGACGCGAGAGGAAGTCGCTCCAGCGGGCGTGGTGCGGCATGAGGGCCGTGTGAAGCATCTCGGGGTTCGTGAGGATGACGGACGCGTTGTCGCGCAGCTTGCGGCGCAAGGCGGTCGGGGTGTCGCCGTCGTAGACGCCGGCGAACACGTCGTCGAGCCCGGCGGCGGTGAGCGCGGCATGCAGGCCCCGGAACTGGTCCTGGCACAACGCCTTGGTCGGAAAGAGCATGAGCGTCGTGCTCTGCCGGTCGCGCACGACCGTTTCAAGGATCGGCAGGACGTAGCAGAGCGTCTTGCCGGAGGCGGTGCCGGTCACGACGA
>CAZCQN010000169.1:0-6677 GCA_964500825.1 uncultured Verrucomicrobiota bacterium | reverse complement strand
AGGTCATCCCCCTCGACCGCACGCCGCGCGCCGAGCGCTACACCGGCATGTGGAAACGCGTCCCCATCGGGCCGTGCTCCTTGATCTCGCCGTTCAACTTCCCGCTCAACCTTGCCGCGCACAAGGTCGCCCCCGCGATCGCCGCCGGCTGCCCCTTCATATTAAAACCCGCGAGCGCCACGCCCATCGGCGCGCTCATCATCGGCGAGACGTTGGCCGAGTGCGACCTGCCCAAAGGCGCGTTCTCCATCCTGCCCTGCCCACGCGACAAAGCTGACCTGTTCACCACCGACGACCGCCTCAAGCTGCTGAGCTTCACCGGCTCACCCGCCGTCGGCTGGGCGCTCAAGGCCAAGGCCGGCCGCAAAAAGGTCATCCTCGAGCTCGGCGGCAACGCCGCCTGTGTCGTCGACGAAGACGCTGACATCACCGACGCCGTCGGCCGCATCATCATCGGCGCCTTCTACCAATCGGGCCAGAGCTGCATCAGCGTCCAGCGCATCATCGTCCACGAGCGCATCTACGACGCGTTCCGCGACACGCTCGTCGCCGCTGCCAAGAAGCTCAAGATGGGCAACCCGCGCGACGAGGACACCTTCATCGGCCCGCTCATCGCCCTCAGCGAAGCCGAGCGCCTCGAACGCTGGATCAACGAGGCCCTCGACGCCGGTGGGAAGCTCCTGTGCGGCGGCAAGCGCGACGGCGCCATGCTCGAAGCCACGCTCCTCGAGAACGTCCCGAAACACCTCGACATCGTCGCCAAGGAAGCGTTCGGACCCGTCGCCGTGCTCTCGAAGTTCAGCGACTTCGACGCCGCACTCGACCAGGTCAACGACAGCGTCTACGGCCTCCAGGCCGGTATCTTCACACGCGACCTCTACAAAGCCCACCGCGCATGGGACACCCTCGAAGTCGGTGGCGTCGTCATCGGCGACATCCCCTCGTGGCGCGTCGACCACATGCCCTACGGCGGCGTCAAGCTCAGCGGCCTCGGCCGCGAGGGCATCCGCTGGGCCATCGAAGAAATGACCGAACCCCGCCTCCTCGTAATCCGCACCCCCTAACTCCTGTTTTCCTCCGTGTCCTCCGTGCCCTCCGTGGCTATATAATGAGTTGCCAACCACGGATGGCACGGAGGACACGGGGTAACAAGAAGGAAGGTCATCATGCTGCTCGGAGCACACATGTCGATCGCCGGCGGCGTCCACAAGGCGCTCGAGCGCGGCAACTCCATCGGCTGCGACATCATCCAGATCTTCACCAAGAGCTCGAACCAGTGGAAGGCCAAGCCGCTCACCGACGACGACGTCCGCCTCTTCAACGAAGCGAAGGAGGCGACCGGCATCTCGATCGTCGTCGGCCACACGAGCTACCTGGTCAACCTCGCCTCGCCCGACCCCCTTATATATGAGAAGTCGGTCAACTCGCTCCGCCTCGAGCTCGAACGTTCCGAAGCGCTTGGCCTCCCGTCGCTCGTGCTCCATCCCGGCTCACATCTGGGCGAGGGCGAGCAGGCCGGCCTCAAGAGGATCGCCAAGTCCCTCGACGCCGTGCACAAGTCGCTCCCAGGCCTCACGGTCAAGATCGCCCTCGAGATCACCGCCGGTCAGGGCACCAACCTCGGCTTCCGCTTCGAGCAGATCGCCCGCATTATCGAGCTCACCAGCGAGCCCGACCGCCTCGCCGCCTGCTTCGACACCTGCCACGCCTTCGCCGCCGGCTACGACATCCGCACCAGGAAGACCTACACCGCCACCATGCAGCAGTTCGACGACGTGATCGGCCTCGACCGGCTCGCTGTCATCCACCTCAACGACGCCAGAAAGGAGCTCGCCTCGCGCATCGACCGCCACGAGCACATCGGCAAAGGCCAGATCGGCCTCGACGGCTTCCGCTGGCTCCTGAACGACCGGCGTCTCGCCAAGATCCCCATGTCGCTCGAGACGCCCAAGGGGAAGGACCTGAAAGAAGACGTCGAGAACCTCGCCACCCTCCGCGCCCTGATCAAGGCGCACTGAACACTCGAGGCCCCGACGCGCCATAAAAAACATGAAGCGGCAGGGACATAACGTCCCCGCCGCTTCAGTTACTCAATCTCAAGATCGCGAGAACTACTTCTTCCTGCGAAGCAGCAGCAAGAGAGCAGAACTCCCGATCAGCAGCATCGTGCCTGGCTCCGGAATCGGGCACTCGAGCAAGAACGTATCGGTCATGTTCTGCGGCTTCAGGCCTTCCTTAACGTCGGCACCGACAACACCTGTGAACGCCCAGCCATACGACATCGGGTCGCCGCCCTGAGGAATGTCGCCCATGCCAACACACCAACCTGAGTCAAGCGCAGGTGGCATGAGGCTCTCAACGCTCATCTCGCGGTCGGTCATGTACCAGACTTCCGTGGAAGGAACCGTGCAGAACGTCTCGAGCTGCTCCATCGTCACGTTCCAAACACGCATCGCAATCAGGTCAGCGCCCATGCCGTACTGGATGTTCGGCGCAAGCTTAGGCGCCCACGGCGGCAGGAAGTAGAACCAGTCCACTGCCCCACCGACAGTCTCGAACTCGCCCGTGAAGTCGCCGGCGGCCGTGCTGCAGAGCTTGTTGAGCCCGCCGCTGATGGTCTCCGGATCCGCGCCGTCATTCAGCCACTGCGTGCACTCAGCTGTCTCGTTCGGGGTGTCGATCACGCCGTTACCGTTGTCAAGGTCGCCGAAGTACTCCAACGGATCGACCATCTCAGACAACTCGGTCGCCACGATGAACTGGACGTACGCGCCGTCCTGCACCAAAGCTGAACCGCTCTGGTCATAGACGCGACCATCAGTCCCGTCGGCGGGCTTCAACGTGTAGAGAGTGTTGAAGTTCCACGCGCCGTAGGCCGCACTGACCATCAGCACGACAAGCACGAACACTGCTGGGTACAGTACCTTTCTGATCATACCTTACCTCCTCTTAGTTCTCCCTTGCGTCAATAGGCCGTGTATTCAAGTAACTAATGCGCTCGTAATCGGCCGAAGCCACCTCTCGTGCTGACCTCTCCCAGAAGTAAGCCTCAAGAATCCCCCTCACACTGGAACGCCAATGAACCTCCTGATACCCTTACGACATCTGGATTTATACCCTATGCGACCCGAAAAGTCAAGGAGTTTTTGCGAAAAGCCCCACGAGAAACCGGCTCAAGCAGCACTGCGCCGCCACCCGACGCCAGCTACCCCTTATCTCGGCCGCCATGCTTCTGGATCGTCATCATGCTAAACAAGAAAGCATTGAACACGAATTGAAGGCTGTTCACGAAAATCACCAGGCCAAAGAAAAGCGGACGTACCGCCTCAAGCTCCCCGAAACCGCTCGCTGCCCACCGCCAGACAACACCGACAACGAAGACCAGCCCAACGGCAATCCCGACCCCACCAAGCAGCAGCGCCTTCTCCAGCGTGAAGTGCTTCAAGAGCCACACGACCAGCCTGTCGTCCTTCTGGAAGTGCTCGGTGTACGAGTACGCCTTCGCAAGCACGCCGAGGCACAACACCTGCACACCAACAATCGTCAGGAATCCCCCTGCCAGCATGAAGTGGATGTCGAACGAGCGCCCGTGAATGATCACCGCCCCCCTCACCAGCGCCGCCATGATCGCGAACCCGATCACCGACAGCACGATCCCGGGAACAATGAACAGGTGGTCCGGGCTGTACAGAATCATGAACCGCAGGTGCCGCCACCCATCGCGGAACGTCCGCAGCTTCGACTCCCCAGCCCGCCGCTTGTAGTTCACCGGGATCTCAAGCATCTTGAGCCCGGCCCGCGCCGCGTGGATCACCATCTCCGAGGCGAACTCCATCCCGGTCGTCTGCAGCTCCATCCGCTCGTACGCCGCGCGCGTAAACGCGCGCATCCCACAGTGCACATCCCTGATCGACGTCTTGAACATGCCGCGCAGCACGGCCGACAAGATCGGGTTGCCCAGGTAGCGGTGCAGCGTCGGCATCGCCCCGCTCTCGATCGTGCCGCGGAACCGGTTGCCGATCACGAAATCGTACCCGTTCCGCAGCGGCTCGACGAAGCGGTCGATCTCGCTGAAGTCGTACGTGTCGTCCGCATCGCCGATGACGATGTACGTGCCCCGGGCCGCCTCGATCCCGCACTGGTAGGCGCTCCCGTAGCCCCGCCGCGGCTCGCATACGACGCGGGCCCCATGCTCGCGAGCGATCTCGGCGCTCCCGTCGTCCGAGCCGTTGTCGGCCACCACCACCTCGCCCTTGACCCCTGCCGTTGCCAGCGCCGCCCGCGCCTTGTCCACGCACCGGCCGATGCTGGGCGCCTCGTTCAGGCAGGGCATCACGACGGAAACCTCGATCGTCCCCTCGCTAATCCGGCTGTCCGTCGACACGACCATTGCACTCACAACCCGTCTTGGGACTCGCCCGCACTATAGCCGAGCGCGCCTCGCCTGTGAAGCGGTTTCAGCCCTACGAAGCGCTCCCGCCGGCGCTCCGACGAAACGCACGCGCCGCAAGAACCCGTAGGCACTGCAGGGGCCTGTTGAAGAAGCTCAGACGACGTTTTCACCATGCTTGTCCCAAATAGGCGAAAAACCACCTTTACTAATCGAGCGTCTTGGCATAATAGTCAAGAGGACGAGCCGCCCGCTTGCGGCTCGCAGACGCTGCGGAACCAGTGAAGGAACCGACGGCCATGAAGGCAACCACCATCTGCTGTGCGGTACTCGCCCTGTGCCTCGCCGCCTGCGCTGCCACCGGCGCCACGGCAATCCTCATTGACCCCGCTGAGGTTTACAAGAACACCGGCGAACCCATCGACACGCTGCCCCGGGACACCAAGGTGACCCCCGGCCGCGTCAACGACCAGTGGGTCTACATCACCTACCAGAAGGCAGGCGAGGAGACCCCGCGCGCCGGCTGGGTCAAGCGCACCGTGCTGGAACAGGTCCCGGAAGGATTCCACTCCCGCGTCTCCGAACACTGCATCGTCCACTCCCAGGACCCGATGGGCCTCCAGCGCTTCGACGTAAGTGTGGTCGAAAACCTCTACACCGGGATCGCCCGAAGCCTGCTCAACGCCGAAGGCGAACCGGTATTCGACCCCAACGTGAAGCTGCGCGTCTACCTGCTCAATGGCGCCACCTTCACCGAGCAGGCCAAGGCAAACGGCCAATCGCCCGACGCCGCGGGATTCGCACCCCGCACCGGCCAGGTCTACCTCGACTTCAGCTTGCGCGCGACGACGACACAGATGAAGGGCCTCGTCGTCCACGAGCTCGCCGTCCTTGTGCTCCTCGACTACGCGAGCCAACCGACGGACCGGCGCGGGGCCGGGGCGCCCCTGCCCGTGTGGCTCATCGAGGCGTTCGCCACGTACCACGAGTTCCAGGCCGGCTTCAACACCAAGAACCTGCTCTACGTGCCCGACGAGCCACGGCTCTCGAGCCTGACCACCAAACGGACCGTGCCGACCAAGTTCGAGCACCGCCGCGAGTACCTCGCCACCGCGGGCACCCTCGGCCACCTCCTGCTCAACTACGGGACGCGACAGCAGTTCTCACAACTCGTGCGCAGAACCCAGGCAAGCGCCGGCCGCACGCGAGCCGACGCCATCATGCTTGAGATCTATGGCCTGAGCCGCGCCAAGTTCCAGGCCGCGTGGGCCAGGTACGTCGAACAGCTCAAGAAAAAGCACGGCATCGACAAGCTCGAAAAGGAAATCAAGGACAAAGAAGACAAAGACTGGAAAGACAAGGACGACTTCAGCCGACGCAGCATCCACAAGTACCTGGGCTGATTGGCCGGCTTCCTCACGCAGGACACGGCTCAGCGCGCGTTGGCCGATAATGTGACCACCCAGTAGTCAAGGGAACCCACGGGGCAACATCGGATGACCTTACCGGGCAGTGCGCCCGGCTCACACAGCCTGGCCTAATCCCGCACGGACGCGGGCCCACAGCGCATGCGACTGCTACTCGTCAACCCCAACCGGTACCGCCAACCCGCAACACCCCCGGTCGGTCTCGAGTACCTCGTCGCCCCGCTTCGCCGCGCCGGCCATGAACCACACCTCCTCGACTTGTGCTTCGCCGACGACCCGCCCGCCGCGCTGACGCAGTCCCTCGACGAGCTCGCGCCCGACGTCGTCGGCTTCACAGTCCGAAACGTCGATACCGTCCTGTACCACACGAATGAGTTCTTCCTCGACCAGATCGCCCCACTCGTCGAGATCGCCCACGCCGCCGGCATCCCCGTGCTCGTCGGCGGCAGCGGCGTGGCCACCATGCCGGGCGCCGTCCGCTCGTACCTCGGCGCCGACTACGCACTCGACGGGCCCGCCGAGGCGGCGCTGCCGTTGATGCTGAATGCGCTCACGTCCGACCGCTCCGAGCCCCCCACGCTCGTCGACGGCTGGGCCGCTCGACCCAACCCCGCCCAGCGCCACCCACGGGGCAAGCTGCTCGACTACGCGCCGTACCTCGAGGCCGCCGCCCGGTTCGGCTTCGAAACGCAGAAAGGATGCAACGGCCGCTGCATCTTCTGCACCGAAGCGGCTCGGCCCGTCCTGGCGCGCGAGCCCGCCGCCGTCGTCGACGAGATCGCCGCCCTCGTCGAGCTGGGCGCCACCCAGCTCTTCTGCTGCGACAGCGAGTTCAACCAGGCGCTCCCGCACTGCAAGGC
>CAZCQN010000168.1:0-6734 GCA_964500825.1 uncultured Verrucomicrobiota bacterium | reverse complement strand
GGGGTATACACCCCGAGAGGGATGGCCTCCATAGTATCTGAAAGGCTTCCATAGAGCGCCTTTTTCAACAGGTCCGTAAGCCCCGGGTTCTCGACGACAAAACAAACCTCAGAGCCCCGAAGGGACGACAGAAGCATTCCGCGACAGATGGAGATTCTCTGGCGCCGGCAGGGTTTTTCAGCAGGCTGCTAGGCCGCCGGGGGACAATAGGGGCACTCACCCATTTCCCCCGTCAATCGCCAGCGTCAGGGCTTGTAGCGCGCGCAGAAAAATAGGTGACTGTCCCTATTCTTCCGCGAGCCCCGCGAGACGCACAACGAGCAGCACGGCGGCCTTGATCGCACGCTCGCGGCCGGCGATGTTCACACGCTCGTCGAGCGTGTGCGTGTCATAGCCGCGGCCGCCCGGCGCGATCGTCACCGACGGAATCCCGAGGCTCATCGGGTAACTCGCGTCCGTCGACGAGGAAATGCACTCCATCGCCAGCCCGAATCGCGCGAACGACTCGAGCGCGGTCCGAACGATGCGCGCGTTGCGCGGCGTTCGCCCTGCCGGCCGGTCGCCGATGCACTCGACGCGGACTCGCAGCGACGGTGCATCGCGTGTCGCCCGCCGCCTTTCCTCTTCGAACGCCTGTTCGACCGCCTTGTGGAACCGCGCCTCGAGCCTGCGCAGCGCGCCGGTGCGCTCGGAACGGAGGTCGATCTCGATCGCCGCGCTCGTCGGCACTCCCGTGACGACGACGCCTGCGCGCGAGTCGAAGCGGTTCCCGTCACTGACCAGGCCCACGTTGAGCGTTGTCTTCGGCTGTGTCGGGGTTCGAGCCGACGCGAGGCGAGCGATGAGCCGTCCGGCTGCGTGGATGGGGCTCGGTGTGCCGAATCGGCTCCACGAGTGCCCGCCGCGCGCCCGGAACGTCACACGGTAGCGCTTGATCGCCGGTCCGCTGGTGACCAGCTTGTGCACGCTGGCGCCGTCGAGAGCGATGAACCCCGACACGCGCCTTCGCCGCGACGCGTCGCGCAGCAGGTGCCGAACGCCGCGCAGGTTGCCCAACGCTTCCTCGCCCACGGTGCCGACGAACAGCACGTCGTCGCGCGTGCGAATCTCGACGTGGTCGAGCGCCTCGACGATGGCCAGCATAGCGGCGAGACCGGCCGCGTTGTCCGCGATGCCGGGCGCCGCAAGAACCTGACCTCGACGGCCGCTTCGCACGACCTCGGGCACCACGTCGGCCGCGAACACCGTGTCGAGATGGGCCGCGACGATGAGGCACCGTTTCCCTTCGGCCCCCTTCCGGAGGCCGACCAGGTTGCCCACCTTGTCCGTGCCCAGCTCGCGCAGCGACGAGCGCGACAGGAGCTTCTGGATGTAGCGGGCCCGGTGCTCTTCGTGGAACATCGGGGCCGGCACCTCGCAGATGTTGATCTGCTGCCCGGTCGTCCTGTCGCGCCGCTCGTCGATGAAGCGGAACGCCGGCCGAAGCCGGTGGGCGTCCCGTTCTGCAAAAACGCTCATGGCTTGAACCTGTTGTGAGTGTTTGGACCAGAACATGATAGCAACTTGACCGCCCCTTGGCCAGAAGCGCCTGCTGCGAGCCCACACCTCGCGCGCCGCGCGAGGCCACACCTCGCGCGCCGCTGGGAAAACCCCTTGACGAGACACGGGCCCGCTTGGTACTGAATACATCCGCGGTGCGGGTGCAGCCGCCCGCGAGACCTGAAGCTGTTTTTCTCTTTTTTCGTTCTGCACGTCGGCGTCGTGTCCCATCGTTCGGGCGCTCGCGTGCGGGAGGGGAGGCGCTCATGTCTTCTCGGGAGGCCCTTACTGACGTCGTCGAGGAGAACGTCGTTCTCCGCTCTGTCTTGCGCGAGCAGCGCAAGCTGCACAGCGCGCTCCGCCATGTCAACGGCCGGCTGCGGTCGTTCCTCGCGACCGTCCCCGGCGTTCTCTACAGCTTCCATCCCGACGGCCGGCTCGAGTACATCAGCCCATCCGTCGATGGGCTGCTCGGCAAGCCGGACACGTGGTACCTGGCCGACGCCAGCCGCTACCTCGACCAGGTGCACCCGGAAGACCTCGGCCGCGTCTACCACTGGCGCCTCCAGCTCCTCTACGCCGAGGTGCCCGGCGAGTCCGAGCTGCGCTACCGCATGGTGCGCACCGATGGGACGATCGTCAAAGTCCTCGACCGGGCGACGGCCGTCTTCGAGGACGGCGAGCTCGCGCGCGTCGACGGCCTCATTGTGAACACGCCCGCGCCGCAACAGGCGTTCTTGCCGCTGGCGCCCGAACACGCGCACACCGGCTAGAACAGGATTCACCACGGAGGACACAGAGCGCACAGAGCGATTCCCTTCTCCGTGTTCTCCGTGCCCTCCGTGGTGAGATCTTCTTGGCCGAAACCGGTTGCGCTGCAGACTTGCCCCTGCTACCGTACACTTGACGACAATCGCTGGTGGGTAACTGGCTCGTGGACGTCTCAATCGTCATCCTCACGCTCAATGCCGGGCCGCACTTCGGCCACGTCCTCGATGCGGTGCGATCTCAGCAGTTCGA
Source organism: uncultured Verrucomicrobiota bacterium (assembly GCA_964500825.1). Taxonomy (GTDB): domain Bacteria; phylum Auribacterota; class JABMQX01; order JAFGEW01; family JAFGEW01; genus CAYUZG01. The sequence continues at coordinate 4,175 of CAZCQN010000168.1, read as the reverse complement.
CGGCACGATCGAAACCCTCGTCCTCGACTCCGGCTCGACCGACGGCACGCGCGAGCTCGCCGCCGGCACCGACGGTGTAACCCTCTACCCGGTCACCCACTTCGGCCACGGCCGCACGCGCAACGAAGGCGCCCGGCTGGCCCGCGGGCGGTTCATCGTCTACCTGACCCAGGACGCGGTGCCGATCGGCGGCCGCTGGGTCGCCAACCTTCTCGCGCCGTTCGACGACCCGAAGGTTGCCGCCGCCTTCTCGCGCCAGCTCCCGTATCCGAACGCGACGCCCATGGAGCGCTTCTTCCTCTCCAAGAGATTCCCCGACGTGCGCATCGTCCGGCCCGAGCCCACCAAGCACCGTCTCGGCCTCTACAGCGTCTTCTTCTCGAACGTCAGCTCGGCCATCCGCCGAGAGATCCTGGTCAAGTTCCCGTTCCAGGACGACCTCATCATGAGCGAGGACCAGCAGTTCGCGCGCGACGTGATCGCCGCCGGCTCGCGCACCGTCTACGAGCCTGCGTCCACCGTGCGGCATTCGCACCGCTACACGCTCTGGCAGGTATTCACCCGGTACTTCGACTCGCTCTATTCCCTGAAAGAAATCTTCAGCGACTCGGCCGGCGACGTCTCGATCGAGGGCTTCAAGTACACCTTCGACGAGTTCTGGCACGTCCTGACCCGTCACCCGCACTGGCTCGCGTACCTCATGATCTACGACGCCTGCAAAGCCGCCGGCACCCTCGCCGGCCACCTCGGCCACCACCTGCCCATCTCCGTCCGCCGCGTCCTGTCCCTGCACAAGTACTACTGGGCACGGCCGGGCACTCGCGGAGCTCGGTCCGCGCCATGAGACCGTGGATCGAGACAGCCGCCGTCGTATTGATCGCCGCCGGCGGATTCGGGCTAGGGCTGCTCTGCTCGCGCCTCAAGAAGCCGTACTGGCTGCTCGGCTATGTCATTCCCTTCGTGCTCGTCGGCATCATCGGTGCGGCGCGCCGCGTTCCGCGGCTCGAGCTCGTCGCGCCGTTCTCGTGGCTCATGTCCGGGCGCACCGAGTTCGCCCTTCTGAGTTTTCTGACGACCATGCTCCTGGCAACCCCGCTCTCGCGCCTCCCCCGCAAGAGCACGCGCGGCCTCGTCCTGCTCTTTGCGGCCTCCGCCGTCATCTACGCCGGCGTACTGCCGTTCCTGTCGCCGGCCCTCATCCGGGGGCGCCTCTCGCGGCTCGTCACCCGCTTCGATGTCGACGGCGTCTGCCTCCAGGGCACGACGTACACGTGCGGGCCCGCCGCCAGCGTGACCGCCCTGCGCCGCCTCGGCCTGAACGCCGACGAGGGAGAGATCGCCATCCTGGCCCACACGAGCGCCTTCTCCGGCACGCAGCCCGACTCGCTCCGGCACGCCCTTCTGCGCCGCTACGGACCGGACCGTCTCCGGTGCGACATCCGCTTCTTCAAGTCCATCGACGAGCTGCGCGACGCCGACGCCGCCATCGTCCTCGTCAAGTACCGCCTCATGGTCGACCACTACGTCGCCGTCCTCGAAGTCACCGACGACACCATCACCCTCGGCGACCCCCTCACCGGCTCCCGAACCCTCTCCCACGACAAGTTCCGCGCCATCTGGCGCCGCCTCGCCCTCGTCCTCACCCGCGCCACCACCAGCACGCCGTCCCCGTAGCCGCACTCCGAGGAATCCAGGGGACGACGCTTTGTAGGGGAGACGCCCTACTGCAAGTTGGCGTGGCTGAGAGGTGGTTGCCGGAACTGGAACCACTTGACTCCTTCGACACGGTGAGTAACATGTTTGTTCTGAGGCTTCTTGACGGCCAGAGTGCGTACAGAGTTATGATCGTAGCAGGCTTTCCGGCGTTTATCCGGGACAACTACGAGATCCACGAGTGGCGGCATGCCTGCGCAATTCTGCGACAGGACTTCCGGCAGGAATACGACGATCTGGTGGACGTGCTGACGCGGTTTCGACTTCGCAAGAGTCACATCGCTGTTGGCGGAGGCCGCAAGTCAGAGGTGGCGCACTGGATTGACAGGGAGCTGTCCGCCAAGGGCTGGCTCGAGAAGAAGTTCCACACGAGCATCACCGTTGATGACAACGTCATGGAATCACCGACCCACGCCGTCGACTGCTTCAAGAACAAGGTCGCGGTCGAGATCGAATGGAACAACAAGGATCCCTTCTTCGATCGGGATCTCAACAACTTCCGCCTGCTTTTCGAACTGCGCGCTATTTCCGTTGGCGTTATCATCACCCGGTGTGACGAGTTGCAGGACATCTTCGATGAACTGGGTCGCGGGAAGTCCTACGGCGCGTCCACCACGCACATGTCGAAGCTGCTACCGCGGATTCAAGGCGGCGGGGGTGCAGGATGCCCGCTGCTGGTGTTTGGTATAAGGAGGTCGCTTTATGTCCAGGATGATTAGAGTCCCCAAGAAGCCGGCCGCAGAGGACCTCTTGGACAAGGTGCAGGGGCCATTCTCAACCGTCTATGCCGATCCACCTTGGAGGTTTCAAAACCGGACAGGGAAAATGGCCCCAGAGCATCAACGCCTGCTCCGGTATCCCACCATGACCTTGGAGGAGATCCTGGAGTTGCCGGTCAACCGGTTGGCAGCGGCTGAGGCTCACCTCTATCTTTGGATTCCGAACGCTCTCATTGCCGAGGGCTTGGAGGTGATGAGGCGGTGGGGATTCACCTACAAAACGAACCTTGTCTGGTACAAGGTCCGTAAGGATGGCGGGCCTGATGGTCGTGGGGTCGGCTTCTATTTCAGAAACGTCACTGAGTTGGTGCTCTTCGGCGTGCGAGGAAGCATGCGCACACTGCACCCCGGACGAAGACAGGTCAATCTTATCCCGAGGCGGAAGCGGGAGCACTCGCGCAAACCGGACGACGTCTACGATATCATCGAAGCCTGCTCGCCGGGACCGTATCTCGAGCTCTTCGCCCGCCATCCCCGGAGAGGCTGGGTCCAGTGGGGAAACGAGGAAGTCGAAGACCTGTCGTGCTACCCGCTGAGCAACGTGCGCCGGAAGCAGCAGATGGTCATGCTCGAGCCAGAAGGCCGGAAGTACGGGTGAGCCAGGCGGAGTCTACACAACGCCACGCCTGGAGCCCTGGCGCAAAAGGGCTTGAATTTGGGGCGGCGGTGTGGTATACATATAGCTTGGATTAGGGGTCTGATGTTGAACGATACTGCACAGCGCAGCGGGTACTATTTCGGCTTTTGGTGGTGGTACGCCTCCGGCGTGCCCGCCGCCTCGCGCTAGGGCCCCGACGCACTAGTACCGGCCGCGAGCACGTCTGAGGTGTTCGCGGCCTTTTTGTTTGCCGCTCCACCGGTCGTGGACACCTCGCTCGCGGCCTCGACAACGCGAAACTGAGGCCGATCCTACAGAGGGGTAGGGGACATGAGCAGGATCGTCACGTACGAGACAGAACCGGGCGCCGATATGACGGCTGCGGCGGCATCGGGCGACAGCGAGGAGACGCCACTCCTCGTCCTCGGTGGCCCGGCCAGGCGGGCACTGAGACACTTCTCGGGCCAGACGCCCGCCGGGGTCGCCGTAATGTCGGTCGAGGCGAGCTCCGAGCTGGTCCGCCTCACGCGCGTCATCATCTCGGCCCTCACGGTGCGCCGGAACGGCACGCTTTCGGCCATGCTGGACGCCCTCGAGCACGAAGAGGCCAAACCCGAAAAAGGCTTCTCGTCGCCACTCCAGGAGGCCGTCTTCCTGCTCCTGCTGCGACCCAGGATTCTCCGTATCCGGCCCTCGAAGCGCCACCTGGGCCCCATGATGCAAGATCTCGCAAAGCGCCTCGAAGTTCTTCTGGGGATGAGACTTCAGGTGCCGCGCGTGATCGTGCTGTCGCCCACCAACGGGCACCCACCCCCAGATGCTGAGCCGGCCGGTGGCCTCCCCGACTCAGCTTCCGAGGCTCAAATCGGCCCGCGCGACATCTACCGCGAGGTCCTCGCCCGTGTCCGCGCCGCGCTGACCGCCCACGCCTCGACATAGCGCGCGAGAACGCGCAGCTAGTATCGCGTCCCGCGAATACCTTCGCATAGTCGTCGGGCTTCTCCCGCAATAGGACTCGCCGCCGATGTGCGGAGCCCGTTTCAACGGGCTTGCGATTGTCCGGCTAGGCCAGCCCTTGAGGGCTG
>CAZCQN010000167.1:0-6740 GCA_964500825.1 uncultured Verrucomicrobiota bacterium | reverse complement strand
CCGTGTGATCTGCGGCCGTCTTCTCCAGCACGAAGAAGTAGTGGTAGGTGTTGAGGATCGGCTGGACCTCGCGCAGGATGCGCCAGCCGGCCGAGCGGATCGTGCGGCGCACCGTGCGCAGCGGGAACCGGAAGCGGCCGATCTCCCACTCGTGCTGTTTGAAGAACAGCTTGCCGAGCCAGTTGGGCATCGGCAGCCGGACGGCCAGACGCGGCGCCGTCGAGGCGCCCAGGAACGTCGGCACCAGAAACAGGCCGGCGCGCGAGTAGGGTAGCGTGATGACCGCGTGACGGCGGCTGACCCGCCGAATCTCATCGAGCAGCGCGGGGAACTCGTCAAAAGGCAAGTGCTCGAGGACCTGCGCGCAGAGCACGACGTCGAATCTCTCTGCGGCGAACGGCAGGCGCCGCACATCGCCGCACACGTCGGGCTGGAGCCGAGCGTCGAAGTCACACGTCGTGACCGCGATCCCGGCGTGCGCGAGCTCGCGGCTCACCATGCCGCTCCCGACGCCGATCTCCAGAAAGGTCCTCGGATCGAGCCGCCGCACCTCGCTGAGCTGGTACCAGTAGCTGACCCAGCGGTACAGCGAGTCGTACTGCTCGCCGTAGTGCCCGGTCTCGACCTGCGGCTCGCTCGTCTTGCTCTCAGGCCTGTCCGCCAATCGCTTCCTCCGTCGGCGCTGCGATCACCGACCGCCATTCTACACAAGGAGCCGCAGATTGCACAGATCGGCACGGATCGTCAGAGGAAGCGGTCGGCGGCCCCGGGCGGGGGCAGCATGCAGGCGGCGCGTTTGCCGAAGATGTGATAGCGCCAGCGGGCGACCAGATCATACTTGAGGTCGCGCAGGAACCGCGGCACGAGGCGCGCCACGAACGCCCAGCAGCGCCACAGAGGCGTGAGTCGCGCGGCGATCCGGATCACGGCGTCCGACTTCGTGGTGCACCGCCCGCGCTCGACGAGAACAAGGTAGTCAACGCCCCCCTCCGGCAGGCCGAACTGCCCGAGCAGCTTCCGGCCCGCCTCCGACTGCATCGCGGCGAACCGAAACCTCTTGGCCCGGTCGCGCTTCAATGCGATCCGCACCGCGCGACTGCACAGATTGCACACGCCGTCGAAGAGGATGATGGGGTGTGCGACGTCAGCGAACATCGTTCCTGCGGGGTTCAGAAGGCCGCCGCGGGCAGCGCGACGTCGTCGGTCTCGAAGTACTCGGCGCGGCGGATGCCCGTCATCGAGGCGATCAGGTTCGAGGGGAACATCTCGGTGATGGTGTTCAGGTCGCGGACGTTGGCGTTGTAGAAGCGGCGCGCGGCCTGGATCCGGTTCTCGGTCTCGACGAGTTCCCTCTGCAGGTGCATGAAGTGCTTGTCCGCCTTGAGCTCGGGATACGCCTCGGCGACGGCGAACAACGACTTGAGCGTGCCGACCAAAGCGTTCTCGTCGCGCGCCTGGCTCTTGGGCGATCCGGTGCTGGACACGGCGGCCGCACGCGCGTTGGTGACCGACTCGAGGACGGTCCGTTCGTGCGCCGCGTACCCCTTGACCGTCTCGACGAGGTTGGGGATCAGGTCGTAGCGCCGCTTCAGCTCGGTATCGACGTTCGACCACGACTCCGGCACCAGGTTCTTGAGCCGCACGCAGCGGTTATACATCCCGACCACGTAGAGGATCGTGATCAGAAGAAGCACGCCGATGATGATCAGTGGAACCATCTTCCCCTCGCGCGTCGTCCCGCCTTCGATCCTCCGATCATACCTCGTGCACGGCGCCGATTGCACGCGATTCCCGAGATCCCCGAGCCCGAAGGGCGCTTGGCAGTAGCCTCGGGCGCGAGCCCGTGGAACACGAGCGCGACGGGAAACCGAGCCCCTTCAGGGGCGATTGATGCCGCGCACCGCCAGTCTCAATCGCCCCTGAAGGGGCTCAAAGGTGCTATTCGTCCCTGCTGTCCACGGGCTTGCGCCCGAGGCTACTCCCAGTCGCCGCTGCGCGGCTCGAAGCGTCAGGCCCGTCCGTAGTCCTTCTTGACGTAGTCGGGGATCTGCTCGTGGAACTCGGCGGCGAACCGGAGGAGCTGCTGGACGCCGTCGGCGCCGAGCGTGCGCTCGCGGAAGAAGATGGCGCGGGCGCCGACGATCTGCAGGTGCAGGCCGCGGATCGACCCGCGCGTGCGGAGCAGGAACTCCATCATGCGCGCGTGGACGAGGTCGTAGGCGAACTTGCGGTCGTCGCTCCAGACGTAGAAGCGCTTGTTGAACTCGTCGGACTCGAAGTCGATGTCGGCGCCGCCGATGAACTCGAAGAACTCGCGGAACGCCGAGTCGGGCTTGATCGTGATGCCGGGGAACGCCTCGGGCAGCTCGAGCGCGAGGACCGTGCGCGTGTGATAGCTGCGTTTCGTGTTGCCCTTCGAGTCGGTCGACTCGGTGTAGTACGTGTAGTCGAACACCTCGGCTGGCACGCTGATCTGATCGGCCTGCGGCTGCAGCCCCACGTCGCGCACCGACAAGCCGCGCCACGCGCCCGCCATGTGGTTCTTCACGCCGTACTGGCGGCCGCGGCGGAACAGCTCGAACCCGCCGGCCCAGTGCGGCGCGCCGCGGCGCTTCGTGGGGTCGAATGAGAAGCCGAGCCGCGCCGCCAAGGTCGCCAGACCCTCGCGGCGGCGCTTCTCGGCGAAGTAGTGCATGACGGCAAAGACAATGCCCGCCGCGAATATGCAGACGAATATGACGATGAAAAGCCCGGGCATCCGTGTGCGCTCCCAACCAGCTTGACGGGCCGTGTGCGAACACCTATCATACGGGCCGCGCTTGATCGGGTCAATCCGGGCAGTGGCCCTTCGCCCGGCGACCATGATGCCGGGCGCGACCATGCACTCTGTGGACAACATGGACGACGCAGCAATGCAGGCGTGCTTTGACGAAAGAACGGCTTCGCGGTGGACGCGGGGCGCCCGTGTGCGCACGTACCGCGCCTCCGGGCGCGCGTACGGCGCCCCTGGGCGCGCGCCCGGCCTGCCGTGCCCTGCGCGCGTCGCCGCGTACCGCCCTTATCTGATTACCATCCCGATTTGACGCCCGGCCGCTGTGTGCCGCAGGCAGTGCGGGTCGCCGGCCGGGACGCGTGCCACGATACTTGTTCACACAGGGATGGCATCCGAGGTCAACTCCAATGAATACACCGACCATCAAGCTCTACGACACGACGCTGCGCGACGGGAGCCAGGCGTCGGACATCAACTTCACGCTCGACGAGAAGCTCGCGCTCATCGGCGAGTTCGACCGGTTCGGGTTCGACTACATCGAGGCCGGCTGGCCCCGACCCGGCTCGGCCGACGCCGAGGTCTTTGCGCGCGCCGCGAAGATGACGCTTCGGCACGCGAAGCTTGCCGCATTCTCGTCGACAAAAAAGGCCCGCACTCCGGTCGAGAAGGACATGATCCTCCACGCGCTCATCTCGTCGGGCGCGCCGGTGGCGACGATCTTCGGCAAGACGTGGATCCACCACGTCACCTACCAGCTCAAGGCAACGCCCGACGAGAACCTCGCCATGATCCGCGAGACGATCGAGTTCCTTCGGGACAACCCGATGCGGAACCTCGACGAGGTTATCTACGACGCCGAGCACTTCTTCGACGGCTACAAGGACGACGCCGACTACGCGCTCGCCACGCTCAAGGCCGCCGCGCTCGCAGGCGCCGAGCCGCTCGTGCTGTGCGACACGAACGGCGGCACGATGTTTTGGGAGATCGGCGAGATCGTCCGCCGCGCGCGCGACTTCCTCGAGAACGACGCGGAGCTGCGCGACCGGCTCGGCGGCCGGCTGCCCGATCTCGGCATCCACTGCCACAACGACTCGGGCCTCGCCGTGGCGAACACGCTCGAAGCGGTCCGCGCCGGCTGCACGCACGTGCAGGGCACCGTCAACGGGATCGGCGAGCGGATCGGCAACGCCGATCTCGTGCAGATCATCGCCAACCTCGCGCTCAAGACCGACGCGAAGCTGAGCGAGGTGGTCAAGACCGAGGCACTCACGCACCTGAGCGAGGCCGTCTACGCGCGCGCCGGCATGCGGCCGCGCAAGGACCAGCCGTTCGTCGGCGTCAAGGCGTTCGCCCACGACGGCGGCGTGCACGTCGACGCCGTGATCAAGGGCGCCAGCTACCAGCACATCGACCCCGCGCGCGTCGGCAACAGGATGCGCATCACGCTGAGCACCAACTCGGGCCGCGCGAGCGTCTACGCCGTGGTCAAGTCGCTCGGCTTCGACGTGCAACCCGACGACCCGCGGCTCAAGGCGATGCTCGACGAGGTCCACGCGCTCTGCGGCCAGGGCTACGACATCGGCCTGCTCGACGACGAGCACCGGCTCATGGCCATCAACCACCTCCAGGGCATCCCGCGCGACATCGTGGTCACCCGCTGCGACGTCACGAGCCACTTCACGCAGGTCGAGGACGAGATCGACCACGACAACTCGTGCATCCTCAAGATGGAGGTCGACGGCGCCGAGTACAAGGTGTTCGAGGACAGCGAGAGCGGCCCCGTCGGCGTCAACTTCAAGGCGATGAAGCAGGCGCTCGGCCGCGCCGGGCTGCCGACCAACTTCCAGCTCGTCAACTACGAGGTCGGCCTGCCCAAGCAGCGCGCGGGCGCCGGCTCGACCATCCAGACCTACATCACCTACGAGACCGACGACGGCCGGCTCATCACCACGAGCGGCTTCCACGAGGACATCATCGTCTCAAGCCGCCAGTCGCTCCTCAAGGCCGCGCTCCTGGTCGCCGCTAGGTTCGGCACTCGGTAAGGGCGTGCCCGGCACGCTCTTACGGCGCCCCGTGCTGCCCGTATCCCGGCGAACACGGCAACGAAGAGCCCCAGCACGAACGCCAGCGAGCGAACATTCCGTAGTATCTTCATCACGCCTCATTTCAATCGCCAGCGGCTCTACTGAGGCACTGCCGAATCAACGAACTGCGCGAGGTCAGCCTTCATTTTCGCAAGACTCTTCTTGTGGATGTACATCATGTGTCCCGATTCATAATAGGCCATTGACACGTTGCTCCGGAGGCTTTCGTCAAGGCCCATATGGTTAAATATATACTCGGTCGCAAAATACGGGGTGGCCAGATCATAGTATCCGTTCGCGACGAACACCTTGAGATGCCGATTCTTCGTCATTGCCTCACGCAGTGTCTCGGCGAGATTGACGTAGCGGTTCTCGAATCTCCCGAAATCCCAAGGGTACACGTCCCATGACCAGATTTCGTAAGGCAAATCGCTCTGGTACTGGAGTTCGGTGCGCACGTAATCATTGAATGTCGTTGTGAAGGGACCCTGGACAGTCGCATCGTAGCTTGGGTCGTAGTCAGCTGTTTCACCCGCCGCGTCATAGTCAAGGCCGGTGAGGCGGCTGTCGAGCCTGCCCACAGTTCGTCTTTGCTCACGGAGAAGCTCCTTCACAAAGCGCCAGGCCTTGATCCTGATATTCGTCTGCGCCAGATATTCCGGCGAGAGTCCCGTGAACCGCGCGAGTTCCTTCACAACGGCCTCGTGCTCGTCTTGAGACCGGGTGTCACCTTTCAGCAGCACACGCGCGTACTCACCGAGGGCGAATTGCTCGACCTGGTCGAGCGTTGCTTTCAGATCGGCCTGCAGGGTTTTGTCAAGCTTGTTGTGGTACCAGGCCGTCGCCGCATACGTGGGCAAGAACAGTATGTGCGGAAGATCGTTGCCCCTGTCGAGTTGAAACGTTTGGTAGTCTAAGGCTGGCGAAACGAGCATGATGCCGTTGAGATACATCCCATGGCGGTCCTGGAGATAACCCGCGAGGCCGGCAGCACGGGTCCCGCCGTAGCTCTCGCCGATCAGGAACTTCGGCGACGACCAGCGTTCGTACCGGGTCACATACAATCTGATGAACTCACCGACGGATTCGATATCCTTGTCAATCCCGTGGAATGCTTTCGCGTCTTCGTCCTTCAAAGCCCGGCTATAACCGGTGCTGACCGGATCGATAAACACCAGGTCCGTCTTGTCGAGGAGCGAATACTCGTTATCAACGAGTTGGTAGGGCGGGGGATGTGAATGGCCATCATCAGCCATTAGTACCCTGCGGGGGCCAAGTACGCCGAGATGCAGCCATACCGATGAACACCCTGGTCCGCCATTGAATGAGAAAGTGATCGGGCGGCGGCTGAGATCAGTGCCGCCGGCTTTGGTGTAGGCAATGAAGAAGATGTAGGCCTTCGGCTGTTCAGTATCTGCTTTGAGCATGAGAATCCCGGCGGTTGCCTTATACTTCACCGGTTCTCCGTTTATGACGACTTCGTGGGTTGTCTCTTGAGTCCCTTCCTTTATATCGAGCGGTTTCGTTTGAGCCTGTGTGCCCTTTTCATCGGCGGTGTCCTCTGTTTGACTCTGGGCCACAACGATGTTCGAACAGAAGATCGAAATCATCGAGGCAATCCATATGAGGGTTTTCACGGTTCCCACCTCCTTGGCATGCAGGTCGAGTCTGCGTGGTTCCATGGATCATCAGCAAGAAGCCCCAAGTGGCTGAATTGTCGGCATGTCGTAGCCATTTCCAAGGTGGCGAGGGGACTTGGCGTGTACTGCTTCGCTCACCTTCGATGACCACATGATAGGGCAGCCGACGGCTTTGGTCAACGCGCAGGTGGGCGGCAGCCGCCTACGAGACAGACGACGGCCGGCTCATCACGACGACCGGCT
>CAZCQN010000166.1:3776-6776 GCA_964500825.1 uncultured Verrucomicrobiota bacterium | reverse complement strand
AGCGCTCGATGAAGTCGGCCTCGGCCGTGAGCGGCGGCACAAGCACGCGCACCACCAGCGTGTTCGCCGCGCCGGGCCGCAGCGCCTCGTCCGCATCGAGCGCGAACGGCGTGTAGCCGCCCTCGTGGCTGCCGATCGGCAGGCCGTTGAGCCACACCTCGGCGTAGTACGACGCCGCGCCGAACTTGATCCGCACCACCCGGTCGCGCCACGCCGCGTCGGCCTCGAACCGCGTCCGATACCACGCGACGCCCACGTACCCGGGCCGCATCTCGTTCCAGACCGACGGGACGCGGATCTCCTCGACCACCGTCGGGAACGCGTCAAACCACCGCTCATCCCTGCCGACGTTGCCCGGATCGAACGCGATCTGCCACGTCCCGTTCAGACTCACTTCACGCCGCTTCGGCGCCACCTGCCGCTCGGGCATCCCCACCTCCTCAAGGCTGTCCGTTGCTCTGAAACGCCACCGGTTCTCATGGTCATCGACGAGACGCCCTGGCACCAAGATGTAGGGCGGGTCGCCCCCGGCCCGCCGCCGCGCCGAAGGCGCGTCGGGAGCGCTGACGAAGCAACTTGTGTCGCCGCTTCGCGGCTTCGGCGGGCGTCGCGCGTTCCGCGCGCGCGGCGACCCGCCCTACAACGCTCCCGCGTCCAGACCTCGTCGCGTGTCAAGTCAACTGTTTGATGACCATCAGAGCCGGCATTATGCCACGTCCCCGAGCGCCACACCACCGCCTCCTGCCACCAGCCCACGTTAACGACACGCAAACGCTCTCATCGTCGCCCTTTTGCTTGACCTACCAGGCACCGAGGCGTATCATTGGTGGGTGTAATTCAAGCTCCGCCCCGGATTCGCGCTGACTTCTCTGCGCGCGGGGCGGCGACCAACAGGGGGATTCGATCAATGAACGGCGCACTCCGCGCTTCGAAGCTCTCTCTTTACACACTGCTCGCGCTGCTTTTCCTCGCCGCGTCCCCCGGCCCGGCCAGCGCCGTCACGCCGTACACCGTCACCGAGCTTGGAGCCCTTGCGGGAGGCTCGTGGAGTTGGGCCTACGACATCAACGAGGCTCAGCAGGTAGTAGGGTGGGCGGATGCCCCGACCGGAGACTACCACGCCGTTCTCTGGGACGACGGCACCATGCACGACCTTGGCACCCTTGGTGGCTCCCGGAGCGAGGCCTACGCCATCAACGCATCTGGGCAGGTGGTAGGCGAGGCGCAGACCGTGAGCGGCGACTCCTATGTCTTTCTCTGGGAGGATGACGTGATGCACGACCTCGGTATCCTGGGCTGCGCCCACGACATCAACCAGTCGGCGCTGGGGTTGGTTGGCGTCGCGTTCCTCGCCGCGATGAGGCGCTTGCGCCGGCGGTGGCTGCCGGCTTGAGCCGGCATGCACGTCTGCCGAGTCCCGCGAGGCATAAGTGTTGCCACGGGCGCAAGGGCCTGTTGAAAAAGGGCTTCTATGGAAGCCCTTTTTCAACAGGCCCTGAAGCCGGTGGCAACCCTGCTTCGCTGGCGCTCCGCAGGGCGGGCCGGCTGAAGCCCGGCCGTCGGATCAAGCCAGCGGCTCGGGCCCAGCATGCGCACTGTCTCAGCTCGGTGGCGCCGAACGCTCATCGGAGACGGTGCGAATTCATGGCTCATCCTGGCCCCGTGTTCTCCGTGGTTTCATTCCTCTCCGCGCGCATACGGTCTTCTTGCGCTCTGGGTCGTGAGCAGGTAGAGTGGGCGCCCTTGAACGACCCGAGGACAAGCCGGGGTGTCCGTATGGACGTGATGAAGGCGATTCGCACGCGGCGGAGCGTGCGCGGCTACGAGGACACGCCGGTCGAGGACGACAAGCTGATGGCCGTGCTCGAGGCGGGCCGGCTCGCGCCGTCGGCCAAGAACCTGCAGGAGTGGCGGTTCGTCGTCGTGCGCGACGCCGAGACGCGCCAGAAGCTCATCAGGGTCGCGCGCGACCAGGCGTTCGTCGGCGAGGCGCCGGTCGTGATCGCCTGCTGCGCCGACACCGACGAGCACGTGATGAGATGCGGCCAGCTCTGCTACCCGATCGACGTGGCGATCGCCATCGACCACATGACGCTCGTCGCCGTCGAGCTCGGCCTGGGCACGTGCTGGATCGGCGCGTTCTACGAGAACCAGGCGAAGCAGGTGCTCGGCATTCCGCCGGAAATCCGCGTCGTCGAGCTCCTCACGCTCGGCTACCCGAAGCTCGGCGAGCCCGGCCAGCCAAAGAGCCGGCTGGCGATGGACGAGATCGTCCACTGGGAGAAGTGGGGCGGCACGCGCCCACAATAACAGCCGAGAGGGGAAGCAGCCACAGATCACACTGATTCGCACCGATCGTTCTCAGCCACGGAGTCGCCGCAGACGAAGATCAGTGTTCATCCGTGCAATCTGTGGCTCCTGATATCAGTCGAGAAGAGCAAGCGATGATCAGAGATGATGACATTGGCGGCCGCGGCCCGGCGCGCTACCCGATCGTCGGCGTGATCGGCGGCTCGCGCGTCGACGAGGATCTGCGTTCGATGGCGTACGACGTCGGCCGGCTCATCGCCGAGAACGACGCGATCCTCGTCTGCGGCGGCCTGAGCGGCGTGATGGAGGCCGCGTGCCAGGGCGCCTACGAGCACGACGGGGTGACCGTCGGCATCCTGCCGAGCGACGACACGTACGAAGCGAACCCGTACGTGCAGGTGCCGGTCGCGACCGGCTTCGGCATCGGCCGCAACACGGTCATCGTGCGCACGGCCGACGTGCTCATCGCCGTCGGCGGCTCGTACGGGACGCTGAGCGAGATCGCGCTCGCGCTCAACCTCGGCAAGCGCGTCGTCCACCTCCAGAGCTGGAGCCTCGACCAGGCCGGCGCCGTCGACCCCGATCTCTACGTCGAGGCCGCAACCCCCGAAGAGGCGGTCGAACGCGCGCTCGAGTACCAGCCGGGCCCGCAGTAGGAGACTGATCTGTATGAACCACGGATTGACACAG
>CAZCQN010000166.1:0-3676 GCA_964500825.1 uncultured Verrucomicrobiota bacterium | reverse complement strand
GACCAGCTTCGCGAGATCGCGATCACGCCCAACTACCTCGAGCAGCCCTACTCGTCGGTCCTCGTCGAGTTCGGCCTGACGAAGGTCCTCTGCGCCGTCTCGATCGAGGAGGTGCTGCCCCGGTGGATGCTCAGCGAGCCGAAGGAGTTCTGGCGCGGCTGGATCACGAGCGAGTACGGGATGCTGCCGTTCTCATCGGGTCAGGGCCGCATGCAGCGCGACCGCACCAGAAAGAGCGGCCGCACCCAGGAGATCCAGCGCCTCATCGGCCGCAGCTTCCGCTCGGTCGTGCGGCTCGACCGGCTCGGCCAACGCACGCTGTGGGTCGACTGCGACGTGCTCCAGGCCGACGGCGGCACCCGCACAGCGGCAATCACGGGCGGGTTCGTCGCGCTCGCCGTCGCGATCGAGAAGCTCGCCCGCGCGGGCAAGATCGACGGCCGGCCGTGGTCCGAGTACGTCGCCGCCGCGAGCGTCGGGCTCGTCGACGGCGAGCCGATCCTCGACCTGAGCTACGACGAGGACTACCGCGCCGATACCGACATGAATGTCGTCATGACCGAATCGGGCCGGTTCGTCGAAGTCCAGGGCACGGCCGAAGAGGAGCCGTTCGACCGCGCGCAGCTTGACGCCCTGCTCGCCCTCGGCGAGAAGGGGATCGCCGAGCTTATCGAGCTCCAGAAAGAGGCCTTCACCGCCGCCCTCGACGACCTCTGACCGCGCAGCCGCCTCATTTCCTTCTCCGCGGGCTCTGCGCCTCTGCGAGAGATTTCTTTTTTCCCTCTCGCAGAGGCGCAGAGATCGCAGAGACTGAGGACGGAAGATATGCTCAGCGAACTGAAAGACCGGCACGACGAGCTCAAGGCCCGGAGCGACAAGCTCCGGGGGTATCTTTGACCTGACCGCAAAGCAGGCCACGCTCGACGAGCTCGAGAAGCACATGGCCGCGCTCGACTTCTGGTCGAACCAGGAGAAGGCGCAGCAGACGATCGCCGAGGCGAACGCGCTCAAGGAATGGCTCGGGCCGGCCAAAGAGCTCGACGGCAAGCTCGAGGACGCCGCCGTGCTCATCGAGCTCGCCGAGGAGGAGGGCGCCGACGCCTCGACCGAAGCCGACGTGGCGAACGAGCTCGATCAGGCCGAGAAGCTCCTCGGTGAGCTCGAGGTCAAGCGCATGCTGGGCGGCCCGAACGACGCCGCGAACGCGATCGTGAGCATCAACGCCGGCGCCGGCGGCACCGAGGCGTGCGACTGGGCCGAGATGCTTCTGCGCATGTACAAGCACTGGACCGACGACCACGCCTACACGGCCCACATCGACGAGATCCTCGCCGGCGACGAGGCCGGCATCAAGAGCGTCACCTTCCACGTCAAGGGCCCGAACGCCTACGGCTACCTCAAGGCCGAACGCGGCGTGCACCGGCTCGTGCGCATCTCGCCGTTCGACGCGAACAAGCGGCGCCATACCTCGTTCGCGTCCGTCGACGTCGTGCCCGAGGTCGCCGACGACATCGAGGTCGAGCTCAGCGACGCCGACCTGCGCATCGACACCTACCGCGCCAGCGGCCACGGCGGCCAGCACGTCAACAAGACCGACTCGGCCGTGCGGATCACTCATCTCCCGACGGGCGTCGTCGTCGCGTGCCAGAACGAGCGCTCGCAGTTCCAGAACAAGGCGGTCGCCATGAAGCTCTTGCGCGCAAAACTCTACCAGCGCGAGCTCGACCGCCGCGAGGCCGAGCTCAAGAAGGAGTACGGCCAGAAGAAACGAATCGAGTGGGGCAGCCAGATCCGCTCGTACGTCTTCCAGCCCTACACGATGGTCAAAGACCACCGCACCAACGCCGAGACCTCAAACGTCCACGCCGTCATCGACGGCGCCCTCGACCCCTTCATCCACGCCTACCTCAAAGAATTCGGCGGGAACTAAGCCTCACGCAAAGCCGCCAAGACGCAGAGTGTAGGGCGGGTCGCCCTCGGCCCGCCGCACACTGTGCGTCGAAAACTACCTCTCGCGATCCTTGCTGCGCGCCTTCCCGATCACATACCCCAGAATGGAGAGCGGAATCGCTGCCACATAGACGAAGCCGATAAACAGGAGTCCAGGACCTACAAGAAGCACAATCAAGGCGAACGCCCACCCCAGAAGCAACACGGCGCCGCCCGGTCCCAGAGGAAAAACGAGACGCGCCGTCTCTTCGTACGCTTCTCGCTTGGCGCGCCCGAGCGAGGCCAGGAAGCTGAAGTAGCCTCTCAAACGGGCGGGTTTTCTTTGG
The DNA here is from genome assembly GCA_964500825.1 of uncultured Verrucomicrobiota bacterium. Taxonomy (GTDB): domain Bacteria; phylum Auribacterota; class JABMQX01; order JAFGEW01; family JAFGEW01; genus CAYUZG01. The sequence continues at coordinate 1,400 of CAZCQN010000166.1, read as the reverse complement.
TAGCCGCAGTCATAGAAATAGGCGAAAGCGGCTATGGCCGGCATCAGGGCGAAGGTGAACGCCAAAGCCTGCCAGGCAATCGCCACGAACTCCACGCGCTCGGCCTCCTCTCTGCGCTCACGCCCATTCGTATTCGAGGAACTGGGGTGTGTAGACCATCTGCATCGGGAGGTTCTTTGCATCGGTCTCGGGCGTCTCGGGGATGGTGGCGAGGCCGTTGGGGCCGACGAGGGCGGTGATGGCGGCCGAGAGGGCGTCGAGGATGTCGTCGCGGGCCACGCGAGAGCGGGGGAAGTCGGCCAGCCCTCGCGCGATGATGTCGTACGCGCCGGGGTGGACGAACTCGAGCACGTTGGCGCGCTCGAGGTAGCCCTGCTCGGTGCTCTTGTGGTAGCTCATCGGCCGGCCGCCGGCAAGCGCCCAGAAACAGACCTCGGGATGGACCTCGCGGATTCGAGCCTTCGCCTCGTCGTCACGAAGCAGCAGCTCATCGACTTCGCGGATCTTCGGCACGATGGCCCACGTCTGTTTCGACAGCCGCCGGCCCGTGCGCTGCTCGTTGATGTCGCACGCCTGCTTGTACGACTTCGCCGAGACGGCGTCCCGGCACGGTGCGGGGAAGACGCTCGAGGTGCGCTCGCCAAGCAGCCGGCGGGCCTCCAGGTCGCACACGCGCTCGCGGTCGCCCTTGTCGCGCAGGCCGATGGGGACGTCGATGCAGGTGACCTCGGCGCCCGAGTGAGCGCGCCACAACGCGTTGGCGTCCGGATAAACGGCAAGCGACGGCTCGCCCAGTTTTGGGAAAGCAACGGCCAGCCACCCGGCCGGGCATCCGTCAACACCAATGAACATGGTCCCCGACACGACCTCGTACCTGCACTCATGAGGGTTTGCTCCGTGTATGCTATACTGTGTTCTGACTGCGTGCAAGGAGGGGTGCGCAATGGTGGCGTCGATAGGGGAGCTGTTCACGTCGACGGAGATCACGACCGGTGTGGCGGCCGTGCGGCTTGTCGGGGCGGTCGTGGCGGGGGCGCTGATCGGGCTTGAGCGTGAGGCGCACGCGAAGCCGGCCGGTTTCCGAACCTACATGATCATCTCGGTCGGCGCGGCGTTGCTCATGATCCTGTCGATCTACATCCCGCAGAGGTACGGCGGCGACCCCGGCCGGATCGCCGCGCAGGTGGTGACCGGCATCGGCTTCCTCGGCGCGGGCGCCATCTTCCGGCTCGGCGTCACCGTGCAAGGGCTCACCACCGCCGCTGCGATCTGGACGACGGCCGCCATCGGTCTCGCCGTCGGCGGCGGGATGTTCGTCATCGGTGCGATCGCGCTCGCCCTGGTGCTGCTCGCGCTCACCGTGCTCGACCTCGTCGAGACCCGCCTGATCGGCGGCATGG
>CAZCQN010000165.1:0-6858 GCA_964500825.1 uncultured Verrucomicrobiota bacterium | reverse complement strand
TGAACGTGTTCAACCCGTCCGTCGTGAGCTTTTCGGGCGGTGTGGCGCGCTGGGGACGGATGCTGTTCGAGCCGCTGCGCGCGGAGGTGAAGCGCCGCGCCTTCCGGGCGCTGACGAAGCGCGTGCGCATCGTGCGCAGCCGGCTCGGCGACAACGCGGGCCTCATCGGCGCGGCGCGCGCGCTCATGATCGCGCTCGGGGACGACCCCGTCGGCGCGTAGTGGGTTGTTGAAGAGCCGCCAGAGTTGTCGGAGGCCGTCTCAGGCGGCTGTTCTGTCACCCCTTCGGGGCTCAAGGGGTTTGTTTTCTTGTCGAGAACCTGGGGCTTACGCCCCAGGCTATGTGCTGGGCGGCGCTTGTGCTGGGGGATTGCGGCGGGTTTTGTTCTTGCGGCCTTTGTGATGGGATGATTGCGGCGGGCCGAGGGCGCCGGCTCTGAGCAGAGGCGAAGAGACCCGTCCTACGACGCGGTCGCGCGGGCGTTGGAGCTGTTCGCCATTCCGCTCGAAAACTGCGTTTCTGGACCCCCGTCGTATCTGGTAGACTTGCGTCGTGCCGGACGGCTGATCTGAGGAGGGACCCCGTGGACGTCGAGGCGTTTGGACCGAGGGGTGTCTCGACGGCCACCGCCGTGCGAGTGATGGAATAAAGGCGGACGATGGATCGCGCGCATATTCGGAACTTCTGCATCATCGCGCACATCGACCACGGTAAGTCGACGCTTGCCGACCGGTTTTTGGAGCTGACGCATACGCTGTCGAAGCGCGAGCTGCGCGAGCAGGTGCTCGACGACATGGACCTCGAGCGCGAGCGCGGGATCACGATCAAGGCGCATCCGGTGCGCATGATGTACACGGCGCGCGACGGCGAGACGTACGAGCTGAACCTGATCGACACGCCGGGGCACGTTGACTTTACGTACGAGGTCTCGCGCAGCCTGGCGGCGTGCGAGGGCGCGCTGCTGGTGATCGACGCGGCGCAGGGGATCGAGGCGCAGACGATCGCCAACCTGCACCTGGCGATGGAGCGGTCGCTGGTCATCATCCCGGTGATCAACAAGATCGATCTGCCGTCGGCCAACGTGCCGGGCGTCGTCGAGCAGATCGAGGAGATCATCAGCATCCCGGGCGAGGAGGCGCTCGCGTGCAGCGCCAAGACGGGCGAGGGGGTCGAGGCGATTCTCGAGGCCGTCGTCGAGCGGGTCCCGCCGCCGGAGGCGCTGCAGGACGAGGAGCTGCGCGCGCTGATTTTCGACTGCCGGTACGACGCGTACCGCGGCGCGGTGAGCCATGTGCGCGTCGTCTCGGGCCGGATCGCGCGCGGCACGAGGATGCGGATGATGAGCAGCGGCCGGACCTACGACGTGAGCGAGGTCGGCATATTCCGGCCGGCGATGACGGTCACGGATGCGCTCGAGCCGGGCGACGTCGGCTACATCGTCGCCGGGATCAAGGAGGCGGTCGATGTGCGGATCGGGGATACGATCACCGATGACGCGCGGCCTGCGCGGGAACCGCTCGCGGGGTTTCGGGACGCGCGACCGATGGTGTTCAGCGGGCTGTACCCGATCGAGGCGAGCGACTACGATCAGCTCAAGGAGGCGCTCGAACGGCTGCGGCTCAACGACGCGTCGTTCATCTACGATGCGGAGAGCTCGGTCGCGCTCGGGTTCGGGTTTCGCTGCGGCTTCCTCGGGCTGCTGCATCTGGAGATCATCTTCCAGCGGATCGAGCGCGAGTTCGACATTGCGACGATCTCGACGACGCCGAGCGTCATCTACCGGGTGTTGAAGACGAACGGCGAGGTGGTCGAGGTGGACAACCCGATCCACTGGCCCGATCCGGCGGTGATCGATACGATCGAGGAGCCGTTCATCCTCGCCCACGTGATCGTGCCGAACGAGCATATCGGGGCCGTGATGCAGCTTGGGCTCGACCGGCGCGGCGAATGCGTGCGGACCGAATCGCTCGACATGCAGCGGGTAACGCTCACGTTCGAGTTTCCGCTGAGCGAGATCATCGTCGACTATTACGACAAGCTCAAGTCGGTCACGCGCGGCTACGGCTCGCTCGACTGGGAGTTCCTCGAATACCGCGCGGGCGATATGGTCCGGGTGGACATCCTGCTCAACGGCGAGCCGGTCGATGCGTTCTCGATGATTGTGCACCGCGACCGGGCCGATTTCCGCAGCCGGGCGATCTGCAAGAAGCTCAAGGAGGTGATCCCGCGGCAGCAGTTCCGCGTGGCGATCCAGGCGGCGATCGGGGCGCGCATCATCGCGCGCGAGACGGTGAGCGCGTTCCGCAAGGACGTGACGGCGAAGTGCTATGGCGGGGACATCACGCGCAAACGCAAGCTGCGGGAGAAGCAGAAGGCGGGCAAGAAGCGGATGAAGCAGATCGGCACGGTGAACCTGCCGCAGTCGGCGTTCGTCGAGGTGCTCAAGGCGAGTGGATGATGCTGCGCGAGCTCAAGATTAGGAATGTGGCGCTTGTCGACGAGATCCACGTTGAGTTCGGGCCGGGCTTCAACGCGCTGACGGGCGAGACGGGCGCGGGCAAGTCGGTCATCATCGGCGCACTCGAGTTGGTGCTTGGCGGGCGGGCCGATTCGCGGTCGATCCGGACGGGGGCCGATCGGGCCGTCGTCGATGCGGCGTTCGAAGTGGAAGGCGATCGGCGGATCGCGGAGTCGCTCGCCGGCTTCGGGCTTGAGCTCGACGAGGACGTGCTCATTCTGCACCGCGAGTTCACGGCGGCCGGGCGGAACAAGTGCCACGTGAACGGGAGCCCGGTGAGCGTGGGCATGCTGCGGGAGATCGGCGACCGGCTCGTTGACATTCACGGCCAGAACGATCATCAGCTCCTGCTGCGTCCCGGCACGCACCTCGACGTGATCGACGACTACGCCGGGCTCGGCGAGGGGCGGGCCGAGGTGGCCGCGTTGTACGAGGCGCTCGCGTCGAAACGGCGCGAGCGCGACGAGCTGGCGGCCGGTGAGCGCGAGAAGGCGCACCAGCTCGACCTGAACACGTTCCAGGTCGACGAGATTGGGGCGGCGAGGCTCGATCCGGGCGAGGACGAGGCGCTGCGCAAGGAGCGTGCGATTCTGGCGAACGCGGAGACGCTGCACCGGCTGCTCTCGACGGCGTATGAGGCGCTCACCGGCGCGGACGACGCGGCGACGACGCGCCTGAACGAGGCGGCACGCGCGTGCGAGGAGGCCGGCCGGATCGACGACGTGACGCGCGCGGCGTTCGAACAGCTCGGCGAGGGGATCGCGACGATCGAGGACGTTGCCTCGACGCTGCGGTCGCGGCGGGAGGCGATCGAGTTCGACCCGGTGCGGTTCGAGGCGGTCGAGGAGCGGCTGTCGCTCATCGCGACGCTCAAGCGCAAGTACGGCAATACGATCGAGGAGATCCTGGCCTTCTGCGCCGATCGCGAGGCGGCGATCCGCGCGATTTCGCACCGCGACGAGGAGCTTGCCCGGCTGGGCAAGGAGATTGGCGGACTGGAATCGGAGCATCGCGCGAAGGCCGAGGCGCTGTCGGCGGCGCGGCGGAAAGCGGCGAAGCAGTTGACGGCGGGCGTCCAGCGCGCGCTCCGCGAGCTTGGCATGGCAAACGGGCGGTTCGATGCGCAGTTCACCGTGCGCGAGCCGGGCGCGACGGGCATCGACCAGGTTGAGTTCCTCATCTCGGCGAACGTGGGCGAGGCGCTCAAGAGCCTGCGACAGATCGCGTCGAGCGGCGAGATTTCGAGAACGATGCTGGGGATCAAGAGCGTGTTGGCGGCAAGCGATTGCGTGCCGGTGCTGGTCTTCGACGAGGTGGACGTGAACATCGGCGGCGAGACGGCCGTCGTCGTGGGCGAGAAGCTGCGGGACGTGGCGGCGTCGCACCAGGTGCTGTGCATCACGCACCTGGCGCAGGTGGCGAGCAAGGCGGGCACGCACCTGGCGGTGTTCAAGGAAGTTGACAAGAAGCGCACCGTGATGAGAATCAACCGGCTCGGCGATGACGAGCGGGTGGACGAGCTCGCGCGGATGCTCGGCGGCGAGAAGGCCGCGGGCCAGACGAAGAAGCTCGCGCGCGAGCTCCTGAGGAAGTAGCCCTCTGCGGGCTCTGCGCGCTCTGCGGTGAACAGAAAGAGAAACTCACCGCGGAGCGCGCTGAGCGCGCAGAGATGGAAGGAGGGAGCGATGAGCACGGGCATCAGCACGGTCGAGCTGCCGGACGTCACGAAGTTCAAGAGCGGCAAGGTGCGCGAGGTGTTCGACCTCGGCGACACGCTGCTGTTCGTCGCGACGGATCGCCTGTCGGCGTTCGACTGCATTCTGCCGGACCCGATTCCCGACAAGGGCAAGGTGCTAACGCAGATCTCGCTGTTCTGGTTCGAGTTCCTGAAGGAGATCTGCGCAAACCACGTCGTGACGGGCGACGTGGACGAGTTCCCCGAGCCGCTTCGCGCGCATCGGGAGCTGCTCGCCGGGCGGTCGATGATTGGCGTGAAGGCCGACGTGGTGCCGATCGAGTGCGTCGTGCGCGGCTACCTTGCTGGGAGCGGCTGGAAGGAGTACCAGCAGTCGCGCAGCGTGTGCGGCATCGCGCTGCCGGACGGGTTGCAGCTCGGCTCGGAATTACCTGGGGCGATCTTCACGCCGGCGACGAAGGCCGAGAGCGGTCACGACGAGAATATCACGCAGGAGCGAATGGCCGAGCTCGTCGGCGCGGCGCTCGCCGAGCAGCTCGCGGACACGAGCCTGGCGATCTACACGACGGCGCGCGACTACGCGCGCGAGCGGGGCATCATCCTGTGCGATACGAAGTTCGAGTTCGGCATGCGCGGCGACGAGCTGATCGTCGTCGACGAGGTGCTCACGCCTGACTCGTCGCGGTTCTGGCCGGCGGACGAGTGGGACCCGGGCCATATCCAGCCGAGCTTTGACAAGCAGTACGTGCGTGACTACCTGGAGACGCTCGAGTGGGACAAGACGCCGCCGGCGCCGAAGCTTCCCGCCGAGGTGATCGCCGGCACGCGGGCGCGCTACGTCGAGGCGTATGAGCGCCTCACGGGCAAGCGCTTCGACAGCTAGGAGAGGCCAGCCACAGATCACACGGATGACACAGATCAGACGCGATGGCCAAGAGGCCATCGCGGAAGATCAGTGCCGATCTGTGCAATCTGTGGCTATTCAAGACATGAAGTTCGATCTGATTGCGATCGACCTGGACTCGACGCTGCTCTCAAGCGAGGGCACGGTGACGGCGCGCACGCGCGAGGCGCTCGACTGCGCACACGCGGCCGGCGTCGAGATCGTCATCTGCACGGGCCGGCGGTTCTCGTCGGCGATGGAGGTGCTGGGCGGCGTCTCGTTCGCCGACCACATCGTGATCAACAACGGGGTGGTGGCCAAAGAGGTGGCGACGGGCAAGACGGTTTTCTCGGACTACTTCGCGGTCGACGACTACGCCGTCTGCATCCGGGCGCTCAAGCGCGTCTGCCCCGAGCTGCCGGTCCTCGTCATGGTCGATGAACACCCGGACTACGAGTTTTGCGCCGATCTCGTCGAGCACGACGCCGCGAACCGGTACCACATGGAGTATATCGAGACGAATCGGCCGACGCTGCGCGAGGTGGCGACGCTCGAGACGCTGCCGACGGAGCGGATCATCCAGTGCTGCATCCTGCACGAGATCGAGCGGCTCGAAGCGGTCGAGGGGCCGATCGCGGAGGCGACGAGCGGGCACGCGCACGTCTTCATCATTCGCAACGTCAAGTACCTCGGCAGCTCGCTCGAGGTGCTTCCCGAGGGGGCGTCGAAGTGGCGGGCCTTGCAATTCCTGGCCCGCTCCTATAGCATCCCGCCGCGCCGGATCATGGCGATCGGCGACGACCTGAACGATCTGGCCATGATCCGGGGCGCTGGATTAGGTGTGGCGATGGCGAACGCCGTCGAGGCGGTGCGCGAGGCGGCCGACTGCGTCACGAGTGACAAGGACCATGACGGCGTGGCCGAGGCGATCGAGCGGTACGCATTCTGAAGAAGTGACACGTCGCATTGATGATTAGGCGAAGACGTTGACGTCGTGTTGTAGGGCGGGTCGCCGCGCGCGCGGAACGCGCGACGCCCACCGCAGCGTCGAAGACGCGACACAATGGTGCCCGCGACGTGTCTGTCTCGCCGCTACGCGGCTTCGGCGGGCCGAGGACGACCCGCCCTACAGCAGCGGGGCAGCAGCCGTCGGTGGTTGAGAACGAGCACGCGCGCAGACAGCGGGTGCTTGTGCGACGGGAACAGGGGACTGACAGCGGAGCGTTGGCATGAAGGGGATCACGAGTCGCTCGGAGGACTACTCGCGCTGGTATACGGAGGTCGTGCAGAAGGCCGAGATGGCCGACTACTCGCCGGTCAAGGGCTGCATGATCATCCGGCCGTACGGGTACGCGATCTGGGAGGCGATCCAGCGCACGCTCGACGCTGAAATCAAAGCGACCGGCCACCAGAACGCCTACTTCCCGCTGTTCATCCCCGAGAGCTACCTGAAAAAGGAGGCCGAGCACGTCGAGGGGTTCGCGCCCGAGTGCGCGGTGGTCACCCACGGCGGAGGCAGCAAGCTCGAGGAGGCGCTCTACGTGCGGCCGACGTCCGAGACGATCATGTACAGCACGTTCGCCAAGTGGATCCACTCGTATCGCGACCTGCCGCTGCTCATCAACCAGTGGGCCAACATCGTGCGCTGGGAGATGCGCACACGGCTGTTCTTGCGCACGACGGAGTTTCTGTGGCAGGAGGGCCATACGGCGCACGCCACCGCCGAGGAGGCGCAGGAGGAAACGCTCCGCATGCTCGAGG
>CAZCQN010000164.1:0-7007 GCA_964500825.1 uncultured Verrucomicrobiota bacterium | reverse complement strand
CTCGATGCCCACCTCGCCGCGCTCCATGCGTTTCCATTGCTTCTTGAAGCGTTTGAGCTGTTTCGCGATCGCCTTGCGTTGCTCGTCGGTGAGCCGGTCGACGAACAGGATGCCGTCGGTGTGGTCGTTCTCGTGCTGGAGGGCGCGGGCGGTCAGGTCGGTCGCCTCGCCCGTGATCGGCTCGCCGTCGAGGCCCGTCGCCTCGAAGCCGACCCGGTAGGCGCGGGTCACCTCGCCGACGAGGCCCGGCACGCTCAGGCAGCCTTCGTCGCCCACCTGGACGCCCTCGCGGAACGTGATCTTCGGGTTGATCAGCACGAGGCGGCCGCCGCCGTGCTGCGAGGTGTCGACGAGGAACAGCCGCAGCGGCACGCCGACCTGCACGGCCGCCAGGCCGACGCCGCGGTCGTGGTACATCGTGTCGAACATGTCAGCCACGAGGCTGCGGACGTAGCCGTCAACCTTCTCGACCGGGTCGCTCTCGCGCCGCAGGACCGGGTCGCCGCATATCTTGATCGTCTTAATCATGCGAGAATAGGGACAGTCACCTATTTGGTTGTTTTTCCCGAGGCAGTCAGTCCTGACTGCCCAGCACGTCGCTTTCGACAGCGCCGCTCGCACTCCGGCGCGAAATAGGAAATAGGTGCCTGTCCCTATTTTCGGCCGTAGGGCGAGATCGCGCGCAGCTCGGTGATGATCTCGGGCACGTGCTCGGCGACGAAGTCGATGTCCTCCTCGGTGTTGTAGACGGTTAGGCTGAACCGGATCGAGCCGTGCGCGGCCGTAAACGGCACGCCCATCGCGCGCATCACGTGGCTCGGCTCGAGCGAGCCCGACGTGCACGCCGAACCGGACGAGGCGCAGATGCCGAGCTGGTCGAGCTTGAGCAGGATCGCCTCGCCCTCGACGTACTCGAAGCTGATGTTTGTCGTGTTTGGCAGCCGCGTGTCGCGGCGGCCGTTGACGAAGCAGTCGGGCGCGCCGGCGAGGATGCGCGCCTCGAGCGCGTCGCGCAGCTTCCTGACCCTCGTGGTCTCGTCGACGATGCGCTCGGCCGCGAGCTCGGCCGCCTTGCCGAGGCCGACGATCGAGGCCGTGTTTTCGGTCCCGCCGCGCCGGTTGTGCTCCTGGTGGCCGCCGATCATGAATGGGGTGAGCTTCGTGCCGCGCCGCACGTAGAGCACTCCGATGCCCTTCGGCGCATGCATCTTGTGGCCCGACAGGCTCAGCAGGTCGACGGGCGTCTCGGCTAGGTTGATTGGGATCTTGCCGACGGCCTGGACGGCGTCGGTATGGAACACGACCCCATTGGCGTGCGCGATCTCGGCGACTTCCTCGACGGGGAAGATGACGCCCGTCTCGTTGTTGGCCCACATGACGCTGACGATTGCCGTGTCGGGCCGGATCGAATCGGCGAGGAAATCGACGTCGAGCTCGCCCTGGCGGTTGACGGGCACCTCGGTGACCTCGTAGCGCTCCTTAGCCAGGAACTGGCACAGGCTGCGGATCGCCGGGTGCTCGACCTTGGTCGTGATCAAGTGGCGCTTGTCGGGGTCGGCGCGCAGCGTGCCGACGACGGCGGCGTTGTCGCTCTCGGTGCCGCAGCTCGTGAAGACGATCTCCTCGGGCGTGGCGCCGAGGAGGTGGGCGACCTTCGCCCGCGCCTCGTCGATGTCGTGCCGGACGCTGCCGCCGAAGCGGTGCATGCTCGAGGGGTTGCCGTACCGCTTGGAGAAGAACGGCTGCATCGCCCCAAGAACTTCGGGCGCGACCATCGTCGTGGCGTTGTTGTCGAGATAGATGATTGTGCCTCGGTCCACGGCTTGCTCTCCACGCACCAGCAAGGTGCTCGGAAGAAGCTCGGACTGTCTCTCGCAGAGGCGCAGAGCTCGCAGAGTCGAAGAGCTCCTGTCCCTGCGAGCTCTGCGTCTCTGCGAGAGATCGAACTTCTCCCACCGGGTCTACAGCGTCGATTCGATGTGTTGCTTCAGCTCGTCGAGCGCGCCCTCGATGCCGCCCGCGTTCGAACGCACAACGTACTCGTCGCCGAGGTAGTTCCCGCGCGCCTCGAGCACGTGCGTATTGAGTCCCGGCCGTGGGGGCGACACCTCGTGCTCCTCGGTGACGACGGCCTGGCACACGCCCGCGTCGCGGCCCTGGTACTCGATCTGGATCGTTGTGCGAATCAGCTCGCGGCCCACCGTGAGCTCCTCTCGCTACGGTCCCTAGGCGAAGTTGCGTCTCAGCTCGGTCAGCCGCTTGAGATGCTGCTCCTCTTCGGCGCGCAGCCGGTTGAGCGTCTCGGTCGCGGCCGCGTCCTCGGACTCGCCTGCGGTCTTGGCGTAGAAGTCCATCGAGCGCTTCTCGGCGCCGATGCCGAAATCGATCGCTTTGACGACGCCCTTCGCGCCGGCGGCGATCTGCGGCACCTCCGACAGCGGCGGGAAGACCTTCGTGTCGACGAGGCCCTGCACGTACTGCGCGACGAGCGAGTCCTCCTCGGACGGGAAGTAGTCGTCGGCATGCTCTTCGAGCCGTTCGATGTCGCGCACGTGCTGGACCTCGTCGGAGGCGAGCTTCAGGAACGTCGCCTTCGCGTCGGGGTCGGTCACCGCTTTGGCCACCGCCTTGTAGAAGGCGAGCCCTTCCTGCTCCATCTCCTTGGCGATCGCGAAGATCTCACGCGGATTGAAGCTCCCTTGCGCCATGGCTGTGGCCTCTCTAAACGCCTTTTCCCCGAGTGCGTCGTGTCCGTCCCGTCAGGCAGCGCGGCGGCGGGGCCGCGAACGTCAGTTTTGGCGGCCTGCGCGAGCGGCTCAAGACAAGATCACGGCTGTCGTGCAGCTCACTTCCGCCCGAGCCCGCGCAGCGGGCGGCATCATGTAGCCCCGGGCGTCAGCCCGGGGTACGGGTCCCTCGCACCCGCGCCAGCCCCGGCAGGGGGCGGCATGTGGCTGCCTGCTGCATATGTCGCCCCCTGCGGGGGCTCGGTTCTCGTCTTGTTCACGATCCACGGGCTCACGCCCGTGGCTACATCATGTTGTCCCCTGCGGGGACTCAATCCTTCACACCCCCGACGCTTCCGCGAGGCAATTGAAGCTCGCCGCGGGCTGCTAGTCCCGCTGGGCCTCGCTCATCGCGCAGGTCTGCGCTAATCGCGCAGAATAGCCGGTTCGACGTCGGCGATCTCACAAAAAGTCACGAGCTCGTCGAGCCAGTTGCCGTACGCGGCGTGGATGTGGTTGCAGTTCATGCCGTCGACGAATGTTTTCAGCGAGCAGTTGTCGAGCTTGCAGTAGGCGTGCGGCCAGTTGTCCTGGACTTCCTGGGCCTTTTTCTCCGCCTTCTCGGCGCCGAGCTTGATGAACTTGCCCGTCATGATCGCCATCCGGTAGCGGTTCGTATCGCCGCTGCGCGTCAGGCGCGCGAGCGTCACCTCGCCGGGCGCGGCGAAGTGGTAGACGCTCGCGCCGCCGGCGGGGAAGTAGAAGCCCTCGGGCCGGAACTCGACGTGCTTGAGGTTCGCGGGCGCCGACCAGCTCCGGGCGGCGAAGAACGTGGCGTGCTCGCCCGAGTTGCACAGGTCCCACGCGTCGAGGTCGGCGTGGTAGTGGCGGATGTCGGCGAACAGCGCCGGCTCGCCGCTGAGCAGGTTGAGGATCTTCATCGTGAGCGCCGCGTCCATGTCGGCCTCGGTCGAGCAGATGATCGGTTCCTTCGGCGTGCCGTCGGGGTGGTACGGGTCGTTGAGGAACGCCTCGGCCACGTCGGCGGTGACGTAGTGCTCGGTCAGCTCGCGCTGGCCCTTGATGCCGCAGAAGCTGTAGCCGAATTCCTGGGTCAGGTCGTACGCGGCGTAGTACATGCCGAGCTGTTTGCGCAAAAGATTCTCTGTGAGGCGGAACTCGGCGTCCGGCTTGGTCCAGTGGATCTTCTTGAGCCGCTTTGTGAGGTACTTGAGAGCCGCCTCAACCTTCGTGCCCTTCGCCACGTGCAGCTCGGCGCGGCGCACGAGCTCCATCTGGTCGACGTGATCGACGTCGATGCCGAACTTCTTCATCCAGAGCGCGGGATCGGCCACGGCGGTGTCGATGCCGAGCGCCCGCCCGCCGAACAGCCCGTAGGTGAGCCCCTTGAGCCCGTTGTAGGCGGCGATCGCCAGCAGCCGGCTCTTGACCTGCGCGTAGGTGGTCTTGTCGTTGATGTCGCCGAACGTCTTGTAGAACTTGATGCCCACCTGGTCGAGGCTGCCCGCGTTGGCCAGCATGCCGACGAGGCCCGGGTACTGCGGATTGACGTTCGAGAACATCAGGATCGGCTGCGGGCAGAACTGCGCCGCCACGCGCGCGTACTGCGGCCAGGCCCAGACGGCGAAGTTGAAGATCACCGCGTGGCAGCCCTGGGCCGTCATGCGCCGGCCCTCGGCCTCGGCGATCGAGTTCTTCCAGAGCACCTTGCGGCCGACGACGACCTGGAAGCCGTCCTTTTTGAGCCGCGCTTCGAGCTCCTTGGTGAACTTCTCGTTCACGGGCGTCAGCGGTTTTTGGAGGAAGTCGCGCCCGTCGCCGAACGTCAGAATGCCGACCTTGATCTTCTCCAGGTAATTCGGGTTCGCCATCGTCCCGTCCTCCCGACAGCCTTGTCTCCGAGGTTCCTGCGCGCTTTCCACCCGCGTGATGCCTGCCGCAGGCGGCTCCAGGATACGGCGGGCGGCGCGAGGAGTCAATGGCAGGTGAGGGCGCGGCCGTCTCGCCGCAGGCGCGCGCGGCTTACCGCTGCGCCTTCCTGCGGTCGTCGTTGTTGGTCCGGGCGTTTCTGACCCAGGGGGCGCCCCGGCGCTTGCGATACTCGTTGGGGGTGAGGCCGGTGGTGGCCTTGAAGGCGCGTGAGAAGTGCTGGGGCGATGAGAACCCGAGTGAGTTGGCGATCGAGGCCGCAGTCGCCCGGCTGCCAGACAAGGCCGACTGCGCCATCCACATGCGCAGCTCGGTGGTGTAGGCGTGGGGCGGGCTGCCGACCATGCGTCGGAACACGTCGGCGAACTTCGAGCGCGACATGCCGGCCACTCGCGCCAGCTCGGAGACCGTGACCGGACCTTCGCTGATCCTCCGGCTGATGTGGCGCAAGGCACGCTCGATGCCCCGGCGCTCGGCCTGCTGCCAGTCCACCTGCTGGAAGGCGGGATCGGCAAAACGGGCGAGCACCTCGTGGAGGGCCGACTCGACACGCAGCGCTCGGTAGGGCCCTGGAGCCGCGTGCTGCTCGGCGCACAGGCGCTGCCACCAATCGGGGAACCCCTCCCACTTGAGCCGGTGGCACGGGGAGTGCGAGAGCGCCTCGAACAGCCATCCGGAGCTTGTCTCCAGCGGCGTCGCGGGCTGCCCAGGCGGGGCCTCGGCGGACGCGAGTGACTGGCCGCTCAGGCCCATATAGAAATCGACGCTGCCGGCCCGGAACCGAGCGCCGGCGGGCCACTTGGTGTAGTGCGGGGTGCCCGGCAAGATGAGCATCGCATCGCCCACCTCGACTTCGTACTTGGCCTCGTCCGTGCACCAGACGCCGTGACCCTCGAGCAAGACGTTGATCTCGGCGCGGCTATGGCTGTGCCGATCGTTGGCGGTGGGCCCTTCGGCAACGCTTTCAAAGAGAGCGACGATGTTCGGGTATTCCGGGAACGGGATGTACCTGGCATCGACCAGATCGCGTCTCGCGTCGTTGTTCATCGCTGGCCCTCGGATCCCAAAACTTCGTCGATGGAGACGAAAGTATAACATGCACTCGGCTGGCGGCACAACGGCAGATGGCGCGCGCCGGCCTCCCGGCCGGGTCGCCCTGCCTGGCGTTGACTTGGGCGCTCGGGCGAGGCTACGATGTCGCGCGATCATCCGGAACCCGAGGAGAGGTCTCGCCGTGCTCGATCTTGCCACCGCGCTGAAACGACGCGAGCTTGTCGCCAACCTCGCCGTGCGCACGCTCAAGGTGCGCTACAAGAGCTCGGCGCTCGGCTTCCTGTGGACGCTGATCAACCCGCTGCTGATGATGCTCATCTACTACGTGTTCATCGGCATCGTCGCCAAGATCAAGGTCGATATCCGCATCATGCTTACCGGCGTGATCTTCTGGCAGTTCGTGGTGATGTGCACGGGCGACGCCGCGGGCGCGGTGGCGGGGCATGCGAATCTGGTCAAGAAGGTCTACTTCCCACGCGTGCTGATGCCGTTTTCGATGTGCGTGGCGAACCTGGTCAACTACCTGCTGTCGCTCGTCGTGCTGTTTGTGCTCATCGTCGTGATCTCGACGACGAGCAGCAGCGCGGCGGTGACGCTCGACCTCGCCTGGCTCTGGCTGTTGCCGGTGGCGCTTGTCCTGCAGTTCGCGCTCGTGTTCGGCATCGCGCTCATCGTGAGTGCGCTCAACGTCTACTTCCGCGACATCGAGCACATCACGTCCGTGGTGCTCATGGCGCTGTTTTTCATGTCGCCCATCATCTACCCGGTCGAGATGGTGCGGCCCGAGGCGGGCACCTCGGCGCTCGCGCACTGGTACATGCTCAATCCGCTCGCGTCGCTCGTGACCCTCGTGCGGCGCGCGTTTCTCGGCGCGGGGCAGCCGTGGCCGCTCGAGTGGACGTTCATCCCGTCGCTCGCGCTCTCGCTCGTCGTGCTCGCGTTTGGCCTGTGGCTCTTCAGCCGGCTTGAACCCGACTTCGCGGACCAGCTCTAGCGACCTAGCCAGGACCTCGGTTTCCGCTTGAGCCGCTGAGCCCAAAGGGCGATTGGTAGTAGCCTCGGGCGCAAGCCCGTGGTATCGTAAGCGAATTGGAGACCGCGAGCCCCTTCAGGGGCGATTGTGGCTTTCTCAGCTATTTCCTCAATCGCCCCTGAAGGGGCTCGGGCGCGTTCTCGGTGGCTCTTGCCCACGGGCTTGCGCCCGAGGCTACTGCCAATCGCCCCCAAGGGGCTCAACAAGGTGGCCGCGGATCGCTTCCTCCTTCAGGAAAGTGCCCG
>CAZCQN010000163.1:0-7021 GCA_964500825.1 uncultured Verrucomicrobiota bacterium | reverse complement strand
TCGCCCAGGACTACATCCACCGCATCGGCCGCACCGGTCGAGCCGGTGCGAACGGGGTGGCGCTCTCATTGGTGTGCGCGGAGGAGCGGCCGTTGTTGGCCGACATCCAGCGCCTGCTCCAGCGTGAGATCGAAGTAGAGACAATCGCCGGCTTCAAGCCCGAGTCCCCGCGCCTCGCGACGACCCCGCGCCTCGCGCCGACCTCGCGTCCCGCGCCCGCCGCCACACGCGCGCCAAGACGGCCTCGCGCCCCGCGACGGCCGGCACGCAGCAAGAGCACAACTGATTCCAGACGGCGGCCGCCGCGCCGGCGGCAAAGCAGGTTGCCTCGCTCATACCGGTGAGCTACAATCCGGCCATGCCACGGCCGGCACGGGCCGTGGCGCCAGGACTGAGGTGTGGCGTGCCCCGATCTCCATGTCGAGAAGCACACGTCATTCTCCAAGCAAGGAGAGGGATATGGCTGACAAGGGCAAGAAGGATAAGGCCAGAAGACAGCAACAGAAGAAGGCCATGCTTACTCCAAAGGAAAAACGGAAGCTGAAGAAAGAGAAGAAGAACCAATAACCGCCCGGTCGCACTCACGCTGACGCTCGGCCGGCTCGACGACGCGGTCGGCGGCAGAGCATTATCATCTCGCAGAGGCGCAGAGCCCGCGGAGAAGAATTCTCCAATCTCTGCGAGCTCTGCGCCTCTGCGAGAGGTTTCCTGTTCTTCCCGCGGTTCCTGTGTTACACTTATGTCCCGAAACCGGAAATGGCGGGACTGACTCCGCGCGCAGAGGAGGTAGGGAGATGGACAAGCTCGAGGCGCTGATCGCCAGGATCGAGGAAGACGGCCAGATCACCAAGGACGAGATCAACGAGCTCAACGACGTCCTCCTCGAGGACGGCAAGCTGGACGACGAGGAACGGTTCCTCCTCAACCGCCTCCTCGCCAAGCTCCAACGCGGCGAGCTCAAAGAAGTCTGACGCCGCCATCGCGCAAAGACGCGAAGGCCGCAAAGAAGGGAAGACACAAGGGATTCCAGTCTGCGAGGCTCTGCGTCTTAGCGTGTGATTCCCCGTTTCGACATGATCCACAACGCCCGGGACGTCCACTGCCTCGTCCGGCGAACCCAGCACCGCAGGTGAGTCCGAACACTGTACCAGCGCAGGCGGCGGTGACATCAATCGCGGGGTCCGCTGCGTGCTGGTTAGTGAGGGGGGATTTGAGCGGAGGGACTCTCTGTGAGGCACTTCGGCAGGTACTTCTCGTGTGTTCGTCGTAGGTACTCAAGCCCAGAGTTCTCGTCCGCTACGTAGTTGAGTCTCTGCCGGAAGAACTGCAGCCTCTTTCTGCATCCCTCGATGATCTGGCTCCATGTCTTGACCCAGATGCGGAAACGACGGTCCTCCAACTCCCAGAGGAGGCCCTGCTGCCTCCCTGATTGGCTTGCTTCGAGTCGGACCGATTCGCTCATCTCGTTGCCGACCGCCCAGAACTCCCAAGAGGTCTCCGTGTCTCGGAATCTCTCGTCGCGCACTATAGCCGTTGCGTAATCCTTGACCTGACTTGCTTCGGTGTTCCCGATCTTCTCCGTGGGTCTCTTCAACTCAACAACCAGGTGCTTGTTCGGATCAGACCCCGCATGTGGGACAACTCTGGAAAGCATCAGGTCGACGATTCCCGTCGAGCCATTCTCCCGTAGCACAGGACCGTCGTCGAGGATTTCGACATCAGCACGGGTCAAGTGCTTTCGCAGGACATTCGTGAGGCCCTTGTCGCTGAGGGTGAGGTTGAACTCCTCCCCGAAGAGCCACGTGTGCTGTGCCACGATCTTGTGCAAGTGGCGACGTTCAAGAGTCTTCTTCTTCACTTCGGGGTCGAACACCAAGATCTCAAGTCCTCGCAGGAAGTCAAGGCGATCGGTGACGATCCTTGACGCATTGATGATGGCCTCGAGGGATGTCCGCTCTAACAGGTCGGCGAGTTCCTCCTGCTTCGCGGCAGACAGGTTCAGCACGTCTCGGAGAATCGACTGAACAGCCTCAGGGCTGGTCTCGATTGCTGCCCTCAGCAAGCGAAAGGAGAACCGCCGATTCTCCATTGAGCTGACATGGAAGTCGGGGAGGTATTCGTGCACGTTCAGGGCGATGACATCGAATACCTGGCGCTCGGCCTCCTCAATAGGGCCAGTCGGTGAGCCAGTGTACGGGTACACTTCTTCTTGCTTCCACTGGTCCACAAGGCTCGTTGCCCTCTCGGCGGCGCGCCGACTGAAGTGTTCCCGCATCCTCTTCTTTGCCGCGTCCATCAGCTCTCTCAGATCCGGGTGGAGCTCCTCCAAAACAAGATCCCCGGTCTCGCCGAGCTCCCCGATGAGCGCGGACTTGAGATAGCTGGTGAAAACGAAGCCGGGAGCTTGAATCCCCGCCTGCACCCTCGATAGGGTGAAGCCATTCTCATCGCACAGGAACAGGGCACGCTCTGTGGGGACGGACCATTCTACGACCGTAAGCTCGGCCTCGATATGCCTGCCGCTTCTGAGTGCAAGGGGTCCAATGGAGTAGTCGGCAACGTTGTCCTCCACGGACGATGGATCTAGCGACTGGCCGTCGTAGATAATCCTGACTCCCGCGTATTGGCGGAGGTAGAGCGCGAACTCCTCAGTCAAGAGCTGTCTGACGCGCTGGCCCTCAAGGGAAGACAGCGAGCGGTTCCCACCAGAGGCCCGCACAACCATGCCAGATCCGCTCAGCGTTGACGCCTTAGGGTCTGTGATGGTGAATCTATGGAGTTGCGAGCGGGTCCCCTCGATGGTGTACTCGGCGGCGGCCCCGCCCACCTGGTAGTGACTCGTCCACGTGACGGAGTTGCCGAGTGCAAATGCCTGGAACCTGCCTTTCCCCTGCTTCCCGTGCAGGATCCTCCCACCAAGCGTACGGCTGCTGTCACGCTTCCACGATCCGCCAAGGTTGGCAAAGGCAGCTTCCCCGTTCTCGTGCGGCAAGCCGTGGCCATTGTCGTCAAGGGTAACTCCCTCTATACCTCCCAGGCTATTCCGTTCCAGTCGAACGTGTACGACGGTGGCATCCGCATCCAGGCAGTTCCATATCAGCTCGGCAACTGACGCTACCGGGCTCTTCGACACTGCCAGGCGCTCCAAGTGGTCGCGCTCAACATGCACTTCAATGGTCTGCACGGAGGACCTCCGATAGCAGGGGTGTCTCAAGAGGGAACCCCTTGAAAACTTGCGCCCGTACGCGGTCTGCTGTCAAGGCATTCCGATCCCTTGCGTTTGCAGTGGGTGCCACTCCGGTGCTCAGCACGTGTACCTCCTCGGTGTGACGGCTTGCCCCTGATCCCTTCAAGGTGGGTGAGGTGTGCGGAGAGCACTTGGCTGCCCTCTCGGCCCGTGCGGGTGGGGCCTCACACCTGGATGTTGTAGGACTTGATTTTGCGGTAGATGGTCGCCTGGCCGATCTTGAGTTTGCGGGCGGCGGCGGGGACGTTGCCTTTGGTGATGCGCAGGGCGTGCTCGATGGCGCGGCGCTCGACTTCGTCCATCGGGACGACCTCGTCCATCTCGTCCTTGATGCGCTCGACCTCGATGACGATCTCGTTCTCGTCCTCGCCGTTGGGCGGCTCGTGGTCGCGGATCCGGTCGGGCAGGTGGTCGAGCTTGACGGTGGTGTCGTTGTTGAGGACGACGACGTTCTCGACGACGTTCTCGAGCTCGCGCACGTTGCCGTGCCACGGGTAGCGGACGAGGGCCCGGAGCGCTTCGGGCGTGATCTCTCCAAAGGCTTTGCCGTTCTTGCGCGCGAACAGGTCGAGGAAGTGGGTGGCGAGCAGGAAGATGTCCTCGCGCCGCACGCGCAGCGGCGGCATGGCGATCGGCACGACCATGAGGCGGTAGTAGAGGTCCTCGCGCAGCCGGCCGACGGCGACCTCGTCGATCGGGTCGCGGTTCGTGGCCGCGATGACGCGCACGTCGACCTTGATCACCTCGCTGCCGCCGACGCGCCGGAACGTGCGGTCCTGGAGGAACCGGAGCATCTTGACCTGGAGCTCGGGCGGCATCTCGCAGACCTCGTCGAGGAACAGGGTGCCGCCGTCGCCGCGTTCGCAGCAGCCGATCCGTTTCTGGTAGGCGCCGGTGAATGAGCCTTTTTCGTGGCCGAACATCTCGCTCTCGAGCAGCTCGCGCGGGATGGCGGCGCAGTTGACGGGCTCGAAGTTCCTGTCGGCGCGCCGGCTCCGGTTGTGGATGGCGCGTGCGGCGAGCTCCTTGCCCGTGCCGCTCTCGCCGGTGACGAAGACCGAGGCGTCGCTCTGCGACACGTTGCGGATGATGTGGTAGATGGTCTGCATCTCCTCGCTCGTGCCGATCATGTTCTCGAACTGGTCGGCCGTCTCGACCGCGTCGCGCAGCGAGGAGTATTTCCTGGAGAGCTCGTTGAGCTCGACGGCGTTTTTGAGCTGGAGCTGGAGCTGCTCGAACCGGAACGGCTTTTCGAGGAAGTGGTAGGCGCCCAGGTGCATGCACTCGACGGCGTTGTCGACGGTCGCCCGGCCGGTGATGACGATGACGGGGATCTCCTGGCGCAGCTTGTGCAGGCTCTTGAGGATCTCGCGGCCGTCGCCGCCGGGCAGGAACAGGTCGAGGAGCACGGCGCTCGGCGGCCTGGTCTCGATCGCCTTCCAGACGTTCTGGCCGTCGTCGAGCGCGGTGACCGAGTAACCCCATTCCTGGAGGTTCTCGGCCAGAAGATTCCGGTTGATTTCCTCGTCTTCGACGATGAGTACGTGCGCCTTGTCCATGGCCCCCCTGCCTGGGCTGGTGCGCGGCGTGCAGTCCCGGACTCTCCCTACGGGCGCGACGGTACCAGGCCGGGGTAGGGGTGTCAAGCAGGCGTTCTCAGAATGAGAAGGGCGGCTCGCACAGGTACTCGCGTGGGACGAACTCGAGGAGCTCGCGGCCGGTGATGGCCTCGATGTGCTCGCTCAGCATGGCGACGACGTCGGGCCAGGGCGTGCCGCTGATCTGCTTGCCGCTCAAGCGCATCAGTGCGAGCGCAGCGGGCAGTCTCGACGAGAGATCGTCGGCTTCGAGGTAGGCGGTGATCGGCTCGATCGCGCGCGGGTCGCCGATCGCTGCGAGCGACCCCATCGCCTGCACCCGCAGGCGTGGTTTGTGCGGACGCGCCCAGCGCTCATTGACGAGCACGCCGTAGTCGGCGTCGGGGAGCGCGGCGATCAGGGCGTCGACGACCTCGGGGGTCTTGTGCTGCGCGAGACCGCGGGCCGCCACGGTGCGCGCCTCGTAGACGGGCGACTTGAGCGCGTCGCACAGCAGGAGGACCACCTCCGGCGCGCTGATATTGGCCAGGGCGCACGTGATCATGGCGGAGACGTCGTCGTCGGTCTCGTGGGTCATTCGCTCGACGAGCGCCGGGACGGCGCGAGCGTCGCCGAGGCGGGCGAGTGCCGCGGCCGCCGCCCGCCGCACCGTCTTGTAGTCGTCGTTGAGCAGCTCGATCAGCCCGGGCACTGCGCGCGCGTCCTCGAGGGTCGCGAACGCTGTTGCAGCCGCTTCGCGTACGTCGGCGTGGCCGTCGTCGAGCGCGTCCAGGAGCTCGTTGGGCGCGGGCGCCTGGGCGCACTGCGTGAGGAGCTCGGCCCCGTCGATGCGCCGCGACGGGTTGTCGCTCTTGAGCCACGTTGTGCCGACCGAGGCGAGTAGATCGAGCGCGGGCCGGGCCGCCCGCTGCTCGTTCTCCGTGCCCGCGACTGGCTTGTCCGTGATGAGACGTTGGGCCTCGGCGGCGAGGCCGTTTCGCACTTCGGTTCGCAGGTCGCGCTCGTCGGGGTCATCGGTCGGCTGCGCGCCGAGCGAGAGTGCAAGCCGCACGATCGGGTCGACGGCCGACGGGTCGCGCAGATCGGCCAGCATTGCCGCGGCGACGAGCTTGGCCTCGAGCGGCGCCTGCTCCTCGTCGAGGAACTCAACGAGGGCCGGCACGGCCGCCAGGCCGATCTTGACGAGCGCCGCCCGCACGTCTTTGCGGAGGTCGGCGAACCGCATGTTGCCCTTGTTGATCGCCTCGTCGCCGAGTGCACCGACGAGGGCGGGGATCGAATCCTTCGAGTGGATCTGGCCAAGCACGTGCACGGTCGCCTGCCGGATCGGGAACGCGGGCGCGTGCAGGAGCGAGTGGAGGGCGATAGCGACCGGTTCGTAGCCGATCCGGCCGAGCGCGTTGACCGCGGCGATCCGCGCGTCGTCTGGGCGGGCCTCGTCGCGCGCGATCACGATGAGGCGCGCGACCGCATCGCGCGATTTCATACTGCCCAGGCCCTCGGCGCCGAGCCGCTGCAGCGCCGGCTCGCTCTCGTCGAGCGCGTCGATAAACACCTGCTCGAACGCCGGGTCGCCCAGCCAGCCGAGGACTTCGAGCCCGGCGGCGCGCACCGGCTTCGCGCCCGAGTCGAGGGCGGCCGTCATCCGGGCGAGCGCCTCGAGCCTGGGGCCACCCTGGAGGTCGGGCGCGATTCGGCCCAGCGCCCGGATCGCCGCCGCGGCGAGCTCGGGATCGCCGTGGGCGGCGAGGTGGGCAAGCCCGGGGAGGGCCGCCGCCGATTTGAGGTGGCCGAGCGCCTGGGTCGTGTACAGCCGGACCTTGCGGTCGGGGTTCTCGAGCGCGTCGATGAGGGCCGGGATCGCGCGGTCATCGGCGATTCCGATGAGCGCGAGGGCCGCGTTGCGCCGCCGCACAACGTGCGACGCCTTGAGCTCGTCGAGGCAGCCGCGGATCGTCGTGAGCCGTGCGAGACCGTCGTGGATCTGAGCGTCGATGATTATGTCGAAGCTCATTGTCTCGCCCGGCGGACTGATGCCGCGGACCGTGATGCCGCTGTCGAGGCCGATTGCGGTATGGCTGTTCGGCGTTGTCTTGGCGCCGAACGTGCGGTTGCCCGTCGAGCCTGGGAACGGATCGCCCGCGTCGCCGAGGTTCTCCGTCGTGGGCGGGTAGGG
>CAZCQN010000162.1:0-7054 GCA_964500825.1 uncultured Verrucomicrobiota bacterium | reverse complement strand
AGGACCGGTGGTCGGTCGCCCCGATGGGGCCGCCGGCGTACTGGGACGATGGGCGTGAGGTGGTGGTGTGGCCGTCGGACAGGCCGATCGTGGCCGGGCGCGACATCTCGGTTTACGAGACCGAAGCGTTCTGGCCGGCCGAGGAGGTCAGGCTGCTCAGTGCGGGTCGGCTTCGCAAGTGGCGGTTGGTTGACGTGGCGCTGCCGCTGGTTCGCACCAACCCGGTGACGGGCTCGGTGCTGCGGCTGGCGGGCGGCACGCTGCGGGTGAGCTACGAGATGCGTGGGGCCGGCAACGTGCGCGGTCGTGGCGCGGCCGAACTGGCGGATCGCCGGGGCGAGGCGGCCGTGCGGCGGATGGTGGTCAACTTCGAGCAGCAGCGCGCGGCGTACGAGGCGGCGGCCGCTGAGGCCGAGCTGAGGGCCAGCGGGGGGAATGTGAGACGTACCCCGAACGGCGATGGGGAGCCCGTCCCGAACGTGGCCAACAGCGGCTACGTGATCATCACGAGCTCGTGGATCCAGTCGAACTCGACGAGGCTTGCCGACTTCGTTGCCCTCAAGGAGATGCTCGGCCACACCGTGCAGGTGATCACCGAGGACGACATCGAGCCATACCCTGGCGAGACGATTCAAGACGAGACGAGAGCCTGGCTCCAGGCCCACTACGTGAGCGACGACATCGAGTACGTCTTGTTGATCGGTGATCCGAGGGTCAGCGCCGTCGACGTGCCGATGAAGGAAGTCTGGCCCTGGGGTGACGACTCGGACATGGATGTACCGACGGACTATTACTACGCCGACCTCACCGGCAACTGGGATTTGGACGGCGACGGCTACTACGGCGAGGCCCCGGACGATTTCGGCACCGGCGGTTGCGACCGTCACTACGAGGTGCTCGTGGGCCGGATCCCGTACTACGGCTCGATCAGCGATCTCGACGGGATCCTTCAGAAGATCATGGACTACAATGTTGAGCACGGTCCGGCGACCGACTGGCGGTACGACGCACTGCTGCCGATGAAGCCGCTCGGCGACGAGACGCCCAGCTACCACCTGGGCGAGGAGATCAAGGACGACTTCCTCGTGCCGCAGGGCTGGTCGTATCACCGCGTCTACGATGAGGACTACGGGCTCACGCCGCCGCCGGAGACGACGCCGTGCACGACGACGAACGTGACGAACGTGTGGAAGAACGGCACGTTCGGCCTGATCGTGTGGTCGTCACACGGCTGGGCGGAGGGCGCGTCCGCTATCATGGACACGGCCCACGTGCCGCAGCTCAATGACGACTACCCGGGGCTGACGTTTCAGGCCTCGTGCTCGACCGCCAACCCCGACTGGAGCACCAACCTGGCGTACTCGCTGCTCAAGCACGGCGGCATTTGCACGAGCGGGTCAACGCGGGTTTGCTATTACGTTCCGGGGCAGACGAACTTCAGCAACTCGGCGACGGTCATGGGCATGGCCTACGAGTATGCAGAGCGGATCATCACCCAGGAGATGTCGACCGCTGAGGCGCTGCAGGGTCTGAAGGAGGACAACCACCCCGGCGAGTCCTCCTACTACTGGATGAACTACTGCGATTTCAACATCTACGGTGACCCGGCCACGTTCATCAACCCGCGCTTGGTGTTTATCTACGTGAACGGCACGACGGGCAACGACGACTGGGACGGCCTCACGCAGGAATGGGACGGCGCGCACGGGCCGAAGGCGACGATCGGGGCGGGCGTCGACGTGGCAATCGACGGGGCCACGGTCGTGGTTGCCGATGGCACGTACAGTGGGCTGAACAACCGGGACATCGACTTCGACGGCAAGGCGATTGCGGTGCGGTCCGAGAACGGGCCGTGGAGCACGATCATCGATTGCGGGGGCGCCGCTCGGGCATTCATCTTCAGCTCCGGCGAGACGATCTCGTCTGTGGTCAAGGGCTTCACGATACAGAATGGGTATGCCGCCAATTCGGGCGGCGGGATCATTTGCTCGGCGGCGAGCCCGCGGATCGCGGACTGCATCATCACGGACTGCTCGGCCACCGATGGCGGCGCCATCGCCTGCAGGGCCACGTCGAGTGCGACGGTCGAGAACTGCATCATTGCCGGCAACACGGCCGGCGACGAGGGTGCTGCCGTTTACTGCACCGCCAGCAGTCCGACGCTGACGAACGTGACGATCGTCAATAACACGGCGAGCGGCAGCACGGGCGGCGTGCATTGCCTGAACAGCAGCCCGACGTTGACCAACTGCATTTTGTGGGGCAACCAGCCTCAGCAGATTTATCTGAGCGGCACGTCGTCGCCGGTGCTGTACAACTGCGATATCGCCGGCGGCTGGACGGGCGCTGGGAGCGGCAACTTCGATCTCGATCCGCTGCTGGCTTCCGACTGGCACATTCTGGGCGAGTCGCCGTGTCGGGATGCGGGCACCTCGAGCGGGGCGCCGGCCGAGGACGTTGACGGCGAAGGCCGCCCGGCCGGCAGCGGCGTTGACGTCGGCGCCGACGAGCTGGTCGACACAGACGGCGACGATCTGGGCGACTGGTCGGAGACGCATACGTTCGGGACCGACCCGGGCGACCCGGACACTGACGACGACGGGATGATCGACGGCTGGGAGGTGCGCTACGGCTACGATCCGCTCGACGGGTCCGACGGCGTGCAGAACGACGATTCGGACGCGCTGCTCAACTACGAGGAGTCGGTGCTGGGGTCGGATCCGGGCAATGCGGGCTCGCCGGCGCTGCTCTACGTGGACGACGACAACACGGGCGGCCCGTGGGACGGCACGCCCGCGCACCCGTACCAGACGATTCAGGCGGCCGTTGACGCCGCGACGCCGCCGACGCTTGTGCACGTGCGTCCCGGCACGTACGTCGAGCAGGTGACGATGGCGAGCGGCGTTGGCCTGTACGGCTCGGGCGCGGCTGATACGGTCGTGTCGCCAGGCGGCGCGAGCGGCGCGACGCTCACCTTCCACACAGTTGACGCGCTGGCTGTCGGATTGGGGATCACGGCGAAGACCGACGACTACTGCGTCTCGGTCAAGTCGCATTACTCGGTTACCTCGCTGCGCGAGTGCACGCTGACGGGCGGCTGGAACGGTGTCGGGGTCAACTTCACCGGCAGGATGCGGCTGGCCAACTGCCTGCTGGCCGACAACACGGACTACGCGATGTGGGTGGGCGGCTCGGCGCCCGTCGACCTGGTCAACTGCACGGTGGCCAACAACCCGATCTACGGGATCGTGATAGCCGGCAGCGGCGAAGGATTGTTGAAGAACACGATCATCTACGGCAACGGCGACGACGTCGATATCGGCATCGGGACGCCGATGACGGTGTTGCACTGCGACATCGGCGACGGCGATTACGCCGGCTCAAACGGCAACATCTCGCTTGATCCGCTGTTCGTGGCGGGGCCGCTGCACGGTTACTACCTGAGCCAGCTCGCCGCCGGCCAGGGGGCCGACAGCCCGTGCGTCGATGCGGGCAGCGATTCGGCCAGCGACCTGGGCCTTGCTCACTTGACGACGCGGACCGACGCCGCGGCCGATGCGGGCATCGTCGACATGGGCTACCACGTCGCGTCGCAGGTGACGGTCACCTCGATCAGCCGCGTCGGCACCGACGTGACGGTCGAGTGGGATGCGGCGCCGGGCGCCTCGTACGCGGTCGAGTGGTCGGCCGACCGCGTCATCTGGAACCCGGTGAGCGTTGGCGAGACCGGCTCGTGGACCGACGTCGGTGGCGGCACCAACCCGCAGCGGTTCTACCGCGTGCGGCCCGAGTAGGCCGGCAGCCTGTCAGTTCAGGCGGCGCCTCGAGATTCATCTGGCGCAACCTGTCTTAGCTGCCAACCTGGAGGCGGAACCGCCAGAAACCGCCTTGACGCGCGGCGCGCTTCGTTGTACCCTAACTGGGGACAGGGAGCTACTGCGTATGGAGTTGCAACTGCAGGTGCCGCCTGCTCTGGATTCCCCTAGGCCCGCCCACGTTCACCCCACGCACAGGAGTTTGACTATGCCGCACCGCATTCCTGGGATTGTCGCCTGTCTTGCCGTTCTGTTGTTGCTCAGCAGTGTCTTCTGCTCAGCGCAGGCCGAGGCTGCGTGGTTAGAGGTCAACATCGATCCGGCCGGTGTGGAGGTCGAGCAGGGCGCGGACGGCCAGGCTGTGTTCCGGTGCCAGGGCGCGCAATGGCTTAGCCAGGCTGGGCAGCCGAACATCCCGTGGCAGGTGGTGACCGTGCTGCTGCCGCCGCAGGCGTCGGTCGAGACGGTGAGCGTTGACTTGGCGGGAGCCCGATATGAGCCGATCGAGGACCGGTGGTCGGTCGCCCCGATGGGGCCGCCGGCGTACTGGGACGATGGGCGCGAGGTGGTGGCATGGCCGTCGGACAGGCCGATCGTGGCCGGGCGCGACATCTCGGTCTACGAGACGGATGCGTTCTGGCCGGTCGATGAGGTCAGGCTGCTCAGTGCGGGCCAGCTTCGGAAGTGGCGGTTGGTTGACGTGGTGCTGCCGCTGGTCCGCACCAACCCGGTGACGGGCTCGGTGCTGCGGCTCGCGGGCGGCACGCTGCGGGTGAGCTACGAGACACGCGGGGCCGGCAACGTGCGTCAACTCCGGGCGCGCGAGCTGGCGGAACGCCGGGGCGAGTCGGCCGTGCGGCGGATGGTCGTGAACTTCGAGCAGCAGCGGCCGGCGTATGAGGCAGCCGCGGCCAGCGCCGAGGCCGAGCTGACGGCCGCCGCCGGGGGCAACGTGAGGCCCGTCGCGGACGGCGACGGACGGCCCGTCGCGGAGGGCGACGGAACACCTGTTCCGAGTACGGGCGGCAGCGGCTACGTGATCATCACGACGTCGGCGATCGAGTCGGCCTCGACGAACCTGGCGGACTTCGTGGCCCACAAGCAGGGGTTCGGCCACACTGTGCAGGTGATCACGGAGGCGGACTTCGGCGGTGGCACCGGTGATACGGCCGCCGACAACGTCAGGGCGTGGCTCCAGGCCCACTACGTGAGTGACGACATCGAGTACGTGTTGCTGATCGGCGATCCGAGGACAAACACCGCCGGGGTGCCGATGAAGATGCTCTGGCCCTTTCACGAGGAGGTTACAACGCCGTCGGACTACTACTACGCCGATCTGACGGGGGACTGGGACCTGGACAACGACGGCGACTACGGCGAGTACCCCGATGACTTCGGCACCGGGGGGGTGGATCGCCATTACGAGGTGCTCGTCGGGCGGATCCCGTACTACAACTCGATCACTAATCTCGATGGGATCCTTCAGAAGATTATAGATTACAACACCGCGTACGGCCCGGCGACCGAGTGGCGGCACAACATCCTGCTGCCGATGAAGCCGCTCGACGACGTCACGCCCTCTTATCACCTGGGCGAGGAAATCAAGGACGATTTCGCAGTACCGCAGGGCTGGTCGTACCACCGCGTCTACGACGAGAACTACGGCCTCGTGCCGCCGCCGGAGACAACGCCCTGCACGACAACGAACGTCACCAACGTGTGGAAGAACGGCACGTTCGGCATGATCGTGTGGTCGTCACACGGCTGGGCGGAGGGCGCGTCCGCGATCATGGATTCGGACCACGCGCCGCAGCTCAACGACGACTATCCGGGGCTGACGTTTCAGGTTTCGTGTTTGAATGCCGAGATCGAGTACACGAACAACATCGCGTATGCGCTGCTCAAGAACGGCGCGATCTGCACGATCGGCGCGACGCGTGTGTCCTGGTACGTCCCGGGCCAGACGAACTTCAGCAACTCGGCGACGGCTCCGGGGATGGCGTACGAGTATTCGAAGCGGGTCATGACGCAGGACATGTCGACCGGGGAGGCGCTGTGCGACCTGAAGCAGGATATGGCCCCGGGCGCTTCGGTATACTGGATGAACTACTGCGACTTCAACATCTTCGGTGACCCGGCCACGTTCATCAACCCGCGCTTAGCGTTTGTCTTCGTCAACGGCACGACGGGCAACGACGACTGGGACGGCCTCGCGCAGGAATGGGACGGCGAGCATGGGCCGAAGGCGACGATCGGGGCCGGTGTTGACGTGGCGATCGACGGGACCACCGTGTTCGTCGCCGACGGCACGTACAGTGGGCCTGACAACCGGAACATCGACTTCGACGGCAAGGCGATTGCGGTGCGGTCCGAGAACGGGCCGTGGAGCACGACGATCGATGGCGGTGGGGTCGCTCGGGCGTTCATATTCAGTTCCGGCGAGACGGAGTCGTCGGTCGTCGAGGGCTTCACGATACAGAATGGGTATGCCGGCAATTCGGGCGGCGGGATCATTTGCTCGGCGGCGAGCCCGCGGATCACGGAGTGCGTCATCACGAACTGCTCGGCCACCAATGGCGGTGCGATCGCGTGCAGGTCCGCATCGACCGCGACGGTCGAGAACTGCATCATTGCCGGCAACTCAGCCGGCGACAACGGTGCCGCCGTCTACTGCACCGCCAGCAGCCCGACGCTGACGAACCTGACGATCGTCGACAACACGGCAAGCAGCGGCACCGGCAGCGTCTATTGCCTGAGCAGTGGCCCGACGCTGACCAACTGTATTCTGTGGGGCAACCAGCCGCAGGAGGTTTATGTGACCGGCGTGCCATTGCCGGCGCTGTACAACTGCGACGTCGCCGGCGGCTGGACGGGCGCCGGGAGCGGCAACTTCGATCTCGACCCGCGGCTCGCCTCCGACTGGCACATCCTGGGCGACTCGCCGTGCCGGGATGCGGGCATCTCGAGCGGCGCGCCGAACGAGGACGTCGACGGCGAGGCGCGCCCGACCGGCAGCGGCGTTGACGTCGGCGCCGACGAGTTCGTGGACTCGGACGACGACGATCTGGGCGACTGGTCCGAGACGCACACGTTCGGCACCGACCCGGGCCACCCGGACACCGACAACGACGGGATGAGCGACGGCTACGAGGTGGGGCACGGCTACAACCCGCTCGACGGGTTGGACGGCGTGCAGAACGACGATTCGGACGCGCTGCTCAACTACGAGGAGTCGGTGC
>CAZCQN010000161.1:0-7075 GCA_964500825.1 uncultured Verrucomicrobiota bacterium | reverse complement strand
AGCATCCGGTGGATTTTCCACATGCCGTACTTGTCGATGATGTAGGCGGCGAGCTGGTACGACTGCTCGTAGGCGAGCTGGACCTTCTCACGGCCCTCGATCTTGATGAACTGGCCCTGGAGCTCGTCGAACGGGATCAGACTGCCCGTGCGGAGGCGCCGCTCGAGCAGGGGCGTCGGCATGCCGTCGTCGACGTCGTGGTACTCCATGTACTTGGCGAGGCCCTCGTTGAGCCAGACGGCGCAGCGGTCGTTCGCCAGGTCGCTCACGAGCGCGTGCGTATACTCGTGGCGGATCAGGCGCTTGGTCGCCTCGTCCTTCATCGCCTTGGCGGCCGGCACCCGGATCTTGCCATCGTAGAGGCCGGCGACCCACTCCGGCACCGACCGGAGTCGGGCGAAATCGTCGGGATCGTAGACGAGCACCACGACCGTGCGCTTCGGGTAGTAGCTGAGTTGGCCGCCGACGCTGTAGTAGGCCTCGGTCAGGTGGGCGCGGAGCGACTCGACGTCGAACGCCTCGAGGTCGCCGTCGTAGCGGATATCGAAGACGCCGTGCGTCCGGCGCTCGAACCCCTCCTCGACCTGGGCCTCGCGCTCGATGGTGGCGATCCGCTCTTCGAGTGCGGCGAACTGCTCCGGGTCGATCCTGTAGGCTGCGCGCAGGTAGTACAGGGCCCAGCCAAGGTTCTGCTGCTCGTAGCAGATTTCGCCGAGCAGCAGGAGCGCGGCGGCGTTCTCGGGGTCGTACTTGAGCGCCTCGCGCAGGGTGTAGAAAGCCGTGCCCATGTCGTGGCGCTCGTAGAGCGCCCTGCCCCGGTAGGTGATCGCCACGGCGAGATTGCGCCGGAACATCGGCTTGTCCGGCTGCAAGCGGATCGCCTCGAGCAGGGTGTTCTCGGCCGCCGTGTAGCTTTCCGCGTCGATGAGCGCCACGCCGTGGGTGTTGTAGGCGCGGGCGAGATTGCCTCGGATCTCGTCGTCATTGGGCTCGATCTGCGCGGCGGCTCTAAGCGCCGCCTCAGCCTCCGCGTGCTTGCCGGCCGCGAGCAGCGCGACGCCGTAGTTGTTGTAGGCCACCGCCAGGTTGTGCGCGATGGCGCGCGAGCCCGGCTCGGCCTTGAGTGCGGCCCGCAGCGCGGTGATCGCGGCGGCGTACTCCTTGCGCTCGAGCGCCCGGAGGCCGGTGCTGTTCAGGTCGGCCGCCTCGGAGGCAGCAGATGGCAGCGCGGCCCCGAGCGCGCCCAGAAGCGTCGCGCACCAGAGCGCGCCCAGAACAAGAACATGTCGTCTACGTCGCAGATGGCTCATCACATGCCTATTGAATAGAACGCGCTCAGCCGGCGGGAAGTTCGGCGCCTTCGCTACGCATCGACGTCGAGCTCGATCCCGCTCGGCGGCGCGGCCCGCCGTTGACGGAACAGAAAAATCAGTGCCATGCCGGCGAAGAACCCGGCGATATGGGCAAACCAGGCGACCCCGCCGGTCGCCGGGCTTCGGAGCGCACCGAGCCCACTGACCCACTGCAGCAACATCCACACGCCGAGGAAGAACCAGGCCGGCACCTCTTCAGCCCAGTAGATGTACCCGATTGGGATCAGGCTCAGCACGCGCGCCTTCGGGTAGAGGATCAGGTAGGCGCCGAGCACGCCCGAGATGGCGCCGCTCGCGCCGATCGACGGCACGACGGAGTTCGGCCCGCTGAGAATGTGGCCCATCGTCGCGAGCAGGCCGCAGAGCAGGTAGAACACGATGAAGCGGATGCGGCCGCACGCGTCCTCGATCTTGTTGCCGAAGATCCACAGGAACCACATGTTGGTGATGATGTGCAGCCACCCGCCGTGCATGAACATCGACGTGAGCAGCGTGAGCCACTCGTGGCGCGGGCCGAGCTCCTCGTGCCACTGCTCGGCCAGGCGCTCGGCTTGCTCGGCAACCGCCTGCTTGGCCTGCGGCGTCAAGTAGCGCACGCCTCGGGCGCGCAGCTCGCTGAGGAGCCGCTGTTCGGCCAGCCGCTCCAGCGCCTCCCCGATCGCCTCGTCGTGCTTCTCGGCATTGCCTTGCGCCAGGAAGCACTTCGGGATGACGCCGTACCGATAAAACAGGAGCTCACTGTCGAGGCCACGGTGCCCCATCTGCCAAAGGAACACGAGGGCGTTGAGCGCAATGAATGCGACCGTCAGGTAGGCGCGGGTCCGTGTCGGATTCAGGTCCCTGAGAGGAATCATCGATGTGGCAGACGCCGGCGGTGGCCTGGGGTTAGCGTTTCTTCACAAAGTATGCGGCCACCGAATAGGTGTCAATCGTGTTCTTATCGACCGCGATGATCAGCTTCTTGCGGTATGCGCGGTTGCGCGTGTCGACGTCATCCATGTCGGCGAGCGCGTAGTAGACCGTCTTGGACGGGATCTCGGCCCGCGTCCCGGCCTCGTCGGCGATTCCAACGAAGTCGATTCGCACTTTGAGCAGGTGGGGCGTCTCCTTCGGCCACGCCTTCTCGAGGTCGATGCCGACGATCACCTCGGCCTTGAGCATGTTCGTCTCGCGGTTGAGGTATTCGGCCACGAGCACGGCCGATGGCGACGCGTCGAGCACGAGCCCGGCCACCTGCTGCTCGCCTGTCTCGGGGGACGGATCGGGCTCGGGCCCCTCGAAGATGATCTTGGGCGACCCCTGCGCCACGGTGATGCCCTCGAGCGAGCCGATGTCGGGCTCCTGAAGCAGGCGGGCTTCGTACTTGCGCGCCCGGTCGCGCCAGAGCTTGAGGTCGGCCTCGAGGTGCTCGATCCGCTCCTCGAGCTCCTGGCTCAGCTTGTTCGCCTCGGCCAGTGCCGCCTCGTACTTGGCGCGCGTCCTGGCGTCCATCTCCTGGGCCTCGGCGCGGATCCGCTCCGCCTCTTCGCGTTGGCGCCGGGCCTCAGCGAGCAGTTTGGCGATCGCCTCGCTCTCGGCCTCGATGCGGTCCTTTTCTCGTTCGAGCTGCCGCTTCTGGTAGTTCATCCGTTCGATGATGCGCTCGCACTCGGCCAGGCTGGCCTTCGCCACAGCGTGGTTCGGGTTCTTGGAGAGCACGTCCTCCCAGAGCACCTTCGCCGCGCGGTACTCGGCGGCCTGCATCGCCTTGGTGGCCCGGGCCTCCAGGTCGAGCACCTCCATCTCGGCCAGCATCGTGAGCACCTGGTCCGCGTACGGCGATTCAGGGTAGTTGCTCAGGTGCTCGCGCAGGGCGCGGTCGGCCTGGAAGTAGTTGCGGCTCTCCTTGTAATAGCGGGCGACGAAGAAGTGGGCCTCGACGGCGTAGGATGAATCGGGGTGCTCGCGGATCAGCTCACGGAAGTACAGGAGCGCCAGGTCGTTCTTGCCGTCGTCGATCCGCTCCTTGCCCTTCTGGTACAGCGTCCGTGCCGATAGCGCCCACGCGCCGACACTGACCAGAACAACCGCCACCGCCACGCCCGTGGCGACAAGGCACCGCATCCGACCTGCAAAACGCATCATTATCCCTCCAGCGCGCCGCTCTCCCGCCCGTCGGTTGACGGGCTGCCTGCGTGGTCCACCACCCCTGGTATCGGCATTTCCGGGGCCGCGCTTAAGCCAGCGCCGTGCTGGGGCGATAGACACCTGCAGGCGAGTGTGCTATAGGCAGGAGATCGCGCAACGACGATCCGTCAGACCCGGGAGGGACCCCGGAATGAGACGCACAGCGGCCCAACTCGTTCTCGCACTGATCGTTCTGGGCGCACTCGCCGCGCCGCCGCGCGCCGCAGGCTCGGACGTCGAGGACAAGAGCTACGTGGCCACCCTGAACGGCCCATGCGGCATCGCTGTCGACACGAACGACCGCAAGATCATCGCCGACACGGGCAACGATCGGGTCATCGTCCTCGACGAGAACTTCGAGCCGGTCGGCGTGATCGAGGCGCTGCGGAGGCGAGTCAACCACCTGAAGCGCCCCCACGGCGTCGCGTGCGACGCGGCCAACCGCATCATCGTCGCCGACACCGGCAACCACTGCGTCAAGGTGTTCGATCAGGACGGCTACTACCAGCTCACGATCGGCCACGACGGTGCTGCGGGCTCGCGCGCCGGCCTGCTCAGGGCGCCCGAGGGCGTCGCCGTCGACCGCCGGGGCAACATCATCGTGTTCGACACCGGCAACAAGCGGGTGCAGATCTTCGACGACCGAGGCGACTACATCATGCAGTTCCGCCACGGCAACTACTCGGTCGAACGGCTCGTCGGCCCGCCCGATAACCCGCAGGTCGAGACCGACTCGGGCGAGATCACCCTCGAGCGTCCCGTGCGAGGCTGCGCCCTCGGCGACGGCCGCCTCGTCGTGGCCGACTACGCCACCGGCCACTGCAGCGTGTGGCGCTACAGCACCTCGAGGAAGACGGCCCAGCCGGTCAAGCTCGTCGAGCCGAGAGAACGCACCGTCCGCTGGGCCGGCGACGTCGCCTACGACCGCGCTCACGATGAGCTGCTCTACGTGGAGGCGCTCTCCCCGACGAGCGGGCGCGGCGTGGTGCGCGTCGCGAGGGTCCGCACCGACGAGCTCGAGGCCTACCCCGAAGCGGTCCGCGCGCTCAAGGCCGAGCCGGCCGACTGGCCGCCCTCCTACGAGACGGCCAACGCCATGAACGGGCGGCTCGTCGAGCCGCGCGGCATCGCGATCGACACCAACGGCAACGCCGTCGTGGTCGACCGTCGCCTCAACTTCGCCGTGCAGATCGCCCGGGTGCACATGGAAAAGCAGCGGGCCTCCGACGAGCCAGCGTCCCCGCATCAGGTCACTGAGGTCGGGCCGACGTCCGCCGTCATCGAATACGACACGATTGAGAAGGTGCCGACGCTGCTCGAGTACGCCCCGGCCGACACGCTCGCCCACGGCGCGCCGCGCGCATTGACAACGCGCATCGAGCGGCAGACGGCCAAGCGCCATCACCGCGTGCTCCTTGGCGGCCTCGAGCCCGGGCAGCGATACGTGTACCGATGCCTGACAACGGGAAACGCCTACCCGCGCGAGCACTTCTGCGAGCCGCGTGTGGTGACGACCAGCCCCGGCCCCGGCGCGACGGCCACCCTCGACCTCAAGGTTCTCGTCGTCCTGTTTACCAACATCGTGACGATGCCGAAGCCCGACGAGCTCCCCACGGGCGAGGACGGCAGCCCGGCCATGCCGGACAGACCCGGACCGATGACGCCCGCCCAGATTGCGCAAGTCAAGGCCAACCTCGAGCGCGCCTGCGCCTTCTACTGGGTCAACTCGCATATGAAACTGAACGTGCGGCTCAACGTGCTCCAGATCGACGACAAATACGAGGGCGTGCCGGACGGCGATCGCGCAAAGCTCGACGAGATCCTCGCCGCGCACGGCCGGAGCACGCGCGGTGCCCGCGGCGGCATCGTCGTGATCTGCGGCGTGCGGCACTGGGACACGCAGCAGACGCGGTGGACGCTCTCGGGCGGCAAGGGCCGCACGTGGGCGTCGCCCGACGACGGCGTGGCCATCTCCGCGTTCAACGCCGGCGGCGACGTCGCCT
The DNA here is from genome assembly GCA_964500825.1 of uncultured Verrucomicrobiota bacterium. Lineage (GTDB taxonomy): Bacteria > Auribacterota > JABMQX01 > JAFGEW01 > JAFGEW01 > CAYUZG01. The sequence continues at coordinate 1,533 of CAZCQN010000161.1, read as the reverse complement.
GGCTGTTCGCGAGCGAGTACGCGCGGCAGCTCGAGATCATGGCCGGCGCGTGCGGCCATCGCTCCCGCGCCGACGGCGCGGGCGGCAGCGAGCGCGGCGGCGACTCCGGCACCGGCTGGCACGGCCTCGCCACCACCGCCCGCGAGTGCAGCCCGCAGGTGTACCTGAGCAACTTGTCCGGCACCGTACGCGTCGTGCGTGACGCCGACGGCGACGGCTTCCCCGACGACGACCCGGCATGCCCGTTCGACGAGAAGCGCTTCGGCACCCGGCCCGACAACGACGACAGCGACGAGGACGGCGTCAGCGACCTCGCCGAGGTGATGTTCTCCGAATGGCTCGCCCCCGACGGCGGCAGCCTCGATTTCGTCACGTTCGGCGCCCGAACGGCGCAGCCGTGCTTCAGGCCCCAGCCGTACAACACCGACACTGACGGCGACGGCCTCCGCGACGCCGACGACGAGTTCCCTCTCGACCGTTTCGGCCCCAAAGTGGCTCAGGCGGACATCACGATTGATGGCAAAGCGGGCGAGGCCGAATGGGCGGCGCAGGCGACGCGCCTCGTCGACGATCCGGCGTTCAAGGGCCGTGTCTGCGTCAACTGGCGCGACGAGGGGCTCTGCGTCCTGATCGAGCAGCAGATCACGCCGGAACAAGCCGAGGCCTACAACAACAGCCCGAGCCCGATGCACGTCCAGATCCGGATCGACGGCAACAACGATGGATGGACGCTCGGATCCGACAACGCCGAGATCGTCATCGACGCCCGGCCCGGCGGCACGGCCACAGCCAGGACGGTCCATCGCGACCACACGGGCGACGATGGCGCGGTCTCGACCGAGAACACCGTCATCGCACCCAACGAGGTAATGGCCGCCTGGACGGCCGGCGACGAGCGGTTCGTTCTCGAGGTCATGATCCCGAAGAACCTCGGCGCCGGCATCAACTGCATCGCAGGCGAGCAACTCGGCTTCGCAATCGAGTTTCGGCCCCACGGCGCCGAATACGGTTTGCGCCTCTTCGAGCCCCAGGCCCTGTTCGACGTCACGCTTCGGTAACGACGCTGGAAGGACACAGCGCGTCCATGACACAGCAGCCCTGTTTCGGCTCGCTGCCCAAGCGGCCTGCGTCGTGGCAGCAAGCCGGCGTGGTCGTCTACGCCGCGCCATTCGGCCGGACCGTCACCTACCAGACCGGCACCGAGCGCGGGCCGGAAGCCATCATCCGGGCGTCGGCCAATCTCGAGTGGTACGACATCGAGCTCGACGCCGAGCCGTATCGGCGCGGCATCCACACGCTTGCGTTCCCCGACAAGAAGGCCATGTCGGCGTCGCGCTCGATGGTCCCGTGGGTGCAGGCCACAGCGGACCGTATCCTCGAGGCCGGCAAGTTCCCCGTGCTGCTCGGCGGCGAGCATTCGGTCAGCATCGGCGCCGTACGCGCGTGCGCCAAGCGCCTCGGCGGGCTGACCGTGCTCTCGCTCGACGCGCATACCGACCTGCGCGACCGCTACAACGGCAGCCCGCTCAACCA
>CAZCQN010000160.1:0-7177 GCA_964500825.1 uncultured Verrucomicrobiota bacterium | reverse complement strand
CTGGGCTATCTTATGGAGCCCCTTCGGGGCAGGGAGCGTGGGCACGGCGCCGGGGGTTTTCCAACATGTCCTCGTGCCCGGGGCTGGGTTCTGCGGACCTTCGGGCCGCTCGCCGTGCGGGCCTTCGATTCGCTTGGCGGCTGGCCGACTTACTCCACGATCTCTGCCGCAGAACTTGCCGGGTGTGGTATGTTCTCGGCCTCTAGGAGGCGTCGCAGTGGAGAACAACGACGAGAGGACGACGACGCGCTGGGTGCCGATGCCGCCGACGTATTTCTGGGCGGCGGTCGCGGTGATGGTGGCGGTGCATTTCCTGTGTCCGGGGATAAGGGGGGTTGTGCCGACGCCGTGGAATTGGATCGGCGGCGCGGTCCTGCTGGTTGCCGGGCTCGCGCTGGCGTGGGTGCCGGAGCTCCACTTCAAGAAAGCGGGTACGGAGGTCAAGCCGTTTCGCGATTCGAGCCGGCTGGTCACGGCAGGCCTGTACCGGTTCAGCCGGCACCCGATGTACCTGGGCATGGTCGTGGCGTTGGTCGGGGCATTCGTGGTGTTGGGGAGCCTGACCCCGGTGTTTATCATCCCGGCTTTCGTCGTTGCGCTGACGGTGCGGTTCGTTGTGCCCGAGGAACGGGGCCTGGAGCGGCAGTTCGGCGACGAGTACGAGGCGTATAAGCGCCGGGTGCGGCGCTGGATCTAGGCTATCTGTGACAGTTCAGGCATAGGAGAGTGCGTTCCGTGGCGAAGAATGATCGACCCAACATCGTTTTTCTTCTGAATGATCATCAGCTCTACTACCGTCATGGGTGGGATGGCGGGCCGCGGCCGATGCGGCCGAGGTTCGATGGGCTCGCGGCGGGCGGGGTGACGTTTACGCGGGCGTACACGGCGTGTCCGCTCTGCGTGCCGGCGCGTCGGACGATGCTGACGGGCCTGTTCCCGCACAAGCACCGGTTCCTCGATAACGCCGAGACGCCGGTGGGCCCGTCGCCGTACGAGCTCTACCTGGACAAGCTCGTCGAGCAAGGGTACCGGTGCTCGTGCTTCGGCAAGTGGCATGCGGGGCCGGGCACCGCGCACGACCACGGCTGCGAGGGGTTTTCGTACACGAGCTACAACAACCCGTACACGAAGCCCGAGTACGAGGCGTACCTCAAGGCGCACGACTTGCCGCCGGCCGAGCACCTGGTCGAGCGCATCTTTGACCAGTGGCGTCACGCGGCGGTTGTCGAGGGCGAGCTGTACAAGAGCCGGTCGGGCTGGGTGTGTGAGCACCTGTCGGGCCTGACGGTGACGCCGAAGGAGTCGCACGAGTCGTTCTTTTTGGCGAGCCTGGCGCGTGACGCGCTGCGCGAGCTCGCGAAGAGCGATGAGCCGTTCGCGCTGCGGGTCGATTTCTGGGGGCCGCACCAGCCGTACTTCCCGACGAAGGAGTTCGCCGATCTGTACAACCCGGACGAGATCCCCGAGTACGGCAATTTCCGTGATGATCTCACGAAAAAACCGGCCGTGTACCGGACCGACTGCAACAGCCTGCTGTCGAAGGACAAGAAGCTCGTGATGCCGAACCCGCTGCCGTGGAGCGAGTGGCAGAAGGCGTTGGCGCGCTGCTATGCGAACATCACGATGGTGGATGCGGCGGGCGGGGTGATCCTCGACGCGCTCGACGAGCTCGGCTTGAGCAACAACACGTTCGTGATGTGGGCAACGGACCACGGCGACGCGATGGCGTGTCACGGGGGGCACTTCGACAAGGCGTCGTACATACCGGAGGAGGTGCTGCGCGTGCCGATGGCCGTGCGGTGGCCGGGGCGGATCGAGTCGGGCCAGGTGCGCGAGGAGCTCGTGAGCCTGATCGACGTGGGGCCGACGATCCTCGACGTGGCGGGCACGGGGTTCGAGCACGAGCCGGACGGGACAAGCCTCGTGCCGCTCGTGACCGGTCAGACTGCTGAGTGGCGCGACGACGTGATGTGCGAGACGCACGGCCACGGCGAGGACGTGGTGGGCCGATCGATCATTGCGGGCCGGCACAAGTACACGGCGACGCGCGGGCAGATGCACGAGCTGTACGATCTCGACGAAGATCCCTACGAGCTGACCAACCTCATTGACGATCCCGCGCACAAGGACGTGCTCGCCGACATGCGCCGGCGGCTCCGCGCGTGGCAGGAGCGAACCGACGACGCCGAAGACGTGCTCGTCTAGCAGGCTGCTGAAAGACCCTTCCGTGCCAAGACAACGTCGTGTTGCATGGGAGACTTCTGTCGCCCCTTCAGGGCTCAATGGACATCTTTTCTTGTCGACAACCCGGGGCTTACGCCCCGGGCTAGCCTCTATCGGGCCTTCGGCCCTGATGAGGCACACATCTGAGCAAGACCCGCTTTTCGGCAGCTTGCGGGGGCGCGTGTTGTAGACGGCCGCTTGCCACGGACCCCGGCGCGGGCTAGAGTTGTCTGCGGCCTGTTCAGCGCTGGGTTTGCTTTCCTTTGATTCACAGGTCCGAGGAGAGCCCGGATGATCTGCCCGCGGTGCAAGAAGGCGATGGGGCCGATCGGCGGGGAGCAGTTCAGCGCGCTGGCCTGCGCCTCGTGCGGCGGGGCGTACTACCCGCACGAGGAGTTCCGCAGGCACCTCGAGTTCGCGCGCACGCTGCCGTTGGAGCAGTTGCCGCTCGACGAGCTCTTTGGGCGGCCGGTGCGGTCGGTGTTTCCCACCGGGACGCCGCACCCGAGGTGTCCGGTGTGCGCGGTGGAGATGGAGCCGTTCAACTACGGCTACGACTCGAACGTGATCCTGGGCAAGTGCCCGGTGTGCGGCGGGCTATGGGTCGAGCGGGGGCAGGTCAACCAGATCGCGCGCTACGTCAAGGGCCATCCTGTGCTCGACCGTTTCGCCGAGGGGCTGGCCGAGGAGGAACGGGAGAAGCAGCAGTTGGACCGGATTGCGGAGAAGGTGGCGCCGAAGCGATGGCCGTTGGCGATTCCGCTGTTCACGTTCGTCCCGGTGAGCGATGCCGACGAGCTGCCGACGCGGCCGGTGCTGACGTGGTCGCTGATCGGGTTGAACGTGCTGCTTTTCCTTTTCGTCGTGCGCGGTTGGCACCTAGCGATGGCGCTCGTGCCGGATGAGATCGTGCAGGGCAAGCGGCTCTACTCGCTGATCACGCACCAGTTCGCTCACGTCAGTATTCTGCACTTGCTGGGCAACATGCTGTTCCTGCGCGCATTCGGCGACCGCGTGGAGGATCGGATCGGCCGGCTGCGCTTCTTGGCGTCATACCTTCTGCTCGGGGTTGCGGCGGGGCTTGCGCACGTGTTCTCCGGCGTGTACCCGGACGTGCCGTGCATGGGCGCGAGCGGAGCGATCAGCGGGGTCATGGGGATGTATCTCGTGCTGTTCCCCGTATCGACGATCCGGGTCGTGGTGTTCTACTCGACGCTTCCGGTTCCGGCGCTGCTGTACCTGGTGATTTGGTTTGTCATCCAGACGACGATCCCGTGGACGAGCAGCGTGGCGGTGGCGGCGCACCTCGGCGGGTTCCTGGCGGGCATGTTGTTCGGCGGCGTGTTCCGGGCGCTCCGCGTGGGCCTGCCGGCACATGGGCGGCAGGGTATGGCCGAGGCTAATCCTCGGGCTCGAAGGTGAAGGTGGCGTGGAAGGTGGTTTCCTCGGCCTCGACGAGGACCTTCTCGACGCCTTCGCGCATGATGACGCTCCCGGTGATCTGGGCGACGGTGTAGATCTCCTCGTTGCCGCTGCCGACCTCGGCGTTGTAGAGGAGCAGGATCTGGCGGTCGCGCAGCATGCGGATCGTGCCGTCGACCTCGAGGTGACGCGAGAACTCGCCGGTTTTCTTGGTGACGGCAGCGAGGTAGTCGGGCGTGGCGCATCGGATCTCGATGACGGGCCCCTTCTCTTCGTTCTCCTCGACCCAGAACGTGAGCACGAGCGTCGTGCCGAGCGAGTGGATCTCTTTGGGCGAGTCACCCCGTGCCGGCACGTCGGTGTGTACGAGCACCTTCGGCCTGACGACGACGGCGCCGTCCTGCGAGCCGGCGGGGAGGGCGACGGCGATGAGGAGCAGCACGGCGGCGAGTCCTGCGGCGGCTTTCATTTGATTTCTCCTGTGCGAGCGGCGCGTGAAGGTGTGTTGACACAGGATAGCGACGGACTATCATCGACGCAAGCGAAATCGACGAGGAGAGACGCGATGAAGGGCTGGCCTGCCACCGTGGTTGTCGTGGCCGTCGCGATAGCCGTTGTCATCTCGATTTGGGCGTTCGTTGGCAGCCGTGCGCCGTCGAGGGAATACGAATTGCGCGCGATGGAGAAGTCGGTTGACGAGCTGCGAGCCGAAGTGCGCGAGATGCGTGCGGTTGTCCGCGAGCTGCGTGAGACGTTGGCGGCCGAGGCGACGCGCGAGGACGTGGTTCCGGAGGGCGGGACAGCGTCAGTGGATCCGGAGGCGCTCGGGCCTGTCGCGGGCGAGGTCAACGTCGAACCGGTGGATGTCGTGCTCGAGGTGAAGGCAGGGGGCGTGTGCGTGCTCGACGGTCGAGCGGTGGAGCGCGACGAGCTCCAGGCCGGGCTGAAGAAGGTGCTGGCGGCGAACCCGGCGATGACGCTCATCGTCCGTCCCGACGAGACGGTGCCGATGGTGGAGGTCTACCGCGTTCTGGACGAGGCGCACGAAGCTGGTATCTATCGGATTTCACTGGCGACGTCGGCGCCCGAGGAATCGGCCGGTCCGGAATGACTCCGGGCGCTTTGCTTGACTTCCTGTTTCAAGTAGTGCACCCTGCGTGCCGTGGCACGAGCGAGGGATCATGATTCTTGTTGTTGATGGTAGCGGCGCGTTGGTCGAGTCGATCGCGGGCAACCTGGAGCGGCTCGGCTTCAGCGTCGAGTCGGCGAGCGACGGTGTCGAGGCGTTCGACCATCTTCGCAACCCGCGCTGCAAGCTCATGCTGTTGTCGCTCAAGGTGCCGCGGATCAACGGGGCCGAGCTGCTGATCCTGATGGGCGCCGAGGGGATCGAGGTGCCCGTGATCGTCATGGGGCAGATGAACGATCTGTCCGCCGACGAGATGGCCGAGTTCCCCGACGTGGTCGATTTCATCAAGAAGCCCTTCCCAATGGACGAGCTCGTCGAGAAAGTCCTCAAGCACGCCCGGAGCGATGACGACGGCTGAGTTCCGAGACCCGCCTTGGTTCCACCGCCTGTTCGGCGTATCATTGTGTCGAGAGATGAGGGCGCACGTTTCGGGAGGACGCGATGGAGCTTCGGAAGCAGATCGCCGACGTGCTACACGACTTCTACATCGAGGCGTCGACGCGCAAGATGACGCGCGAGGAGTTCGAGGCGTTCATCGATCGGATCATCGCGCTGTTCGGTGACGAGGCGAAGGACGATCCGGCCGAGCGCGGCGAGCCATGATGCGCATCTGTGCGGCGAGAGTTCCGGCGGTCATGATCGCGGCGTTGGCATGCGTTCCCGTCCCGGCGGCCGAGCAGGCCGAGACGCTCGACCTCGACGGGCTCGTTCGTACGGAGTGGTACGGCGCGTATGTTCTCGGGCGGAAGGCCGGATACGTGGTGCTGGTGGGCGAACGGGCCGAGCACGACGGCACGGACGTCTTTGTCGCCCGCGCGGAGGGCCGCCTGGTGATGAAAGTGGCGGGCGAGACGCTCACCTTCCGGTTCGAGCTGCGCTTCGGGTATGAGGCTGCGCCGCCGTACCGGCTCGTCCTCGTCGAGACCAAGGAGCGGACGGCGGAGACGAGAAGCCGGCTGCGGGCGGTCCGGGACGGCGACGAGTTGGCCGTGACGCGCGTGCGACACGGCCGCATCACGAGCAAGCGCGTGCCGGCGCTCCAGCACACGCTCGTCGATACGCAGAGACTCAAACGGTTTGTCGCGAGCGGGCCGGAGCCGGGCGACACGATGACCTATCTTGACTTCGATCCCGACACGCTCGTCGATGAGGCGACGACGGCCCGGGTCGTCGAGGTCGTCGACAAGGAGTGGCGGGGAGAGACGCGCCAGGTGTTCGTTCTCGAGCTTCAGGATAAGCAGTCGACGAGCACGAGGCACCTGCTCGACGACGGCACGGTGATCGCGGATGCTTACGGCACCACCATTGTCCTGAAGCTCGAGGACGAAGAGACGGCGCGCCGGCTTCCCGACGAGGGCGCGTGGTTCGAGGTTCGGCGCGAGATCGGGGTCGCGGGGCTCGACGCGAAAGGCGGCGAGATCGACAAGCTCGTGCTTGCGATCGCGGGGATGCCGGAGGGCGTGGTCGTCGATGGGGCGAGGCAGCGCGTCGCGCGCCGCGAGGACGGCGCGTTGGTTCTGACGTTGATGCCGGGGGCCGTCCCCGATGAGCCGTCGGTGACCGAGGCGGACCGGGAGCGGCTCGGCGAGTACCTCGACGCGACCGAGGAGATCCAGTCCGAGCACTCACGCATACGGCGCCGGGCGAGGCGGATCGTACGCCGCGCCGGCGATCCGGTTGATCGGGCGCGCCGCGTCTGCCGGTGGGTGCACCGGCACGTCGCTGGGCGGGACGCGAGCGACTACGAGACGGCGCTCGACGTGCTAAGCAACCTCGAGGGCGATTGCACGGAGCACGCGCTGCTTTTCGTGGCGTTGTGCCGGGCGGCGGGGTTGCCGGCGCGCGAGGTAAGCGGGCTCGTCTACAGCGGGCCGGCCGAGCGGACGTTCGCCATGCACAGTTGGGCGCAGGTGTACGTGGGCGAATGGGTGGACGTGGACCCGACGCTCAACCAGCTCCCGGCCGACGCGACGCACATCGAGCTCGACACGGAGGGGGATCGCTGGTTCGAGTTGTTCGGGGCGTTCGACGAGATCCGGATCGAGGTGCTCAGCGTCGAGTAGGCCGGGTCGTTGCTGGATTGGGCGGCGGGCGCGGGTCAGAAAAATCCCTACCGTAATGCCGTGCGGTGAAGGTTACGTCACAAGTCCGGTTCTCAAGGTGGCGGACGCTGGTGCATCGCCTGTGAGAAGTGCTGACTTTCGAACCCTTCACCACCACGCGCATGGTAGGGATGAGCTCACTCCATTTGTTGCGGAACGCTTCTGTCGCCCCTTCGGGGCTGTGAGGGTTTGTTTTGTCGTCGAGAACCCGGGGCTTACCCGCCTTCGCCAAGGCTTCGGC
>CAZCQN010000159.1:0-7224 GCA_964500825.1 uncultured Verrucomicrobiota bacterium | reverse complement strand
AGCAGGTCGCGCTCGGCCGTGATGAGCCGGTACTGGTCGATGGCCGCGTGCAGCGTGTTCGAGAGCACGTCGGGCGGGCACGGCTTGGTGAGGAACCGGAAGATGCGGCCCTCGTTGACGGCGTTGATCGAGGTGTCGAAATCGGCCTGGCCGGTGAGCATCACGCGGACGCTATCGGGGCTCCGCTCGCACACCTGGGCGAGGAACTGGATCCCGTCCATGCCCGGCATGCGGTAGTCGGAGACGACGACGGCGAACGGTCCTTCGGTCTCGATGAGGCTGAGGCCCTCCTGGCCGCCGCCGGCGGGCACGAGGTTGAACTCCTTGCGGAACTGCCGCATGATGCCGGCGACAACGCTCATCTCGTCGTCGACGAGCAGGATCCTCTCGGGCGTCTTGCCTGCCGGCGTCTCAGGCGTTCTGTCCGGCATCGGCCGTCTCCCGTTCTGCAGATTCGTTGGCCAGCGCTTGCCACTCGGGCACCCGGTCGGCCACGCCGAGCTCTTGGAGGTAGTCGGTGTCGAGCTGGCGTGCCGTTGGCTCGTCGGGCGCGGCCTCGGTTCCGATAACGAGCGCATTGGCCACGTGGACGGCCGTCAACACGGAGAACGCCTGGCTCAGGCACGTGCGCGGCCTGTGGTGGAAGGCGACGGCCTCGACGATCGGGTTCGGCAGGCCCCAGAGCCCGAGCAAGTAGCCGCCAAGCTCGGCGTGGCTCACGCCGGCCACGGCCCGTTCAGCGTCCTGGAGCGGCATCTTCTTGTCGCGGGCCATCTTGTTGGCTTCCCGCCACACGCCGGGCAGCTTGGCCACGAACACCAGCTTGCCCACATCGTGGAGCATGCCGGCCATGACCGAGTCGTCGATGAGCCTCTTATCGTCGCCGACCGACTTGGCGATCATGCCCGCCAGGGCGCCGACCTTGACGCTATGGGGATAGAGCGCCTCGGCCATCTCGAGGGCCTCGCGGTTGTCGCTGAGTTCGGAGAAAGCGCCGGCGGTGAGCACGATGGCCTGGATCGTGTCAAGCCCGAGGTAGCTGATCGCCTGGGCGAGGCTTTCGATGTGGCGGCGGAGGCCGAAAAAGGCGGAGTTGACCAATTGCAGGACCTTGGCCGTCATGCCGACGTCGCTGCTGATGATCTCGGCTACCTCCTGCACCGATGACTCGGGCGACTGGAGGACCTCGATCAGCTTGCTGTAGAGCGCGGGCGGACTCGGCAGGGTGTCGATGCCGGCGACGATCGCCTCGAGCTCGTTGCTGCTGAGCAGAGCGCGCAGCGCGTAGGCGCGAATGACGGTGTCTTTGAGCGTGTCGGCGTCGCACGGCTTGGCCAGGAACTGGTGTGTCGGCCCGACCGATCGCAGGATCATTTCCTTGTCCGAATGCCCCGACAGGATGAGGCGGACGGTGCCCGGGTAGCGCTCCTTCACTGTGCTGAGCAGCGCCGCCCCGTCCATCTCGGGCATCCGCATATCGGAGACGACGACGTCGAACGGCTGCCGCGCCATCGCTTCGAGCGCCTCGCGCCCGCTGAGGGCGAACTCCATTTCCCATTCATCGCGCAGCTTGCGCAGCATGCGTCGCAGGCCGTCGAGGACCTTCGGCTCGTCGTCAACGAACAGAACTCGTTTCTTCGTCTCGCTCATCGCTGGCCTCCGCCGTGGTGAGTGCCGCCGGGCTCCCATCGTGAACAGCGGGCAAGTGGACCGAGAACGTGGTGCCTTCGCCGAGGTTGCTCTCGACCGTGATCCGTCCGCCGTGGTTCGTTACGATCCGATTGACGACGCTCAGGCCGAGCCCGCTGCCGCCCTCTGTCTGCTGGGTGCTGAACAGGGGATCGAAGATCTTGTCGCGCGTCGCCTCGTCCATCCCGATGCCGGTGTCCGCCACGTCGAGTCTGGCGGACGGGCCGCACGACTGTTGGCTCTCGGCCGCCGTCGAGTCGCCGGCGAGCTCGCCGGTCGAGAGCGTGATCGTCATCGTGCCGCCGTGCTTGATCGCTTGCGCTGCGTTGAGGCAGAGGTTCATCACGACCTGGTACATCTGGGTCGAGTCGGCCATCACGACGTGATCGGTCTCCGGCTCGGTCCAGTTGACGTCGATTGTGTTGCCGAGGCTCGGGCGCAGCAGCTCGAGGCACTCGGTGACCACCGCGCCGAGCTCGCAACGGTCGCGGCTGCGCTTGCCGCCGCCGGCGAACTTGACGATTTGCTGCACGAGCTTCTTGGCGCGCTGGCCGGCGGCGTGGATCTGCTGGATGTGCGTCCGCGCGCCCGTGTTCTCGGGCAGGATCTGCTCGGTCAGCTCGCTGTGGCCGAGCATAGCGGTGAGCATGTTCCTCAGGTCGTGCGCGATGCCCGCGGCGAGCGCGCCGACGAGCTCCATCCGCTGCGCTTGCAGGAGCTGCTGTTCAAGCAGCGCGTTCCGTGCCGTCAGCTCGTTGCGGTACGACCGGACCCTGAGCGCGCTGTTGAGGCGGGCGATAAGCTCTTCCCTGAGCGCCGGCTTCGTGAGCAGGTCGGCCGCTCCCAGGTCGAGGGCCTGGCGCTTCAGGTCGAAGTCCTTGAGCCCGGTGAGCATGATGACCTCGACGTCGCGCGTCTCCGGCGTGGCTTTGATCTTGGCCAGCAGGTCGAGCCCGCTCATGCCGGGCATCTTGATGTCGAGCACGGCGACCTCGTACTCCTCGCGCGTGAGCAGGTCCATTGCCGCTTGCGCGCTGTTGACGAACGCCATGTTCCAGACGCTCGAGCAGTCGCGCAGCAGCCGCTCGAGGCCCTCGAGCACCTTGGGCTCGTCATCGACGAACAGGATTCTGCGTTGCATCGTTCGCTCCTCGCCGTCAGATGGGCAGGCGGATGATGAACGTGGTTCCTTGGCCCACCTCGGTGTCGAACGTCAAGGAGCCGCCATGCTTCTCGACGACGACGCTGTGGGCGATCGACAAGCCTTGCCCGGTACCACGGCCTACCGGCTTCGTGGTGAAGAACTGGTCGAAGATCCGGTCGCGCACCTCTTCGGGGATTCCCGCGCCGGTGTCGGCGATCCGGATCACCGCGTAGCCGTTTTCTTGACTGGTCGAGACGGTGATCGTGCCCTTGCCTTGCGCGCCGTCGCCCACCACGTCGGCGATCGCGTGCGCCGCGTTGACGAGCAGGTTGAGGAACACCTGGTTGAGGTCGCTCAGGTAGCAGGGCACGGGCGGCATGGCAGGGTCGAAGTCGGTCACGACGTCGGCGACATACTTGAGCTCGTTGCGCGCCACGGTGAGCGTGTCGTCGAGGGCGTGGTTCAGGTCGGCGGGCACCTTCTCGCCCTGGTCCGGGTGCGAGAAGTCCTTCATCGCTCGGACGATCTTGGCGACGCGGGCAACCCCGTCAAGCGTCTGATCGATCGCTTTCGGGATCTCATTGGCCAGGTATTCGAGGTCGGCGTCCTCCTCGGCCTTCGTGACGCGGCCGAGCAGCTCGCCGGCGATGTTGTGCTCCTGGGCGGCATGCTTGAGCTGGTCGTATGCGCTCAGGACCTCCCGCAATTGCTCGAACGAGTCGGACAGGAAGCGCGTGTTATCGCCGACGAACTGGATCGGCGTGTTGATCTCGTGCGCGATGCCGGCCGCGAGCGCGCCGACCGACTCGAGCTTCTGGGCCTGGCGCAGCTCCTCCTCGATGGCCCGGCGCTCGGTTACGTCATCGGCGAACAGGACGGATCCGGTGTGCTGGCCGCTCTCGTCGGTCATTGGGCTGATCACGAGACCCAGCATGCCCGTCGTCTTGTCTGGCCGCGTGAAGCGGATCTCGTCGAGGCGCACCGAGGTGTCCGAGTTGCGGCACGCAGCCATCATCTCGGTCGGTTCAGTGCTGTCCCACGGGATATCGCACTCGTCGAGCGGCTTGCCGATCACGTCAGCCTCGGCGAGGCCGAGCATTTCCTCGGCTGCCGCGTTCCACTGCGTGACGCGTCCGTTCTCGTCGACGGCGATCACGATCGAGCCCACCGAGGAGAGGATGTTGTTCATCAGCCGGCTGGCTTCCTCAGCCGCGTGCTTCAAGTCCTCGGCCTGCTTGCGCTGAACCTCGACCTGGAACAGGGCCTCGGCCAGCTCGCCGGCGTTCTTGTCGGCCGATGACCGTGTCCTCTCAAGCTCTGCCAGGGCTTGCTCGGCTTTCCCCTTGGCGGCGCGCAACTCCTGCTCGTTCTGTTTGCCTTTGGTGATGTCAACGGCGACGCCGAGGACGCACTCCTCGCCGCTCTCCAGCGTGAGCGGGAGTTTGGTAGTCTGGAACCACCTGGTCGTGCCGTCGGGGAGCGTGAACGTCTCCTCGGGAATGAACTTGGCGCGTTTGCCCTCGATCACATCCTTGTCGTTGGCGAAAAAGCTCTCCGCCTCTTGGGGCGCTAGGGCACCCATCTGTGCGAACTCAGCGTCGGTCTTGCCGACCATTCCATCAGGCGTCGTGTCGTACAGCTTGGCTTGGGCGCTGTTGACCAAGACGTAGCGGCCATCCTTGTCCTTGACGAAGATGCTGTTTGGGTCGGCATCGATTACGCGGCGCAACATGTCCTGGCTCTCGCGCAGCGATTCGTCGGCTTGCCTGTCTTCGGTGACGTCTGTCATGAGTCTGTCGGCCCTCTTGCTCGGTCGATGCTCTCCGAGGCGAACGCGGGCTCGCCTCTGGACCGGTTGCCGCCTCCCTGCGGGTTCATTCGCACGGCCGTTTTCACTGCCGTACGCGATTCCCACGGTACGTTGTGCGTACGACCTCAGACTCGGACCCGGTGCGGCTCGGTCGCGTGGTCGCGGCGCCTGTGGCCGCAGGGGGATGGGAGGTTCTTGCCGGCCGCTTGAGGCCCACGGCGCATCCGTCGGCTTTCGCCACAGCGTGCCGAGCGAACGTGTGCTTCGACAAGGAGGTGAAGCCGCCCAACCGGGCTGGTCTTGTGATCAGCGAGGCACGCATCGCCCCAAGAAACCTCTCGTGTCCGCGAGCGCAAGAGGGGGCGTTGGGCACTCGGCTCACGGGCGGGAGGCCCGCTGTCGAGTGGCCAAGCGGCCCTCCGACAGGCGGAAAGAACCTCGATGCGGCCTCGTGCAGATTCCATGCCAAGGCCTCGATTACACCGACGTGGCTTGCTGTCCTATGGCCGGTGAGGCTGGCGAGCAACCGATCCCCGTTACAGCGCGCAGGATATTCATGGGCTCCGGGCAGCGAGCGGACAATGGGCTTGACGCGCTAAGCATGCTGTGGTAACGCTACTTACGTTCAGGGTTGGCGGTTGCCCCCGGCGTGTTGATCGTGGTCGGGCCGCTCGACGCAACGAGTGTCCACGCGGATAATGATCCGGCAAATGGCCCCGGTCCCGACGCCTCCCAGCGAGCGACCCGCTTGAGGATGGCATCTCAGAATGGTCGCTCGACGCAGTTCGAGAGGCCATTGAGGCAGGGGCCGGGCGACACGGTGCTTGTGCCAGCGGCACATGCAAGGGGCCGGGAGCTAGGGAGCTTGACTTCGCGGGCGGGCAGGCGCGAGCGTTTGTGGGAGACGCGGGTTTCTCCCAGGGGATGACAGAGAGACGGCTATGGCGATGCCAAGCGGCCGAACGCGATTGCTCTATCTCGTCTTTTTTATCTCGGGGATGTCTGCCCTGATTTATGAAACTGTTTGGCTGCGCATTCTCATCCGGGTGCTGGGCTGCACCGTGTACGCCACTTCGACCGTGCTTGGGGCTTTCATGGCGGGGTTGGCGTTGGGCAGTTACCTTCTGGGCCGGTACGCGGACCGCGCACGGCGCCTTCTGCGCGTGTATGCGCTTCTCGAGCTCGGCATTGGGCTGACGGCGCTGGCGATACCCTTCGTGTTCAGCTCGCTCGTCCCGGTGTATCGGTGGTTCTACTCCTTCATGAGCCCGGCCGCGCTCTCTGTGGCCAGGGCCAGCCTTGTCTTCATATGTCTCGTCGTCCCTGCCAGCCTAATGGGTGGAACTCTGCCTGTACTGATCGGGTTCCTGGCCCGTGAGAGGTCGCGGTTCGCCCACCGTGTGGGCTCTCTCTACGGTGTGAACACACTCGGGGCGGTCCTTGGTGTCGTCGGAGCCGGATTTATCTTCATCGGCCGACTTGGGGAGCTCAACACGATGCTCATCGCTGTCGGCGGCAACGTCTGCGCGGCGGCCGTTGCGTTCTACCTTGATTCGAAGACGGCGCCGGCTGCTGCTGCGTTGGCCGTCGAACACCAGATGGAGATGCCGGAGCCCGCGCCCAGCAAAGAGATATCGCCGTATTCCAGCCGGGTGAGGCGGGTGGTTATCGCCGTGTTTGCCGTCAGCGGGTTCGTCGCGCTTGCCTACGAAGTGGTCTGGATGCGCGTTCTGCAGCTTTTCCTTCAAACCTCGATCTACGCGTTCAGCGTCATGTTGGCCGTGTACCTGACGGGTGTTGCCCTAGGCAGCCTGTGGGGCAGGAGGTTCGTGGACCGGCTGAAAGACCCGATCTTCCTGTTTGCCGCGCTCGAGATCCTGATCGCCGCTCTTGCAGTGGTGGGCCTGGCTCTGCTTGCTCCCATGGACTCGGAGACTTTCCGCCTTATGTTCGGTCTGTCGGGACGGCTTCTGGCTGCTGTTGTCGTTGTGCTCCCCATCACGCTGTGTCTCGGGATCCTTTTCCCCACGGTTTCTCGATGCTTCACGAAGAGCGAGGGGCGCGTGGGGGAGTCGATCGGGCAGCTCTACGCGTTCAACACCATCGGCTGCATCGTGGGCTCATTGATCTGCGGGTTCCTGCTCATTCCTCTCCTCGGCACCTCAGCGACCGTCCTGGCCCTGGCGGGGGTCAACGTGCTTCTGGGCCTGGTGCTTTTTCTGACCGATCTGCGCAGATTGCGACGGGCGCTGGCCCCGGTGGTCATTGCTGGTGGGCTTGCTGTGACGATCCTGGGTTATACGACGGTCAGGGACCCGTTCTTCCAGATCGTCAGGAACCGGGTGCGCGCAGAGATGGGGGATGACGGCGTGATCTACCTTCATCGCGAGAATGCGGCGGCGACGATCACGGCGTTTGGGTCGAAGACCTACTCCCTGAAGAAGAGGCTGTGGCTCAATGGCCAGGGCATGACCGTTCTCGTTACCGAGGCCAAGCTGATGGCCCACCTGCCCATCCTCCTGTGCGACGATCCCAAGGACGTGCTTGTCGTCTGCTTCGGCATGGGGACAACGCTCAGGTC
>CAZCQN010000158.1:0-7238 GCA_964500825.1 uncultured Verrucomicrobiota bacterium | reverse complement strand
ACCACGAGCGGCGTGCCGGCGCAGCCGGTCTCGAGCGTGGCCGAGCCGCTGCAGACGATGGCCGCGTCGGCGGCGTGGATCACGTCGTAGGCCTGGCCGTCGAGCACGGCGGTGTCGGCGCCGCGGCCCTCCAGCCTCACGAGGTCGCGCAGGCTCGGCGAGGCGAGCGGCACGAAGAACCGCGTGTGCGCCACCCGCTTGGCAATCAGGTCGGCGGCGGCGCGCATGACGGGCCAGTTGCGCCCGGCCTCGTTGCGGCGGCTGCCGGGGAGCAGGGCGACGATCTTGGCGCCGTCGGGCACGCCGTGGCGCGCGCGGAACTCGGCCGGCGGCACGCTCGCCTTGAGCGCGTCGACAAGCGGATGGCCGACGAACTCGACCTCGATGCCCGCGCGGCGGTAGATGGCCTCCTCGAACGGGAAGATCACGATCATCTTGTCGACGCAGCCCGCCATGCGCCGCGCCCGGCCGGGCAGCCACGCCCAGACCTGTGGACTGATGTAGTAGATGACCGGCACGCCGAGCGCGCGCATCGCCCGGGCGAGCTTCAGGTTGAAGCCGGGGAAGTCGATCAGGATCGCCGCGGCTGGCCGGCGCGCGCGCGCGGCGCGGACCACGTCGCGGTAGACGCGCCGGAAGCGCGGCAGGCCCCGGAACACCTCGGCAAAGCCCGTGACGGCGATCTCGGTGATGTCGTGCACGAGCTCGACGCCGGCCGCGCGCATCCGCTCGCTGCCGAGGCCGAAGACGGCGAGATCACCGTCGAGCGCTCCGAGTGCGGCGACGAGCTCGGCGCCGCGCACGTCGCCCGAGTGCTCGCCGGCAACGATCAGGATTGTTCGGGGCATTCGTTCCGCCTGGCGATGTCGCGCAGGATGTCGAGCGCGAGCTCGAGCGCGCGCGTGGCCTGCTCGCCGCCGACGCGGGGTTCGGCGCCGCGCCGGATGCATTCGACAAACTCGGCGAGCTCGATCCGCAGCGGTTCGCCCTTCTGGGTCGGCACCGGTTCGCGCGCGATCGTGCCGTCCTGCGCGCGGTAGATGAGGCCTTCCTGCGCGCGGTAGTCGAGCGAGATGTAGGCGTCTTGCTGGAAGAGGCGGATCTTGCGCATCGGCTCGGGGCTGATGCGGCTCGTCGTGACGTTGGCGATGCAGCCGTTGGCGAACTCGACCCGCGCGTTCGCGATGTCCTCGGTGCGGTTCAGCACCTTGACGCCGATGGCCGACACGCTCGTGACCGGCGAGCCGACCAGGTGCAGGATCACCTCGAGGTCGTGGATCATCAGGTCCATGACGACGCCCACGTCGGTGATGCGCGGCGTGTAGACGCACAGCCGGTGCGCCTCGATGAAGCGCGGCCGGTGCACGATGCGCTCGAGCGCCGTGATCGCCGGGTTGAAACGCTCGACGTGGCCGATCTGGAACACGGTCGGCGTCCCGCGCACGAGCTCGACGAGCTCGGCGGCCTGCTCGGTCGTCTCGGCGATCGGCTTCTCCAAAAAAACGTGGACGCCGCGCTCGAGGCACGCGCGGGCCACCTCGAAATGCCTGTTCGCCGGTACGGCGATGCTCACGGCATCGACCCGGTCGAGCAGGGCCTGGAAGTCGGCGACGGCGCTTGTCCGGCACGCCTCGGCCACCGAGCGGGCGACGGCCTCATCGACGTCGGCCACCCCGACGAGCTCGACGCCGGGCATCTCGGCGAACGCGCGCGCGTGCCGGGCGCCGTGGACTCCGACGCCGATCACGGCCAGCCTCATGTTGTCGTCCCCCTGGGCTGCGTAACCAGATCGTGCAGGATCTGAGTCAGCGGCACGCTCGTGAAGCGGATCGTCCCGGACGAGGCCGTAATCTCGTAATAGGCCTGGTAGATGACGACGGGGATGGTCGTCCCGTCGTCGTACGTGATCTCCAGAGTGCCGGCCTTCGTCGACTCGGGCACTTCCTGGACGACGGTCCCGCCGAAGATCGCGAGCTGGAGCGCGGCGAGGATCTCCGGCTTGTGGACCGCGGTCACCGTGCTCGTGACCACCTTGCGGCCGGCGCGCTCGACGGTCATGACACCGCGAAAGATGGCCGATTGGGCCTTGGCACGTTTCGACAGCCCGCTGCGGATCAGGAACGTGTAGACGGGCGCCTCTTGCTCGCCGGCGGTCGGCGTCGTCGCCGCCCGCGCCACGCCGGGGCCGGCCGGGAGCCCGCCTGCGCCGACGAGCGCACAGGCGCACGCCAGCGCCAGGCGCCGGGCTCGCGTGCGGGGCTTCGAGTACATGCTTACTCCTCCGGCTCGGTCGTCGGCGTCGCTGTCAACTCGGCCACCTTCGCCGCAGCCGCCTTTCCGTGCTCCGATTCCGGGGCGAGCGCGACGATCTTGCGGTAGAGCTCGACGGCCTCGTCCGTCTCGCCGGCTTCTTCGTGGCGTGTGGCCTTGCCCCAGTAGAGATCGACGAGCCGGGTGTCGAGCTGTTCAATCTCACGTTCGCGGCGCTCGATCACCTCGTCGAGCTTGTCGGCCTCCTTGTAGAGCTGGATCAGCCGGCTGTTGATCGCGTCGTGGTCGCGGCCCGGCTCGGCCAGGTTGAGGGCGGCTTCGTAGGCGTCGATCGCCTTGTCGGTCTCGCCGAGCTCGATGTACACAAGGCCGAGCTGCCAGTGCAGCTTGTAGTGCTCCTTGAAGCGTCCGGCGATGGCCTCCTCGAGCAGCGTGGCGGCTTGCTCGGCCTGGCCGTTGTCGGCCAGCAGCTCGGCGACGTCGAGGAACGTCTGCTGATAGTCGGCGAAGTCCTTCCGGTACCGATCGAGGATTGCGAGCGCGTCATCGGTCTGGCCGATCTTGAAGTGGCACTCGGCGAGGCGGCGCATGTACTGCTGGCTGCTGCCCGGGTGCTCGCCGACGAGGTATTCGTAGATCGGGATCATGTCGGCCCAGCGCTCGCCCGCGCGCAGCATGTCGAGCAGCTTCTTGGCAAGCACCTCGTCGGCCGCGGTGAGCATGAAGGCTTCGGTCGTGTACTCGATCGCCTTCTCCTGGTCGCCGCGTGCCTCGTAGATCAGGGCGAGCGTCTTGAGCAGCTCGAGCTTCTTCTGCTTCGTCTCGGCGATGCGGTCGCGGACGTCGGCGATCGACTCCTCGGTCGCCGCGGCGGGCAGCGCAGACGCCAGCACGGCGGCGACCAGACCGCACAGGGCGCACGTGATCAGGTGTCGAGTCATGGCATGACCTCGCGACGTGCTAACGGTGCTTGTAGTCGGGGCACGAGATGGCGTTGGGCCGCTCGGGCCGCTGGCAGGTGTCGCCGTAGTCGTACTTACATGTATCGCACAAGTACCGCTCCTTGCGGAAGGCGGTCTTGATCGAGACCCAGATCTTCCTGAGGATGTTCACGGTTCATTCAAGCAGCTTGATGCGCGAGACGTCGATCGTGCGCAGGCTCCAGCCCTCCGACGGCGCCTCGGGGCCCCAGACCTGGATCGACTTGCCGGCGTAGGCGCCGAGGTCGAGCGTGGCGCTCTTGACGATGCAGATCCAGCGGTCCTCGCGCGTGATTCGATAGAGGCCTTTCGCCGTCGACTCGCGCGAGATCTCGCGCAGCACGCCCTTCGCGGTTAGGTGCTTCGGCGTGGCCTCTTCCTGCTCGGTCGTGGTGCCGGACTCGGTTTCGTCGCTTTCGTCGGATGTGGTCGTCGTATCGGCGGCGTGGGTCTCTTCTTGCTTCTCGTCGGTCGGCGTTGTTCCGCTGCTCGCCGGCAGCCGTGCCTCGACGTCTTTCCTGATCTGCTCGACCTCGCGGATGCGGCGCTTGGCCGTCCGCGCCTCGGGCATCTCGGCGTAGTCGGTCTCGATCCGGCGGTAGTTGGCCAGGATGGTCTGGAACCGGATCTTGGCCTCGGGGCGCTTCAGCTCGTAGTTGCGGAAGCGGTCGGCGGTCTCGAGCAGCGCCTTGCAGGCGGTCTTGCGCGGCGCCCACTCGGCGTAGAGCGCGGCGGCGCCCTTGTCGATGACGTACTTGCCGTAGATCCAGGCGCCCGCCGCCTCGGGCGGCAGGATGCCGTACCACTCGCCGTCGGCGCTTGGCTCTTTGATCACGACGTGCTGGTCGCGCTTGAGCTGGCACAGCAGGTTGTACTTGAGCGCGGGACCGCTGCGGACGTTCACGTTCTCGCCCTCGACCAGCCCGTCGTCGGCGACGTATTCGGTCGAGACCCACGCGAGCAGCCCGGGCGGCATGGCGATGCGCGTCCAGTCGCCGCGCCGGCCGGTGACGAGCACGAGGTCGCCCTTGCTGAGCTGCGTGAGGACCTCGTAGTTCAGATGCGGCCCCGCGCGGACGTTCACGTCGTACGCGTTGACCTCGCCGGTGCGCGCCTCGCCCGTGCGAGCCTCCTGACCGGCCAACGCCGTCGAGGCCAGGAGAGCGATCACCAGCGCTAGCCCCAGGTGCCTCATGTCGTGCCTCCAAAGCTTTCGATCTCGGTGCGCGTCAGCCGGCGGTGCTTGCCCGGCTTGAGCCGGCCGAGTTCGACGGGGCCGATCGCGATGCGCACGATCGCCTTGGTCGTGTGCCCGAGCGCCTTGAACATCCGCTTGAGGTGCCGGTTGCGCCCGCCGTGGAGGGTCACCCCGAGCCGCGATGTCCGCGTCGAGACGGCCAGTAGTCTGACGTGCGCCGCCCGCAGGAGTTCCCCGCCCTCGCGCACGCCGCGCCGGAGCCGGCCGAGATCGCTCCGTTCGATGCGCCCGGTCACCTCGACCACGTAACGCTTCGACACCGTGCTCGACGGGTGCGCCACCCGCTGCGCAAAGGCGCCGTCGTTCGTGACGAAGATAAGGCCCTCGGCGTCCCAGTCAAGGCGGCCCACGGTATAGACGCGTTGCGCAACGTTGCCGAAGTAGTCGAGCACGGTGCCCCGGTCGCTCGTGTCGCGGCTCGTGCAGAGCACGTCGCGCGGCTTGTAGAACGCGAAGTGCACGGGCCGCTCGGTCTGGATCGGCTCGCCGTCGACGCAGACGCGGTCGCGCGCGGGATCGATCTTCGTGCCGAGCGTGCTCACGACGCGGCCGTTGACCGTGACGCGGCCGTCGCGGATCATCTTCTCGGCCGTGCGGCGCGAGGCGACGCCGGCGTGTGCCAGAAACTTCTGGAGCCGTTCCATGACGCGGCCCCAAGCTGCTCGGGCGCTACTTGCTCTTGGTCTTCGGGAGGCCGAAGACCGGGTCGCCCTCTTTCCACGTGCCCTTCTTCTTGAGCACGTCGACGCGCTCGTAGCGCTTGAGCACGTTGCGTTCTTGCTTGATCTTGCTTCCTTTGCCGAAGCTCGGATGTCTCGACATCGTGCGCTATCCTCAATCCGTTTGCGTCTGATTATCTGTGCTGGAGTGCATGGTGTCGAGCAGTTTCCGCGCGGACGCCAGATCGTCGGCGAGCGCGGCGGGCGGCGCGTCCCCGAGCTCGTCGAGGACGGCCGCCAGGTGCTCTTCGGCCTCTTTGGCCCGGCCGAGCCTATAGAGGCAGGCGCCGAGATGGAGCCTGGCGCCGTAGGCGGGCGGATCGAGCTCGATGGCCCTGGCGAAGTGCGCGGCGGCGGCCTCGGTGCGCTCCTCGAGCTCGTCGAGCTCACCGAGATGGCGGTACGCGCGCGAGAGCAGCGGCGCCTGGTCGGTCCGTTCAATGCATTCGTCGAGCAGCTCGCGGGCCCGGTCGAAGTCCTTCTGGTCGCGGGCGAGGACGGCGCGCTTGAGGGCGATCGTGGCGGGGTCGGCGCCGAGCTCGAGCGCCTTCGCGTATCGCTCCGCCGCCGTCTCGAGCTGGCCGAGCAGCCTGTAGCAGTCGCCGTAGAGCGTTTCGAGCTGGGCCGTGGCGCCGGTAGCCTTCTCGGTCTCTTTGAGCTCGGCGAGCGCGGCGGCCGGCTGCGGCGGCGTCTCGCCCAGGTAGGCGCGCGCGAGGCCGATCGAGCAGTCGGCGAACGGCCGCCTGAGCGTCTTGGCGCGTTTGAAGGCGGCTTTCGCTTCGCCATATTTGCCCTGCTGGAGCCGCGTGAGGCCGAGCGCGTAGTGGCTGAAGAAGTTCGCGTCGTTCAGCTCGATCGACCGCGTCAGGTCCGCCTCGGCGCCCGCGAACTCACCCCGGCCGAGACGCCACGCGCCCCGGTTGTGGTAGGCGAAGGCGAGGTCGGCCTCGAGCTGAGCGACCGTGCTCGCGCCCGCCGCGAGAATCGCATCGTCTTCGAGCAGCTTCTCGCCGTTCGTGACGGCCGTGTCGAAGTGCGTGCCCGCGGTATCGGGTTTGGTCTCGACGAGGAGGTGGCCCAGGTCGCTGTCGGCGCGCACGTTCATCGGGAAGTCGCGGCAGAGCGCCTCGAGCTCAGCGACGGCCCGCTCGCGACCGCCCCGCTCGCCCTGGAGTTTCGCCGCGTTGTAGCGCGCCTCGAAGAAGTCGGGACAGAGCTTGCCGGCCCGGCGGAACTTGCCGAGCGCCGGGCCGGTCGATCCCCTCTCGAGCAGCCGCACGCCGTCGCGAAAGAGCCGGGCGGCCTTCTCGATCGTCTGCGCATCGCCTTCGGGCTGGAGGTAGCCGGAGGGGTCGGCGCCGGCGGGCCCCAGCGCGAGCGCCGTCGCCACGATCACGACCGGTATGAGAGCCGCGCGCACCATCGTCATCTCCGTGTCCGACTCCCCCTGGGTCGCACGAGCACGACGTCGCCGCACTCGACGCCGAGCTGCCGGGCGACGAGCTGGCACTTGGCCGTCAGGATGAAGTAGACGTTTGCCTCGACGTGCTCGAGCGACTCGTAGTTGGCCTGCCCTTTGGCGATGATCACGTCGGCCTCGTCGAAGCAGCGCCGGAACCGCGCGCTACAGCTCTCGAGCACGGTGCCGAGTCGGTCCGAGCCGTTGCGGATCAGCTTGGCGACCGAGCCGAGGCCGACCGCCTCGGCGTCGGCCATCGTGGCGTCGTTGAGCAACGGGATCTCCTTGACGGCGGCCCAGGCGTTCGGGTGGCCGATCGTCTCGAGCGCGAGCTTGTCGGCGACGATCTCGCCCGAGTTGTCCACGAGGTAGAGCAGCTTCTTGCCCTGGGCGAGGTCGGCGATAAGCTGCTCGCTTTGATCGATGGCGAACGTGGCCTTCATCGCCTTGTCGAGCGCGGCGTGCACGTCGACGTCGTCGGTGATGCCGAAGTCGATCATGTTCGCTGCGGCGGCGATCCGCAGCGCCGTGCGCACCGGATCGCTCGAGTA
>CAZCQN010000157.1:0-7364 GCA_964500825.1 uncultured Verrucomicrobiota bacterium | reverse complement strand
TCCCACGGGCTTGCCCTCCTTCGCCAAGGCTTCGGAGGGTCTGCGCCCGAGGCTATTGCCAATCGCCGCTACGCGGCTCGCAAGAGACAACCCCACGTGCGGGTGCCATGATGAATGCGGTCTAATCCGTTGCTGCCGTTTCCTCGCCTGGCAACACGATGCTCTTGACCGCCTCCTCGATCGGGTACCTGGCCTTCATGGCCTCGATGTCCTCGTACGTCACCGGCGCGCGCCAGAGCTGGAACAGCGGCACAAGGTCAACGTCTGTCGTCTCGCACAAAACGGCCGCCATGAGGCGAATCTTCTCCTCACCCGTCTGGGGCCTCTCGCATCCTTGGTCGGCGAGAATCTTGTACGTGCGGTACCACTTCTTCACTGGATCCCACCCGTAGACGCACGCGATCCGCTGCATGAACACGTGCTGACAGAACCGGCGGGTCCACGGGATCGTCGGGTCGGCAAGGTAACCGTCCAGGTTGAAGATGAACTGCCTATCCATGCAGTCCTTGCCGTCGAGCGGCATGTCGTCGACGGGCGCCATGTACGCGGCCGTCTTGCGCTGCGACCACAGCGCCTTCCAGTCCTGGTCCGGGATCGCCTCGTGGACGTAGACCACCTTGATGTTCGCCTGCGCCTCGGACGCCCCGTAGCTCCACATGTACCACTTGCCGTAGAGGTCGTCGGCATGGTCGAAGTCGTGGCCGAGCTCGTGGATCCAGCCGAACGGGAAGTGTCGCTTGTTGATGCTCTCGACGAGCTTGTCCATGTACGTCGTATCCATGATGATCGGATTGCCCGCGTAGGCGTAATACGGGTGGTCGGGCGACTCGATGATCGTGATCGTTCTGCCCCCGTACGGCGTGTAGCCGGTCATGTCGACCATCGCCTCGTACGCCTGGTCGAGCCAGCGCAGCAAGCGCTCGGTGCCTTCTTCGCCCAGCGCGTTGTAGTGCGTCTCCGTGATCTCGTAGGCCATATGCGTGCCTTCGACGCGTACAAGCTTCTCCTTGATTACGGCCACGGGCACCTCGAACTCCCACGGCACCTCGAACTCCAGGTCGGCCGTCTTAAAGGCGATCGTGCCCCGCAACAGCGGCGTCTGAGATCCCGCCTGGTCGAGCATCTTGGGATTGAGCCAGCCCGTCTTGGTCAGGACCACCTCCTCGCCCGCCGGCAGATAGAGCGGCCCATCATGGCGCCAGACACCGTCGTTCTTTGGGTCCTCGGGGTCCTCGGGCACGTACGGCTCGCCGTCGACCATCCACTGCGCCTTCCACCAGACCAGCTTGCTCGGCAGCTCGCCCTCGTTCTTGAACGTGAACGTCAACTGCCCCCAGCCCTCGCGCATCCAGCCGTCCCGCTGCTTGTTCGCTATGGCCATCTTGATCAGCGCGGCCGCCGCCTCGACCGACTCGGGCTTCGTCGCGTCCTCGTCGGCGATCGGGTAGCGCTTGAGCATTCCCTCGATCTTCTTGGCCGTCACCGGCATCCGCCAGCGCTCGAACGCGGGCACGATGTCGACGGGGATGTTGTGCTGGAGGATGGCCGCGATCAGGTTGATTTTCTCATCGGGCGATTTGGGCGGGTCGTAGCCGAGCTCGTCGAGCCGCGCGGTGGTCCGGTACCACTGCTTGAACGGCTCCCAGCCGTACGAGCGGACCAGGCGCAGGAAGAACGCGTGCACGTCGTCGCTCAGCATCGTGTCCCACGTCCGGTCGTGATCGCCGAGGTAGCCGTCGCCGAAGAAGAGGAAGTACGACTGCATGAGCTGATAGCCGCTCACGAGCTCGCCCTTATCGCCGCGCGGCGGGTAGGGCGACTTCTCGTTGGGCTGCCACTTGGCCTTGAAGCTCTGGTCGGGGATCGTCTCGTACGCGTAGTTGAGCTTCCAGTTCGCCTGCCACTCGCACGACTCGCCGTTCCAGATGTACCACTCGCCGAGGCCGTCGTCGAAGTCGTGGCCCATCTCGTGGATCCAGCCGAACGGCATGATGCCGGCGTTGACCTCCTCGACGAGGTTCGCCATGTACGTAGTATCCATCACGATCGGGTTGCCCGCGTACGCGTACCACGGGTGCGGCGGCGATTCCTGGATGATGATCATCTCACCGTCGTACGGCCGGCGACCCGTCAGGTCCCACATCGCCTTGTAGGACTCGTCGAGCCAGCGAAGCAGCCTCTCCTTGGCGACCAGCTCCTTGTCGTGCGACTCCATGATCGCGAAGCCCATGTACTCGCCCTTCGTCGTCACGAGCTTGTCGGGCAGCACGGCCTCGGGCACCTCGACGCGGATCGGGACCTCAACCTCCTCGTCGCCGAGCAGGACCGTGATGTCGCAGGCCAGCACGGGATTGGCTTCGCCGGCCGCCTCGAGCACTTCGGGAGGCAGGTGGCCGACCTTCGTCAACTCGGTCTTCTGTCGCGGGGGCAGATCGTACTGGTGCTTGTCGGACCACACATCGCCGACCGGCTCGCCTGCCGCTTCCCACTGGCACGACCAGCCAATGACCTTGCCGGCGTCGCCGGTGCTGTTGTCGAACGTGTACTTGACCTCGCCCCAGCCGTCGGCCATCCAGCCCGACGGCGGGTCCGGGACAGCCGTGACCTTCACGGGGCTTGTCGATGGGCCGCAGCCCACAACCGCTGCGAGCAGTAGAACGCAAAGGCACATATGCAATCTCATCGGAAGTACCTCCTTGCAGATACGCTGCGGCGTCCCGCAGCAGGCGCGGGACGATTGAGTTCACGTAGCTTTCCTACTCGACGCACAACGACGCGTCAACGATAAAGCGAGCACGGCCGCCCTTGTTGCTCAGCAAGGGTAGGGGATGTTCATCTGTCGCGTCGTCTGATATCATGCGCCGGCGCGATGCGAAACATGACTCCTGCACTCGGGAGGTAGCAAGAGCGATGATTACACGTGACGAAGCCTGGCAACTGCTCAATGAGCACGTGCACGACGACGTGTTGTTGAAACACTCGCGCGAGACCGAGGTCATCATGCGCGCGCTCGCAAAGCGCCTCGGCAAGGACGAAGAGCTCTGGGGCGTCACGGGCCTTCTCCACGACCTCGACTTCGAAACCACACGTGATACTCCGCGGCAGCACACGACCCGAACGGTCGAGATTCTCTCAACGCACGGCTTTCCGCCCGAGGCGCTCCAGGCGATCCGCGCGCACAACTGGGACAACCTCGGCATCGAGCGCGAGAGCGAGTTCGATTACGCGCTCGCCGCCGCCGAATCGCTCACGGGCATCCTCGTGGCCGCCGCCCTCGTTCAGCCCGACAAGAAGCTCGCAAGCGTCAAGGTCAAGTCGGTCAAGAAGAAACTCAAGAGCCCCGCCTTCGCTCGCGCCGTCCGCCGAGAACCGATCTACGACATCGACAGGGTCGGCCTCGGCCTCGACGAGTTCATCGAGCTCAGTCTCGGCGCGACGAACGCGATCCACGACGAGCTCGGCCTCTAGGGCGCGCGCACCGTGGGCCCCACAGGTGACGCACAGCGTCAGTGCGCCTCATGGAAGATGCCCCTGAGGGTCAACTCCCAGGCTAGCCGGCGGGCGTCACGCGAGAAAGGTGCGGGCGTAACGGCTTGCGCAAGCGCGCCTTAGGACGGGGCGATGATTTTGCCGCCGCGCGGGGCATGGAACTTGTGCAACACCGCCGCGCTGCGTAATGACCTCGGGGAATAGGCCCCGGTAGGCCGTAGACCTCGACAAAAGGGCTGCGGCGAAGGCGAAGTCCCATCGTCCTTCACCCGGAACCGTTCCCCACAGAACTCGCTCCAGGGGCGGCGGTCTCCCCACCCGCCGCCCCTTCCCTCTTATCAGGCCTTGCCGGCCGCGCCGTCAATCCCTCCAGTAGGCCCGCGCGATGACTGCGGGAGCTTTTTGGCACCCAATCGCGTTATAGAGAGTGAGGAGACAGATCTCAGGCTTTGATGAGGTCTTGCTGATACACCGGGCCACGGGCGAGGCGAAGCAGAACGGCAAAGATTAGAGAGCGTACAAAAGCGGATTCGCCCGTAGGGCCACGAGGACAGCACGAACACACCCAAAAAGGGTTCCCGGGTCCGATTCCCACCTCCCCTCGTTCCCAGCCACGACCCGGACCCGGGGCCCTGTACTTATGCCGAGAGGTACACAGCGGCGGGGGCGGCCCAGGCACCCCCGCCGACCTCTGGCACCCTCCTTGCACTGACACGAGCCGAACTTGGTCCTCAGTGAAGGAGCTCGTATGAACGTCCCACCGGTGGGCAATCCGCTGCTCTACGCGGCAACACTTGCCGCCCAGAAGCGCAAGGAATCGGATCCTTCGGACACGCCCGAGGGAGCCCGTTGCCCCGGCGAGGTCGCGGAGCACGAGGACACCTCGAATGGCGCCAAGCAGGACCTGGAACGCCTCGCCGACGACGTGCTCGCCGTGTTCGAGGACTCGCCCGATCGTCTCGAGCAGCTCGTAGCCACCCTCAAGCGCCTCGAAGCCGCAAACGGCTCAGAAAAATAGGGACAGGCACCTATTTAGAGGACTACCGGCTAGCGGCTTCCTCCTCGGGTGTGCGCGACCGCGCGCGCCTTCACGTCGGTTCCACCATGCCCGTACAGGCGCACCCGGCCGTCGAGCGCGTAGTCGCGGATGATGTCGCGGGTTTTCTCGCGGGCGCCGTTCGCCATGCGCCACCGGAAGTCGTTGAGCCGGGGCGCGTTCATGAACGTGTAGTACGCGCCGTCGAGGGCGCTTTCCGCGCAGGTGACGCACGTCTCGTAGATCCGGTAGTAGTCATCCTGCCCGTCGGGCCGCTTCGGGTGGCCGGCGTACAGGTGGCGCCACTCGCTCCAGTACGGGTCGGCGAGCCCGGTCCCCCGCGAGTTGTTCCACTCGACCGGGAAGCAGTGTGCGGCGATCTCGTGGATGGCCGTGTGGCGCGCCGCCACCGCGAACGGGATCTGCGTGCGCTGGCCCCTGTTGACCGCCGCCGTCGACTCGGCGATGCTGCGCGTAAAGACGAACGCCATCGGCATCCGCCGCCCCTCGTGCTCGAGCAGGCAGACCACCCCCATCGTCCGCCCCACGGCGGGCCGGCGCTTCGACCAGCGCTGCACGCCGATCATGTACACCGTGTCGGGCCGAGAGATATCGAGGTTGACGTAGCCGTTATCGACGAGCCAGCGCGCAACGACCGACATCCCCTCGTTGAGTGTCTTGGCATCGGTCTCGTCGCGCAGCCCGCGGTCGACGAGGCTCGAGAGGTCCGCGCAGTTGAGCCGAGCCCCTGTATCGAACCGAACCGAGGACGTGATCACGTTGTTCGCGTTGCCCATCTCGGGGGTGTCGCACACGACGACCTCGAGGCCGCATTGGCCGAACGCATCGATGAAGCGCTGGTCAACGACCGGCTTGTACGGGATCATCAGCGTCTCGCCGCCGCGCCGCACGCGCTTGCGGAACGAGCCTTCGAACCAGTCGACCTCGACGTACAGCTTCTTCATGCCGACGCGGACCGGCACGGTCGTGCACGTTACATCGCTGCCCGCCCGGTGCCAGATCTTCACGTCGATGATGCCCGTGCCGCCGCGGCCGAGCGGCGCGCCGCCCTCGCCGACCGGGTCGAACTCGGCGCGCTTGTCCTCGAAGCTCATGCCGCCGACGATCTTCCAGCGGTAGGTCTCGCCGTCGTTGTCGAGATCCTCCGGCCGGCTCAGCTGCAGCTCGTCGCGCCAGAGCTGGGCCGAGTCGAAGTAGGCGAACCCGCACGCGGCGCTGCGGGGCACGACTTCCACGCGGACAATGTCGGCCTCGTCGATGTCGCTCGCCGTCGGGTGATTGGACGACGCGAGGACGTCCGTCAGCAGGACTGGCTTGGTCTTGATGATGACCGGCAGATCGCCGCTGAGCGCAACGCCGGCGCCGGCCGCCTCGGCCAGAAGATGTGGAGCAAGCAGTACGTACGAAACGATCGCGACCGCCCAGGACGCGGTCCGTAGCAAGAGTCGGTGCCTCATTTGTCTATCCTGTGGTGTTGACAGAAGGCACCGGACCCAGGATTCTCTCTCACCCCGCCCGATACCAAGTCGTGTGCCACCAGGCGCCAAGAGATGGAGGCCGGGCGGACGAGCGCCGGGCGGACAGAGACGAATCACCTTCGCAGCTCGGCGGTTACGAACACGGCTGATTCGGGCCCACGCACGCCTGGGTCATCCGCAACCGCCGTGCGTATTCTCGTTTCCGAGAAACGCTGTCCCCGCCCGCCGCAACGGCCGAGAAACGACACTTGCTCGTCGGCCGGTTTGACCAGCCGGGCTCAGATACGCTCTCGCCCGCATTTCTCACAGCCTTTGCACGTGTGACGCTGCCAAATGAGCCGCAGCGCGGCGATTGGGAGTAGCCGCCGACGCTTCGCGTCGGACAGCGCAAGCCCGCGGCACGAGGAGCCCGGCAAAGAGCCCGAGCCCCGTCAGGGGCGATTGAGCCCAGAGCGCACGCGTCCTCAATCGCCCCTGGCGGAGCTTGGATTTATGCCCAGGCCCCAACTCGAGCGGATTTGGATGCGCGCCCGGCGGGAACGCAGGGCGGGTGAGCTGTGTTCTTGGGGTAGGGGGAACACGTTACGAGGTGTCATGATGAAGGTGCAGGTCGTGTTCTACAGCATGTATGGGCACGTCTACCGTCTCGCCGAGGCCGTCGCGGAAGGCGCCCGCGAGATCGAGGGCGCGGAGGGGGTGCTGGCGCAGGTGCCCGAGCTTGTCCCCGAAGAAATCCTCAAGAAAAGCGGCGCGGCCAAGGCGCGGGAGGCGTTCAAACACGTGCCCGTGGCCGCCGTCGACCAGTTGGCCGAGGCCGACGCGGTCATCTTCGGCACGCCGACGCGCTTCGGCATGATGAGCGCGCAGATGCGCAACTTCCTGGACCAGACGGGCCCGCTCTGGATGAAGGGCGCGCTGGTCGGCAAGGTCGGCAGCGTGTTCGCATCGACCGCCACCCAGCACGGCGGCCAGGAAACCACCATCACCAGCTTCCACGCCACGTTGCTCCACCACGGCATGATCGTCGTCGGCGTGCCCTACAGCGAGCAGCGCCTCATGGAGATGGGCGAGATCACCGGCGGCACCCCGTACGGCGCCACGACACTTGCCGGGCCCGACGGCTCGCGGATGCCGACTGAGAACGAGCTGGCCATCGCGCGCTTCCAGGGCCGCCACGTCGCCGAGATCACCCGCCAACTCCTCGCCGGCAAATAGGCACGGCTCCCATCTTCTCGAACGCCACGAGGAGCCGCGCAGCGTTGGGGGGACGAGCCGCGCAGCGTTGGGGGGACGAGCCGCGCAGCGTTGGGGGAACGAGCCGCGCAGCGTTGGGGGGACGA
>CAZCQN010000156.1:4407-7521 GCA_964500825.1 uncultured Verrucomicrobiota bacterium | reverse complement strand
CGGCTCACACGGAACGACACCACGTGCATGCGTTGTGAGAAATGCGGGCTAGCGCCCGAGGCTACTCCCAGACGCCCCTGGCGGGGCTTGGATTTGTGCGGCAGCGTCAACTCAAGCCGATTCGGACGCGTGCGGGGCAGCCAGGATCCCACGAGCTGTGTGGGACAGCCTGTTTGCATGACGCCGCGCACGGCCGCGCTGGAACTGGTTGAGCGGCAGTTGCCCACGCCACGTTGGGCGGCCATGTGCGCCCTCTGTGTGAGAAATGCAGGCTAGAGCGTGTGGCTGGCACAGATCGTCCCTCAGTCCAGGCGAAACGGCACCGATGACATGTGAGAGGTGTTCGCCCAAGGCGGGGCCGGCACGTGTCGGGGTCTCGCTTGCTGAAACGCGTTGACTGGGGATGGTGCGAGGCTAGAATCGGGTTCGATGAGTGCCGAAGTGCATACGCTTAGTATCGTCATCCCAGCGTACAACAAGGAGAAGGCGATTGGCCTGATCATCGAGCGCTGTCTGGCCGAGCGGGAGCGGATCGTGGCCGAGACAGGGGTCGAGGGGGTCGAGATTCTCGTTGTGGACGACGGGAGCCGGGACCGGACAGCCGAGGTTGCCCGCGGGTACGCAGATGTCCGCCTGATCAGCTACCGGGGGAACCAGGGCTACGGCGCGGCCCTCAAGCGTGGGTTCGAGGAGGGGCGCGGGACGCTGGTGTCTTTTTTGGATGCCGCCGGCGTGTGTGACCCGGGCGATTTCATCCCGCTCGTCAACGGGCTGCTCGCAGAGGGCGCGGACGTGGCGGTTGGCTCGCGGCTCGGGCCTGGGAGCGAGATGCCCCGGATCCAACGGCTCGCCAATCGGATCTACACGGTGCTGATCAACGCGCTGACGCGGGCCCGGGTCACCGATAGCGCAAGCAGCATGCGCGTGATCCGCAGGAGTGCTTTGGGGAGGCTGTACCCGCTGCCGGACGGCCAGCATTTCGCGCCGGCGATGACGGCGCGGGCGGTCTCGTCCCATTCGCTGAAGCTGATCGAGGTGCCGATCGCGTACACGGAACGGGTCGGGGAGTCGAAGCTGAGCCTCGTCCGAGGCGGCGTCCGGTTCCTCAAGGTGATTATGGACATCATCCTGAGCACCCGGCCGCTGCGGTTTTTCGTCTACGTGGCGGCGCTCGCGCTCGGCATCGCGCTCGTGCTGCTCGTTCGGCCGGTCACGTACTACTTCGCGTATGGGCAGGTGCCCGACTGGATGGTCTACCGGCTGATCGCCGTCGTCGTGCTCGTGCTGATGAGCCTGGCGGTGATGACGGTGGGCATCGTGGCCGACCAGGTCGCTGAGCTCATGAACGCCGACGTGCGTCGTCGTCGGCCGCGGGCCATCGAGCAGTTCGTCCGGGCCGTGCTGTCGCAGCGGGTGTTGATCGTCGCCGGGCCGATCCTGGTGCTCGTTGGGCTCGCGATCAACTGGAAGGGGCTGTGGCAGTTCGTCGTCGAAGGGCGCGTCGAGGTGCCGTGGGTTTTCCCGGTCACCGGCGCGTTCTTCGTGTTGATGGGCGTGTGGTCGTGGGGGCTTGGGATGCTCCAGCGCATCGTGCGGACGCTCCGGCTCCGCGAGGAGGCGCGTGTGCCGCGGCGCGACTCGTGGGGGAGGAACGGGTGGATGAGCACACCCGGCGAGCTGCCCTTTGTCTCGGTTATCATTCCGGCCCGCAACGAGGAGACGAACATCCGCGCCTGCCTCGAGAGCCTCGGTGCGCTCGATTATCCCGCCGACCGGTACGAGGTGATCATCGCCGACGCGATGTCGACCGACGGCACGCGCGAGGTGGCCGAGAGCTTCGGGGCGATCGTCGTGCCGAACGAGGGGCTGTACGTCGCGAACGGTCGGCACGTCGGGTTCGAGCACTCGAAGGGCGAGCTGATCGCGTTCAGCGATGCCGACTGCGTGATGGATCGCGCGTGGCTGCGCGACGCGGTCAAGTACTTCGACGATTCGACCGTGGGCGGCATCTCGGGGCCGACGCTCGTTTCGCCCGGCGAGACGCGGTTCGGTCGCGGCGTGGCATGGGTGTTTACGCTCGCGGTCGCGGGGGGTATCTCGTGCCAGGCCGACACCGTGAAGGGCGTGCGCGAGGTGACGGACCTTCCGGGCGCG
Source organism: uncultured Verrucomicrobiota bacterium (assembly GCA_964500825.1). Taxonomy (GTDB): domain Bacteria; phylum Auribacterota; class JABMQX01; order JAFGEW01; family JAFGEW01; genus CAYUZG01. The sequence goes on along the minus strand of CAZCQN010000156.1, from coordinate 5,367 downwards.
AACTGCATCTACCGTCGCGAGGTGATCGAGCAGGCGATGCCGCTCGCGACGGGTCTCGTTGCGGGCGAAGACGTCGAGATGAACTGGCACATTCGCAAGCACGGCTGGCGGCTGCTGCACGTGCCGGACGCGCAGCTCTGGCACTACAAGCGGCCGTCGCCGAAACAGTTCGCGCGGCAAGTCTACCGTTTCGGCGTCACGCGCTGCCAGTGCGCGAAGATTTCTTGGGAGATGCTCAGCCCGCTCCACATGCTCGTCGCGGCCTGGATACCGCTCGTGATCGCGGCGATCGTCCTGCTGGCGCGCTTTGCGCCGATGGCGCTCGCCTACGGGGCAATCGCGGCCGGGGCGGCGCTTGCCGGGCTCCTCATCGGGGCCTGGGCGACGACGAAGTCGCCGGCGAGCGCGGTGAACGCCGTGTTTGCGCTCGCGATCATCCTCGTCGCCTGGCCGGTCGGGTTCCTTCAGGAGATCGTCTTCCCCGCGCGCTACTTCCGCGAGCACTCAGACTGGCTCAAGACGAGGAAGTAGAGCCGTCGCCTTCGTTCGCTGTCTCCCTTTCGCGCGCGAGCCGCGCAATTCCCAGGTGCTCCCGGTACACGAACGGGACGCCGAGCAGAATGGTTGCAAGCAGCATGATGCTGTGCAGGACGATGGCGATGCTTATGGCGAGACCTCTGGCGACGCCGAAGGCGCCGAGCGCGAGGTAGGCGACAAGGTGGTATTGGCCGAAGCCGGCGGGCGTCAGCCGGATGATGAGGCCGAAGTAGATCAGCGCCACTGTGAAGAGCGCGGCGCCGAAGCCCAGCCCGAGCTGCGAGCCGAATGCGCGGAAGACGATGTAGGCGAACGCGGCGTTCGACGCCCACAGCAGCCCGGAGAGCAGGCCGATCTCGACGATGCGACGGCCGGGGAGCCCGCCCAAGCGACGCAAGCCGTCGCCGAAGTGGCCGGCAAACG
>CAZCQN010000156.1:0-4307 GCA_964500825.1 uncultured Verrucomicrobiota bacterium | reverse complement strand
CGGCCGGGGAGCCCGCCCAAGCGACGCAAGCCGTCGCCGAAGTGGCCGGCAAACGCGGCGACGCGCCGCCCAAGCGCAGGTGACACCCGGGACACGAGCTGCCCGATTCGTTCCGCTGATCGTTTCCGCATCAGAATGAACGCGGCGACGAGCGCCGCGGCAATCGCGGCGACGATCACGGCAATCGCCCAGGCGAGGGCGCTCCACTCGATGGCGGGAACGAGCAGCAGAGCGAAGACGACGATGGCGAGCAGAAGGAGCATGTCGATCAGCCGTTCCGCCATGAGCACGCCGAGGACTGACCCGAACGGGACGTGCGTGCGGCGCTTGAGCACGTAGGTGCGCGTGAACTCGTTCAGGCCGGGGAAGGCGAGGCCGATGAGCATGCCGTTCGCGTTGGCCGACAGACAGTCGAGCGCGGTCGCCCGTTGGTGGGCGACGCCGAGGCGCTGCAACCGGACCGACCGAAACACGATCGCGCCGGCGCGACAGAGACAGGCGGCAACGACATGCCACGGGCTGATGGCCGAGACCGCGTGCCACAACTCGCCAAAATCCACTCGCCAGAACAGGAGCAGAAGCAGCGCGACGGCGATGAGGCCGCCCGTGAGCACCTGGACGAGGAGCCACGTGCGTCGCGGTGCTGCGGTCGAGTCGCCGTCGCTCATTCGAGGTATCCCAACTCTCTCAGGCGCTTCGTGACTTCCGCCTCCTCGTCGGGGCTGTAGACCTCGGCCGAGTCGGGGGCGGCGCTCGTGTCGAAGTCGGTCGTGCGCGGCGGCTTGGAAGCGATCCGTTCAGGCGTGTAGGCGTCCGTGATGACGTGGCCGTCCATGTCGTGCGGGATCGGGAGGCCCATCTCGTAGAGGATCGTCGCCGTGACGTCCATGACGATGCCTTCGACGCGCTTGCCGCGCTGGACGTCGGGCCCGTAGGCGAGGAAGATCCCGTTCGGGCGATGATACCCGCTCTTGGCCCAGTGGAGGCGCTTCGCGTCGAGGACCGACGAGACAAGCGGCCCCGTGCTGAAGTCGGCGCTGAACGAGTAGCGGTACTCCCAGTCGATGACGAGGTCGGGCATCCGTTCAAGAAACGCGCCGGTATAGACGTCTTCTCGTCGATACACGTGCTGGACCATGGGCTCGTTCGAGTGCGGATCCCGGAGCGCCGAGAGCTTCTCGATCAGCTCGTCGCGCAGCGCCTCGTATTCGGCGCCGGGATCGACGATGCCCTGCGGCTGCCGTCCCTTGAGGTTGATATAGACGTTGTGGAACTCGCCGACGGTGTAGGCGCGCGTACGCGTCCAGTCGATGTCGTGGAAGAAGACGCGCGAGATGGCGCGGCCGGCCACCGCGGGGAAGCGCTCCTTGATGCGGGTGCGGAAGTTGACGGGCGTGAACCGGATGACGTTCGAGATGACCGCGTCGATGCTGCGCGAGATCAGGCTGCGTTTTTCGTGTTTGGGGACGAGGTAACCGTTTTCGACGAACCACCCGTGGATGTTGAGGCGGTCGTACGACGGGCCGAACCCGTGATCGCTCAGCATGAATACGCTTGTGCCCGGCTCGATCATGTCGAGGAGCTCGGCGATGATCTCGTCCTGGCGTTGGTGGACGCGCAGGATGGCGTCGCCGTATCGTTCGATCTCGTCGTCGCTGAACCGGTCGCGCAACGCGGGGTCCATGTACTTCCAGTAGTAGTGGCACACGCGGTCGAACGCGGTGAAGGTCGGCATGAAGAAGTCCGGCCTGAAGCGCGCGTAGAGCCAGCGCGTGGCGGCGAGCCGGTTGTCCATCATGCTAATGAGCTTGTCGAGGAACACGTCGAGCTTGGCTCGTCGGGAAAACCGCGGCAGCTCGACGTCGGCGCACTCGATGCGGTAGCCGGGCACCGCGCGGAGGAACTCGCTCCTGAGCTCCGCCGGGTGGACGAACGGCGAGGCCGTACCGGGCGTCGGATAGCCGGTGATCATGAAGCCATTGACCGGTTCGGGCGGGTAGGTGACCGGGACGTTGAGCACGCCGACGGTCTTGCCGGCTTCGCCCAGCAGGCGCCAGAGCGTCTTGGCGCCGAGCATGCGCGAGTTGATGAAGCGCGTGCTGTACGAATAGGGCGTCACCTCGACGAAGTCGAAGAAGCCGTGCTTGCCCGGGTTCTTGCCGGTGGCGAACGAGGCCCAGCTCTGCGCCGAGATCGGCGGGATCGGGCAGCGCAGCGTGCCCCAGGCGCCCTCGTCCATGAGGCGTTTGAACGTCGGCAGCTTGCCGGCACGCGCCCACGGCTCGATCAGGTCCCAGGTTGCGCCGTCGATGCCTATGACAAGAACCTTCTTCGCCATGACCTACCCAGTCCGCCCAATCATTGCGCCGCGGGTTTCTCGAGAAACAGCGCACCGAACGTGTACTCGTTCTCGCGCTTGGTGTCAAAGAACTCCCACGGCATGTACTCGCGCTTCACGAGGATCGCGCCGAGCTTGTAGAAGAGCAAGAACCGCCGGGAATGGAAAGGCTGGAGCAGATAGACCTTCCCATTGTCGACGAAGCGCTCGTTGCCGCGCACGGTCAGCCCCGACGGTGTGATGAACTGCTCATGGACAGCGTCGGGTGAGCCGATGCGTGCCGACCTGACCGGGTTCTTGTAGTCGAACGTAATGCTGAACCGGCCGCCGTCGACGAGCAGCCGCTTGATGTCCTCGTTGATCTCGATGCGGGCGCTGATCGGGATGTGCTCGTAGACGCAGATCGACACGATGTGGTCGAAGGGGGCGTCGAACTCGAGGCGCCGCATGTCCATGACGAGGTTCGTCATGGACCAGGCCATCTGCTTGGCCACGTGGTCGGCGTTCGTCACAAGTGTGCGCTTGATGTCCACGGTCGTGACGTGGGCGCCCTTCGACGCGAGATAGTACGAGAAGAGCGACGAGCTGCCGCCAAGGTCGAGGACGCGCATGCCGGGCCGGAACTCGTTGTGCAGCGCGACCCAGACGATCTCCCAATACAGGAACCACGGGAAGTGCGTGTCGTCGGCGGCGCCGGGCAGGGGCGTGTAGCCGTAGCCCCGGTTCACGCGCTCCCACGAGTGCGGCTTGCCGGAGAGATGAAACCGGCCGTACCACGAACTCGTCCTGAGGTCCCGCGCGCGCAGCTCCCGAACCAGGCTGTTGAGCTCGTCGACGATCCGGCGCGCGCGGTCGGACCGCAGGTCGTCGAGATCCATCGTCTTGTTGATCGGCCCGGTCGGATCCATCGGTCTCGTCCGAATCGTCGACTTGGTGACGTACGGCTTCTAACAGAGGCCGTCGTGCGCATCAAGCCGAAAGCCGTGAGCCCTTGCGACAGGAAGTGCTTGATGACAAGGCGGCGGTCGGCATACCCTGTCGAGCCCCGGGCCGCACGTGGGCCGTGAACGGATAGGGGAGAGAGAGCGATGGCAGATAGAGAATACCGCTTCGATACGCTGGCGCTGCACGCGGGCCACGAGCCGGACAAGGCGACGAAGGCGCGCGCGGTGCCGATCTATCAAACAACGTCGTTTGTGTTCGACAGCGCCGAGCACGCGGCGAGGCTGTTCGAGCTCGAGGAGTCCGGCAACATCTACAGCCGGATCATGAACCCGACGACCGACGTGCTCGAGAAGCGGCTCGCGGCGCTCGAGGGCGGCTCGGCCGCGCTCGCGACCAGCTCGGGCCAGGCGGCGATCTCGCTGACGATCCTGAACCTGTGCTCGCCGGGCCAGAACTTCGTCAGCTCGAGCTCGCTCTACGGCGGCACGCACACGCTGTTTCACCACACACTGCACGGCAAGTTCGGGATTGAGGCGCGGTTCGTCGAGCCGATGGATCTCGGCGCCTGGCGCAAAGCGATCGACGCACACACGCGTTGCCTGTACGTCGAGTCGATCGGCAATCCGAAGAACGACGTCGGCGACTTCGACGCGATCGGCGCGATCGCCAAGGAGCGCGGCATCCCGCTCGTCGTGGATAACACGGTGACGACCGCGTACCTGTTCCGGCCGTTCGAGCACGGGGCCGACATCGCGGTGTACTCGACCACGAAATTCGTCGGCGGCCACGGCACGAGTATCGGCGGCTGCATCGTCGAGAGCGGCCGGTTCGACTGGGGCAGCGGCAAGTTCCCCGATCTGACCGAGCCGGACCCGTCGTACCACGGCGTGCGCTGGTGGGATCAGTTCGGCAAGAACGATGGGATGGCCTTCGTGCTCAAGGCACGCCTCCAGTTGATGCGCGATCTCGGGCCGTGCATGAGCCCGTTCAACGCGTTCCTGTTCCTGCAGGGGCTCGAGACGCT
>CAZCQN010000155.1:0-7590 GCA_964500825.1 uncultured Verrucomicrobiota bacterium | reverse complement strand
TCGCGGCGCTCGTCGCGGAGCTCGCGGGCGGCGCGGTCGATCTCGTCGGGGGGGTAGAAGTTCTCTGGGTCGAAGCGGTCCATGTCGAGGCCGGGGATTTCCTCGGGGACTTCGTAGCCCCAGAACGGGTCGCGCTTCCAGGTGATGGTGCCGCGGGCGATCATCTCGATGATGCGGGCGCTGTCCTTGACGCTGATCTTGACGCCTCGGTGCTCGCCGCCGACCCAGCCGGTGTTCAAGAGGTAGCACTGGATGTCGGGGTTCTTTCGGAGGATGTCGAGGAAGATGTTCCCTTCGTCGGCCTCGCTGCCGACGATGAAGGGGTTGGTGCCGACGACGCGCTTGGACTTGCCGGCCTGGGTGGGGTCGCCGGCGGAGGTCTCGATCGACTCGCCGAGCATGAAGGCGGCGGCGCCCCACTCGGGTGAGAGGCGCATGACGGGCGGCACGAGGTGGAAGTGGCGAGTGATGAAGACGATGTTGTGCGCGCGATCGAGGTCGACGGACCCGTCGGTGAATGCGATGTCGTGGCGATTGACCATGGCGCGGCCGTTGGAGGTGAGCGAGGCGTCGTCGAAGTCGACGACGTTGTCCTCGCCGTGGACGCGGACGTTCTCGAGGATGGCGCGCGGCGAGATGGCGGCGGCGTAGAGCAGGGGCTGGTCGTCGGGCTTGAGGCCTTCGGTCTTGATGTAGTAGCACGCCTCGGTGCCGGCGGCGGCGCCGGTCGGCTCGATGATGACGACGTCGTCCTGGCGGATGACGACGCCCTCGGGCCACTTGAGCCAGTGGTGGTGGCACGACAGCGAGGTCTTGCCGGTGCCGCTTAGGCCGAAGAAGAGGAAGCCGACGTCGCTCAGTTCCCCGTCTTTCTTGACGCGGACGACCTTGCTGCCGGCGTGCAAACCGAGGCAGCTGTCCTTTTTGACCGTGTACATGATCTGGCGGAGCATGCTCTTTTTGATCTCGCCCTTGTAGTCGGAGCCGAGGACGATGGTGATGCCGCGATCGGGGAAGACGAAGACGCGGCGCTCGCGCCAGTCGGGCAGGGCGAGTGTGATGAAGTCGGGCTCGCGTGCCTGGGACGCAAAGAGCGTGCTGCCCCACATGAGCGGCAGGCGTGCGAACCTGGCGTCGACGTAGAGGCGGCACGCCTTGGTGAAGCGCTCGTTCATGCACATCGTCTTGTCGATCTGGATCATCGTCTTGTCGCTGATGGCGTGGAACGCCTGGCGGAGCGTTTCGCGGTCGTCGTCGTCGAGCTGGTCGAAGATGACCTCGGTGAACTTGGCGCTCCGGTTGCGGACACGCGAGATGACGGCGATGTTGCCGAACTGGGTGATCTTGCCGTCCTGGCGCAGGCACATCTCGCGCAGCTCGGCGTCGGAAGGGTTGTTGATAAGCTGTTTCGGCTCGAAGTCGAAGTCGAGGATCTTCATGGCGAATCTCTTCCGATACGTAGTCCGTCGGGGGTTGTTGTTCAGGCCGGCCGCCGCTCGAGCGCGCGCGCACCATCACGGCGCAGTCACACGCACGGTACGACGGCAGACGTGTGCAAGTCTAGTGCCAGCGCCTGATGCGTGTAAACGCCCAATCTCGTGCCGGCATGGCGCAGCGTGGTAGCGGGGCCGAGGACATCCACGCGCGTCCACCGAGCATCACCGCCGCCGAGGCAGAAAGCGCGACGATACAGAGGGCCCCGCAGGGGGCGGTCTGTTGTAGCCACGGGCGTGAGCCCGCCTCCAAAGAGGCGCACAAACACCCTGGGTCGCGCTGCTTGCCCATTCTCCCACTCCCTCTCCCCGCCCTGCCCGTGGCGGGCAGGGCGGGGAGAGGGAGTGGGGCTGACCTCCTCTTGCCTACACCACCGGCTCAAAGCCGGTGGCAACGCAGCGCCTCCGGCGCTGCGCATGCCGGCTGAAGCCCGGCATCCTCTGCCCTACGCACGGCATTCCGTCGACAGGGCTGCTGGTCGGCCCGTTCTGTCGAGCCCCACTCTATCCTGGCGCTTGATCTGACGCTCGTGGCTACAGCATATCGCCCGCCCAAACGGCGGGTTCGCCCGCTGCGTGGGCTGGGCTCGCGCGGCCCGGCAAGGCGGCGGTGCAAGCAAGGGGTGGCTGTCCATCCGCCACGGCATGTGTTACACTGCGCGGCATGCCTGAGCTGGGAACAACGGCATATCTCGTCGTGGCCGCGGCGATCGTGCTGGGTGCACTGACCCAGGGGGCGCTGGGGTTCGCGTTCGGGCACGTGTCGATGGCGCTGCTGCCGCTGGTGGTGCCGTCGAAGGTGGCGGTGCCGCTGGTGGCCGTGTGCCTGCTGCCGAACGTCGGGCTGATTCTGTGGCAGTGTCGCCGGGCGGTGCGGTTTCGCGACGTGTGGCTGCTGCTGCCGAGCCTCGTGGTGGCCGTGCCGGTCGGCGTGTACGTGTTGTCGGCGCTGCCCGATGTGGTGATCCGGCGCACCATCGGGGCGCTGATCACGGTGACGGCGGTGCAGATGCTGCTCGGGCGGACGGGGCGGCATGCGCGACTGCATCCGGCGTGGGCGGTGGCGGCCGGCGCGGGCACGGGCGCGTTGGGCGGAGCGTTCAACGTCGGCGGCGCGCCGATGCTGTTTTATTTCCTGGCGCACGACTGGCACAAGGACCGGATCAAGGGCAACTTCGCGTTCGTCGGCATCATCAGCATCAGCCTGCGCGTGCTGCTGTTTCGGTTCGTCCCGATGGGCGACGAGCCGATCCTGGGCGACTCGGTGCTGATCGGCAGCCTGCCGCTGCTGCCGGTCGTGGTGGTGGGGACGCTGCTCGGCTCGCTGGCATACCAGAAAATGAACCAGGTTGTGTTCCGGCGTGCCGTGCTGGGGGCGCTCATCGTCCTGGGGATCGTGTTGATCTTCGGGTAGCGCGCGTCTCTCGCAGTGTGTGCGCCTGCAGTTCTCAATCGCCCCTGACGGGGCTCCATTCCTTGCGCGCTTACGTATCCACGGGCTTGCGCCCGAGGCTACTTCCAGACGCCCCTAGCGGGGCTTCATTCCTCGTGCGGGCTTATGCATCCACGGGCTTGCGCCCGAGGCTGCTTCCAGAGGCCCCTAGCGGGGCTCGATGCCTTGTGCGGGCTTGCGTATCCATAGGCTTGCGCTCCTTCGCCAACGCTTCGGGGGGTGTGCGGCATTCGACGCGGGGTGTCAATCAGGATTTGTCGAGGACGCGGCGGACGAGGGCGAGGAGCTCGGAGGGGATGAACGGCTTGTGCAGGATGGCGCCGCCGGCCTCCTCGACGGTGCGGCGGTCGTCGTCGCGGATGGCCTGGCCGCTGCAGAGGATGATCTTGGCTCGGCGCCGGGGGTCTAGCAGGAGCTGGTGCACGAGCTGCGTGCCGGTCATACGGGGCATCGCGGCGTCGATGATGAGCAGATCGACCTGGTCCTCGTGCTGTTTGTAGGTCGAGAGCGCGTGCGCGCCATCGGCGGCGGTCAGGACCGCATAGCCTGCCTCGACGAGGGTTGCCCGCACGAGCTCGAGCACGCTGGGCTCGTTGTCGGCGAATAGGATGGTCTCACTTCCCCCCCGGCTGGTCTGCGCGGCGGCCACTTCCTCGCGTCGGGCGGAGATTGTGGTGACGGGGAACCGGACGCGGAAGGTGGTTCCCTGACCTGGTGTGGACTCGACGTCGATGGTCCCGCCGCTGTCCTTGACGATGCCGTAGACGGTGGAGAGGCCGAGGCCGGTGCCTTCGCCGGGCTCCTTGGTCGTGAAGAACGGTTCGAAGATGCGCGCTTTGGTTGCCTCGTCCATGCCGCAGCCGGTGTCCTCGACGGTGAGCTGGATGGCGTGGTCGGGTTCGAGGTGGTCGAGGCGGACCGAGAGGGTGCCGCCGTCGGGCATGGCGTGGGCGGCGTTGACGCACAGGTTCATGATGACCTGGTGCATGTGTGTCGGGTCGGCCTCGACGTGCGGCAAGCCATCGGGCACGGACGAGACGATCTCGACGTGTGCGGGCAGGGTGCTGCGCAGGAATTTGAGAGTCTCTTTGACGACGGGCCCGAGAAGCATGGGCCGTCTCTCGGCCTCGACCCGCCGGCTGAAGGTGAGCAGTTGGCGAATGAGGTCCTGGGCGCGTGTTCCGGCACCGATGATGCGCTCCATGTAGCGGTGCAGCGGATTGTCCTCGTCGAGCTTGGGCAACGCGAGGTGGGCGAAGCCGAGGATGGCGGTCAGCAGGTTGTTGAAATCGTGGGCGATGCCCGCGGCCAGCGTGCCGATCGACTCCATCTTCTGGGCCTGGCGGACCTGGCGCTCGAGCTCGACGCGCTCGGTGACGTCGCGCGTGATGCCGATGATGCCGACGACGGCGTTGGTGGCGTCGCGGAGCGGCGCTTTGGTGGTGATTGTCTGGATGGTTCGCCCGTTGGCGCCGGGCGTCGTGTCCTCGACGTTCGTGAGTGTGGCGCCATTCTCGACGATGGTCCGGTCCTCATGCTGGTACTTCTCTGCCTTGTCCCGTGGGAAGAAGTCGAAGTCGGTCTTGCCCGGTATCTCGTCGGACGAGACGCCCAGGAACTCGGCGTAGGCGGGATTGGCCATCAGGTAGACCGAGTCCTTGTCGGTGATGTAGAGGAAGTCGGGCGTGCCGGCCCAGAGGGCGTGCTGCTCGTCCACCTTGCGGTGGAGTGCCTTCTCGTATTGGACACGCGTGAGGAACGCGCTGAGGCTCTCGGCGCCAACCGAGAGCATCTGGACTTCACTGTTCTCCCACTGGCGCGCGGTCGTGCAGTGGGCGAACCGGATGAAGCCCCAGAACTGCCTGTTCACTTCGAGCGGAAGCAGGAGGATGGCGCCGAGCTGCTGCTCGACGAGTAGGCGGCTCTCCTCGGGCGGCAGGGTTTCAGGGGTGCCCTGGACCGGGAGACCCATCGAGAGCATGTCGTGCCAGCGCGCAAGCCATGGGCCGTACGGCATCCCGGCGCAGTCGCTGGTGCCACAGCAGCAGTCGGGGTGCCTCCAACTGTAGCGTTCGCGAAACCAGAGGTCGCCCTCGGGCGTGGTGAAGTTCTCGAAGACCGTCACGTTCTCGACGCGGCTGATCTCGCCCAGGTGCTGAAGGAAGCCGTTGATGGCTTCCTCCGAGCTCCTCGACATGAGCAGCGAGCGAGTGCAGAGCGACATCGCGTCGCGGTAGTTGGCCCCCCTCTGCAGCGACTTCGTGTCGGGCCGCTTCTCGGACACCTCGCGGGCCGAGCCAAGCAGCCCTGAGATTGTGCCTTCAGGCGAGATGATCGCGCGGACGGTGATCCGGACGTGCCTGTTGGGACGGCCGGGGGTCTCGATGAGCACGGTGTCCTTGGCGACCTGGGTCGTGGCGAGGGCGACGCAGTCGAGCTCGGTGTGTGCAGCGGCGACGTCGGGCGGAAAGAGGGCGGCATCCGTCTTGCCGACAATCCCGTCGGGGTCCAGGCCCATGAGCTCGGCCCACGCGCTGTTGGCCCAGAGATAGACCGAGCCGGCGTCTTTGATGAAGAGGGGATCGGGGATGGCATCCAGGACGGTACCTGCCAGTCCGACCGCTTCCCTCAGTTTGAACTGCGTGGGCATTCGGCTGCGCATAGGGCTACCCCTCGGGCGCCTCGTGCGCGCACCTTTCGTGCCAGCGTGCATGCCAGAAGGCGGAAAACGGGCGGCGGTGCACTTCGCCCTTGCGGAATGTGGCTCAAGCCGAGAAAGGAAGGACGTTGAAACGCCCTTCAACGAAGGGGCGGCATGCGTGGGACCAGCCCTGAAGGACTGGCCTATCAACAACAAGGGCGCTGGAAGCGCCCTCAGGCTCTTGTCGCACGCGATCTTGTCAAGGCCTTGAGAAGGCCGGAAGAATAGGGACAGGCACCCGTTTTCGGGACGCATCGAACATGGGTGTCGACGGAAAACAGGTGCCTGTCCCTGTTTTTCGCGGCCCTTACGGAGTTGTGCGGTTGAGGTCGCGCGGGAACAGCGACGCCTCGCGGATGTTGGGCAGCTCGAGCAGCCGGGCGGTGAGGCGTTCGGCGCCGATGGCGAGCCCGCCGTGGGGCGGCATCCCGTACTTAAAGGTCATGAGGTAGTCGGAAAAATCGTCCGGGTTGAGGCCGAACTTGCGCATATTGTCCACGAGCATGCCGTAGTCGTGGATACGCTGGCTGCCGGTGGTGATCTCGAGCCCGTTGTAGAGCAGGTCGAACGAGCGCGTCGTGCCGGGGTCGGTCAGGTCGGGCATCGTGTACATGGGCCGCTTCTCGACCGGGTAGTGCGAGACGTAGACGAGGGGGGCGCCGTGTGTCTTGGCGAAGTGCTGGCAGAGCAGGCGCTCGCTCTCGGGGTCGAGGTCGTGGACGTCCTCTTGCCTGTAATCGAACTCGTCGATGAGGATCTGGAACGCTTCTTTGAGCTTGATGCGCGGGACGGTGTCGAGCTTCGGCACGGCGACGCCGAACTTCTCCAGCACGTCGGGGCAGGTCTTCTCGACGTGGTTGAACATGTGCTTGATGCACCCGATCTCCATGTCGATGACGTCCTGCTCGTCGGTGATGAAGCCCATCTCGTAGTCGAGCGAGCAGTACTCGTTGAGGTGGCGGGGCGTGGCGTGCGGCTCGGCGCGGTAGACCATGCTGACCTCGAAGACGCGCTCGAAGCCGCTGCCGACCATGATCTGCTTGTAGAACTGGGGCGACTGGGCGAGGAAGGCTTTGCGTCCGAAGTATTTGATCTCGAACACGTTGGCGCCGCCCTCGGTGGCGCCGGCGACGATCTTCGAGGTCTTGATCTCGGTGAAGGCCTGGCTCTTGAGGTATTCGCGGAAGGCCCAGATGAACTCGGCCTCGACGCGCCAGATGTCGCGGATGTCGAGGTGGCGCAGGCTGATCGGGCGGTAGTTGAGGATCGCCTCGAGGCCGAGCTTGCTGATCTCGAGCTTCTGGTTCACCTCGATCGGGGGCGTCTCGGTGACGGCGACGATGACGTTGAGCTTCATGGCGGCGATCTCGACGCCGCCGAAGGCGCGCTCGTCGGCCTTGACCTCGCCCTCGAGCTCGATGACCGATTCGTGGCCGATGCCGCCCAGATCGATGGCTTTCTTGTCGCACACGCACTGGATGAGGCCCGCGCGGTCGCGCAGGATGAGGAAGTTGACGGCGCCAAGCTCGCGGATGCGGTGGACCCATCCCTTGAGCAGGATGGTCTCGCCGACGTGGTTCTTTGCCTCGCTGGTCAGTGTGCGCTCCATGATGTGCCTCCAGAGGGTCCGTGTCGTCGTGGCAAATCAGGGACAGGCACCTGTTTTTCGCGGCGCGCCACGTTGGGCCCAGTCTGGGCACCGCGGGAAAAACAGGTGCCAGTCCCTGATTTGCCGAGCGCCATGTTTAGGAAAAGGCCGACGGGGTGTCAATGGTTTTGACGTTCGGGCCTGTTGAGAAGGAGCTTCCATGGAAGCCCTTCAGGCTACGAGCTGGCGGGCGGGCCCCCCCCGCCCCGGGGGGGCCCCGGGGCGGGGCGCGGCCGGCCCTGCGGGACCGGCGGCGGGGGCGAGCTCTGGACTTGGCAGAAGCACGGGCGCTGCT
>CAZCQN010000154.1:0-7732 GCA_964500825.1 uncultured Verrucomicrobiota bacterium | reverse complement strand
GCGTGAGTCGAGGATCTCGCGCGCGTGGACGTCGATGATCTCGCTCATCGTCCCTCCCTCATGTCCGAGTCGGCGCCACTATAGGGAGGGGGGTGGGGGGCCGCAAGAAAAAACGAGCGTGGGCACGCTCGCCGGCTACGCGAACTGCGCGAGGAACTGCCTGGCGGCCGCCTCGATCTCGGCCATCGAGGCGGGCGAGTCGGCGTCGATGTAGCAGCGCGCGACCGGCTCGGTGCCCGACGGGCGGAACATCACCCAGTTGCCGTTCGCCAGGAAGTACTTCGCGCCCTCGGCCGTGTCGATCTCGACGACGCCCAGCCGCGCGAGCGCCTCAGGCACGTCGCCCCTGAGCGCCTCGACGAGCTGCTGCATCTTGGCTGCGTCGAGGTGCACGTTGAGGCGCGTGGTGTGGTATTCGCGCCCGATCGCCCCAAAAAGCTTCGCGAGCACGTGCTTGAGCGGCCGTCGCTCGACGGCGAGCACTTCCGTCATGAGTAGGCTGGCGTAGATGCCGTCCTTCTCGGGTACGTGATCGTCGACCGAGAGGCCGCTGCTCTCCTCGCCCGCGAGGAAGGCCTTATGCTGCTCGAGCATGTTGCCGAGGTGCTTGAATCCGATCGGCGTCTCGATCGCGCCGCCGCCGTGGTGGGCGCACACGGCGTCGATGAAGTGGCTCGTCGCCCGCGTGCGCGCGACGGCGCCCGTCTTGCCGCGATGCGTGTAGAGGTGGTGGGCTGCGAGGCCGATGACCATGTTCGCCTCGAGGTAGCTGCCGTCGCCGTCGAGGACGCCGAACCGGTCGCCGTCGCCGTCGGTGGCGAGGCCGAGCGCGCAGCCGTTATCGAGGACGACCTGCCGCAGCTCGACGAGGTTCTCCTCGATCGGTTCCGAGTTCCCCCCGCCGAAGAGCGGGTCGGCGTGATCGTTGATGACGACCGTCTCGATGCCGTGGTCGGCGAGCAGCGCGTCAAGATACCCGCGCGAGGTTCCGTACTTCGTGTCGACGGCGACCTGCAGCTTGGCCGCGTTGATCGCCTCGAAGTCGATAAGCTGCTCGATCTTCGCGAAGTAGTCGGGCCGCGCGTCGAACTCGGTGATCGCCGCCGGCGCATCCGCTCTCGTCGTGCCGGCGCCTTCCTGGCGGATCACCTTGACGAGCTGCTCGACTCGGCGTGTGACCTCCGGCAGCGCCGGTCCGCCGTAGGCCGGTGAGAATTTGATGCCGTTGTACTGGCTCGGATTGTGGCTGGCTGTGATGTTGATGCCGCCCGCGGCGCCCAGGCGCCGGATGTGGTGCGCGAGCGCCGGCGTCGGCACGTCGCGGTCGGCCAAGTGGATAGGGATGCCCGCGTCGGCGCAGACCGTGGCGGCTCGACGAGCGAACGCCTTGCTGAGGAAACGCGTGTCGTAGCCGACGACGAGACCGTTCTTCACGCCGGTCTCGAGCACATACAGTGCGATCGCCTCGGCGACGAGCGCCACGTTGTCGAACGTGAACTCGTCGCTGATGATGGCCCGCCAGCCTGACGTGCCGAACGTGATGTCAGGCGCCTTCCTCGTCATGCCGCTCCTCTGCCGATCCGTTGGGAAGCAGTGCCTTGTAGACCGCCTTGCGGTCGAGGCCGCGCACGGAAGCCGCGAACCGTATCGCTTCTTTTCGCGGGATGTCAAGCACGCGGGCAAGCGCCTCGACGTGCGCCTCGAGCGGCACGTCGCTCCAGTCCTCGCGCGACGTGCAGCCGCCGACGACGAGGACCATCTCGCCGCGGTGCACGAGCGAGTCGGCCTTCTCGGCGAGCTCGGAGAGCGGCGCACGGACCGTCTCCTCGTGGAGCTTGGTCAGCTCGCGGCAGAGCGCGGCCGGACGGTCGCCGAACACGGCGAGCATGTCGGCGAGCGCCTCGTCGAGCCGGTGGCCGGCCTCGTGAAAGACGAGCGTTGCTGGCTCGAACTGGAGCTCGAAGAGCGCCCTGCGCCGCGCCGTCGTCTTCGCGGGGAGAAACCCCACGAACGTGAAGCGGTCGGTCGGCAAGCCCGACAACACGAGCGCCGTCGTGATCGCCGATGGGCCCGGGACGATCTCGACGGGAACACCGTCCTCGATGGCGGCGCGGATGATCGTTGCGCCGGGGTCCGAGATGCCCGGCATGCCTGAGTCGCACACGAGCGCGATCCGCTTGCCCTGGCCGAAGAGGCGCCGGAATTCGCTTGTGCGCTGCGCCTCGTTGAACTTGTGGTAGCTGATGCGCGGGGTGGCGATGTCGAACGGATCGGTGAGCTTCGCCGTGCGGCGAGTGTCCTCGCACGCGATGAGGTCGGCCTCGCGCAGCGTGTCGATCGCGCGCGGGGAGGTGTCGCCCAGGTTGCCGATCGGCGTCCCGACGACGATGAGCGCCGGCCGCGCGCTCACGGCTATGTCCTCGCGTCGCGGAACTGCTCGGCCGCGGCGATCCGCTTCGAGATGCTCGGGTGGCCGTGCAGGAGCGCTTCGACGACGCGCGACGGCTCGGTGTCCGCCAGGTTCTGGACGGCGAGCCGGCGCATGGCGCCGATAAACGCGTCGGGCTTGCGCGTCAGGCGCAGGGCGAAGCGGTCGGCCTGGCGCTCGAGCGCGCGCGAGAACGCGTTCGTTGCCGGCATGGCGACGAGCGCCACGACGAGCAGGGCGAAGGCGAGCAGCGGGAAGGTTGCCACGTCGTCCACGCCGCCGAACTGGAGGCGTTCGCCGAGCGCGTCGACGAGGTTGCGAAGCACGACCGAGCCGACGAAGAACCCGGCAAACGTGGCGATCGTGCCGGCGGCGATGTGCTTCCAGATGTGGTTGTGGTAGTGGTGGCCGAGCTCGTGCGCGAGCACCGTCTCGATCTCGTCGTGCGAGAAGTTGTCGAGCAGCGTGTCGCCCAGCAGCACGCGCTTCGTGTTGCCGAGCCCGGCGAGCATCGCGTTCGCTTTGACCGTCTTCGCGCCGAGGCCGAGCTTCTCGACGGCCACGACGCTCATCTTCACGCGCTCGACGAGGTGGCGCAGCCGTTCGGCGAGCTCCTCGTCGGCGAGCGGCTCCTTCTTGTAGAAGATCGGAATGAGCAAAACGGGGGCCAGCTTCGTGAGCGCGACGACGAGCACAGTCCAGGCTACCGCGGCCCAGATCCACCAGTACGTCGTCGTGAGCCTGAGCAGGCCGTAGACGAGCTCGAGAAAGGCGACGAGCAGGATCATGTTCAAGCCCATCCACTTGAACTCGTCGGCTAGCCACGCGGCAAACGACTGGCGCGACAGGCCGAACCGGAGCTCGTACCAGTAGTCGACGTAATGAAGCGGGATCAGGATGACGAAGTAGTAAACGATCGTGACGATGACGCCGTAGAAGCCGACGACGGCGAACGCGTTCTCGCTGATGCGGCTGTCGACGAACGACCTGAGATTCGTCGAGAAGCCCAGGAGCAAGAACAGGGCGAGCGCGACGATGGTGGCGAGGATGTCGGCCAGAAAGAGCCGGTTGTGGATCGCCTCGTAGCGCTTCGCGTCCCGGCGTTGGGCTTCGGTCTGCTCGGGCGCCGGTGCCGCTGCCGGCTCCTCGGAGGGCTCCTCGTCGTCGCCTTCCTGGTCGGTCGGGTCCGTATCGCTTTCCGGACCGCGCTCTGGAGGGGGTTCCTCGATCTCGGCGTCGACGAGATCCGGTCGCTCACGGCGCTGGAACTCCTTCATGATCCGCGCCGCGTCGGGATCCTTCGGGGGATCTTCCCGTGGCTCGTTGGGGAAGAAGTCCGGCTGCTTCGTCCGGCCTTCGCGTGGCGGATCGTTGGGCATCGAGCACCTACTTGCGTCGCGATAGCGTGACGGCTTCGAGGCGGAGCAGCGCCCGGCCAAGGGCGGCCCGCGCGCGTGCGATCTCGATTCCTTCCTGGTGTTGGGCGAGCCGTTGTTCGGCGCGTTGTTGGGCTGCTTCGGCGCGTTCCTGGTCGAGGTCGTCGGCGTGCTCGCACACGGGCGAGAACACCTCGACCTCGTCGGCCCGAAGGGTAGCGACTCCGCCCAGCATGCTCAAGTGATGTTTTTTGCCGTGTATCGTGTATTCCGCGATGCCGTGGCGGAGCTGTGCGACCGTGTCGTGGTGGTCGGCCAGCACGGTGAAGTCGCCGGCGGCGCCCGGCAGCATGACGGACTCAACCTCGGCGTCCACCACGCGCCCAACGGGCGAGAGGACGCGGAGCGTGACGGTGGCCTTTCGTTTCTCGTCCTGAGCCATCAGACCTTCGCGCCAAGTTGCTTTGCTTGCTCGACCACGTCGTTGATCGTGCCGACCATGTAGAACGCCTGCTCGGGCAGGTGGTCCCACTTGCCGTCGACGAGTTCGCGGAACCCGCGCACGGTTTCCTCGCGGGCGACGTACCGGCCCGGCCGGCCGGTGAACTGCTCGGCGACGAACATCGGCTGCGACATGAACCGCTGGATGCGGCGCGCCCGGGCGACGATCGTCTTGTCCTGGTCGCTCAGCTCGTCGATGCCGAGGATGGCGATGATGTCCTGGAGGTCCTGGTAGCGCTGGAGGATCTTCTGGACGTCGGTCGCCGTGCGGTAGTGCTCCTGACCGAGCACGCGGGGGTCGAGGATGCGGCTCGTCGAGGCGAGCGGATCGACGGCCGGGTAGATGCCGAGCTCGACAATGCGCCGCTCGAGGTTCGTCGTCGCGTCGAGGTGGGCGAACGTCGTCGCCGGCGCGGGGTCGGTGTAGTCGTCGGCCGGCACGAAGATCGCCTGGATCGACGTGATCGAGCCGCGCGTCGTCGAGGTGATTCGCTCTTGGAGTTCGCCGACGTCGGTGCCGAGCGTCGACTGATACCCCACCGCCGACGGCATGCGCCCAAGCAGCGCCGAGACCTCGGACCCCGCCTGGATGAAGCGGAAAATGTTGTCGACGAACAGGAGCACTTCCTTACCGGTCTCGTCGCGCAGGCTCTCGGCGACCGTCAGCCCAGTGAGCCCGACGCGGAAACGCGCACCCGGCGGCTCGTTCATCTGGCCGAAGACGAGCGCAGTGCGGCTGAGCACGCCCGACTCTTTCATTTCGAGCCACAGGTCGTTGCCCTCGCGCGTGCGCTCGCCGACGCCGGCGAAGACCGAATAGCCGCCATGCTCGGTCGCGATGTTGCGAATGAGCTCCTGAATGATGATCGTCTTGCCGACGCCTGCGCCGCCGAACAGGCCGACCTTGCCGCCCTTGGCGTACGGCGCGATGAGGTCGATGACCTTGATGCCGGTCTCGAAGATCTCGCCGACGGGCACCTGTTCCTCGAAGGTCGGCGACGGCCGGTGGATGGGCATGCGCGGCACGTCGGCCGGGATCGGGTCGCCCTCGTCGATCGGCTCGCCGAGCAGGTTGAAGATCCGCCCGAGCGTCGCGGGACCGACGGGCACCGTGATCGGCCCGCCGGTGTCGATCGCCTCGTCGCCGCGCACCAGGCCGTCGGTCGAGTCGAGCGCGATCGTCCGCACCGTGTTGTTGCCCAGGTGCTGCTGCACCTCGCAAACGAGCTCGCCGCCGACGCGGCGCTTCATCGTGAGCGCCGTGCGAATCTCCGGCAGGTGATCCGAATCAAACTGCACGTCCACGACCGGGCCGAGGACCTGCGCGATCTTGCCGACGTTCATACCTGCGTTCTCCTGGCTGTCTTCGTCATGTTCCGGGCGCCGTCGTCGTCTCCCGGCGCCGGCGACGGCGCCGGCGTCTACTTGAGTGATTCACCCCCGACGACGACCTCGAGGATCTCGGTTGTGATCGCCGCCTGGCGCTTCCGGTTGTAGAGCAGCGTCAACTCGTTGATCATCTCGGCGGCGTTGTCGGTGGCCGACTCCATCGCGTTGCGCCGGGCGCCTTGCTCGCTCGTCGCCGCTTCGAGCAGGAGCTGGTAGACGTGCCCCGTCACGAGCTGCGGCAGCACGATGCGCAGGTGCTCGTCCGGGGGCGGCTCGTGTTCGGCGAGGCTGAGCGCGCCGGCGCCGGTGATCTCGATCTCGACGGGGAGAAGCTTCTCCGCACGCAGCTCCTGGTGCAGCGTCGAGGCGAACCGGTGGTAGAGGACGAGCACCTCGTCGATCGTGCCGCTCAAGTACATGCGCATCAGCCTGCCGGCCATCGCCTCGGCTTGCCGGTACGTGAGGCCTTCGAGGATCTGCACGTGCTCGCCGATCAGCGCGACGCCGTGCTTGCGGAAGTGCTGCACGCCCTTCTGCCCGACGGTCATCAGCGACGTGAGGACCGGCTCGGCCAGCAGCTTCTCGGCCCGTGCCAGCACGTTGCCGTTGTACGCCCCGCACAGGCCGCGCTCGCCCGAAACCACGACGACGCAGCGCGACCGCACCTCGGCTCGCGGCTCGGCGAGCGGCGCCTGGCCCGGCGTGAGCAGCGGGTCGAGCTTCTCGACGATGGTGCGCAACCCCTCGATGTAAGCGCGTGCGCCGCGCAGCTTCGCCTCGGCGCGACGGAGCCTGGCCGACGCGACCATCTCCATCGCGTTCGTGATCTTCTGCGTCTTACGGACGCTGCTGATCCGGCGTCGTATATCGCGCAGGTTGGCCATTGGTTACTCGGCGCTTGCCTCGCCCTCTGCGTCATCGGCCGGCTCGGCCGGCTTCTGTGCCTCGTCGGTGGCCTTGAGCACGTCGCTTGGCGCGAACGTGCGCTTGAACGCGCCGATCGCTTCCTTGAGCTTCGCTTCGAGCTCCTCGTCGAGTTGGAGCTTCTCGATGAGCTCGTTCCGTGCCTCGGCGCTCGCGTTGACAATGAACTCGAGCAGCTCGCTCTCGAACCGCGTGATGTCGTCGATCTCGATGTCGTCGAGGAACCCGTTCACGACGGCGAAGATCTGGATGACTTGATCCGCGACGTGCATCGGCTCGTACTGACCCTGCTTGAGCACCTCGACGAGGCGCCGGCCGCGTGCGATCTGGTCCTGGGTCGCCTTGTCGAGCTCGGAGCCGAACTGGGCGAACGACTCGATCTCGCGGTACTGCGCCAGCTCGAGCCGGAGCCGGCCGGCGACCTGCTTCATCGCCTTGACCTGCGCGGCGCCGCCGACGCGGCTCACCGAGTTGCCGACGTTGATCGCCGGCCGCACGCCCGAGAAGAACAGGTCGGCTTCGAGGTAGATCTGCCCGTCGGTGATCGAGATCACGTTCGCCGGGATGTACGAGGCGATCTCGCCCGCCTGCGTCTCGATAATCGGCAGCGCCGTGAGCGAGCCGGCGCCGAGCGCGTCGTTCATCTTCGCCGCGCGCTCGAGCAGGCGCGAATGGCAATAGAAGATGTCGCCTGGATACGCCTCGCGGCCCGGCGGCCGCCGCAGCAGGAGCGACATCTGGCGATACGCCACCGCCTGCTTCGACAGGTCGTCGAAGATCACCAGGGCGTGCTTGCCGTTGTCGCGGAAGTACTCGCCGATCGTGCAGCCCGCGTACGGCGCGAGAAACTGCATCGGCGCCGGATCGGCCGCCGACGCGTTGAGAATGACGGTGTAGTCGAGCGCGTTGTGCTCCTCGAGCCGCTGCACGACGGCGGCGACCGAGGACTTCTTCTGGCCGATGGCCACGTAGATGCAGACCACGTCGGTGCCGCGCTGGTTGATGATCGTATCGACCGCAAGCGCCGTCTTGCCGGTCTGGCGGTCGCCGATGATAAGTTCGCGCTGGCCGCGGCCGATCGGCACCATCGAGTCGATCGCCTTGAGCCCGGTCT
>CAZCQN010000153.1:0-7774 GCA_964500825.1 uncultured Verrucomicrobiota bacterium | reverse complement strand
CAGAACGTGTGCTGGGCGGCCGACTACGAGCACTACTTCCGCACGATGCGCGCGTACGGCGCGAACTGGGTTCGCATCTGGATGTGTCCGTGGAACCTGTGGCTCGAAGGGCCCAGCGGCCCCGGCGTCTATGACCTCGACGCCGCCAAGCGCCTCGACCGCATCGTCGAGCTGGCCGAACGGTACGGACTGCACATACAGCTTGTGTTCGACTATCACGAGGCCCTCGACACGGACTGGGAGCAGAACCCGTACAACGTCGAGAACGGCGGCCCGTGTGCGGGGCCCGAGCAGTTCTGGACCAGTGGCCAGGCCAAGCGGCTCTCCAAGCGGCGCCTCGACTACATCGTCGCGCGCTGGGGCGCGTCCGAGAACATCTTCGCGTGGGAGCTGTTCAACGAAGCGAATCTGACGCGCCGCGCCGATGACCGGGACGTCGTCGCCTGGCACCGCGAGATGGCCGCCTACCTCAAGCGAATCGACCCGTATGACCACCTCGTGACCACAAGCACGAGCGGGAGCAAGCGCGACGAGCTCACGGAGCTCTGGTCACTCGACGAGATCGATTTCACCCAGTCGCACCTGTACGGCGAGACGATCTTCGACTCCGTGCGCCGCGCGTGGCTCGCGCGCCGGACATACAACAAGCCGTATTTCATCGGCGAGTTCGGGCGGGGCGGCGACGCGGCCGACGAGGAGGTGGACCCGGACGGCATCCTGCTCAGCGCGGTCCTGTGGCTCGCGGCCACGACGCCCGCCGCCGGCAATGCGATGCCGTGGTGGTGGGACACGCACATCGACCCGAACGATCTCTATCATCGGTTCGCCGCTGTGGCGCGCTTCCTCGACGACGAGGACCGCCGCGGCCGGCGCGACGAGTTCCTCGAACATCGCGTCGAGCTCAGCGAGACCGAGGCGGTCCGCGTCCAGGTGATCGCCAACCGCACGAGCGCGCTCGCCTACGCCTACAACGCCGAGCGCATCCGTTCACCCGACAAGGCGAGCGAGCACCCGGCCGTCCCCGTGCCGCTCACGCTCGAGATCGGTGGCCTGGTCAGCGGCACGTACCGCGTCGAGCTCTGGCACGCCGAGACGGGCCAGATCGCATACGAGCTGACCGCCCGCGTCTTCGACGGGCGCCTGCTCATCCAGCTCCGTGCGAGCACCGAGCCGCTCGCCGTCAAAGCGACGCGCGTCGGCAAGTCTCCGATCACGATCGACCTGATGCGGCCTGACGAGTAGAGCCGCCGCCGAAAACAATGACGGCCGGCGCCGGATTCCGCTATGATGCTGAGGCGTGTGAGGTAAGGAAGCGTCGTCGAGAAGTGAACCGCGGAGCGCTGTGAGTTGACCGGGCAACCGCCGACAGGAGGAGTGCCCGCCCGGCTCGTGCCGTACGAGAGCCGCGCGCTGACGTATCGGTCCGATGCGCGCACACTCGGCGGCGCGATCCTCGCCGCGACGCTCGTCTGCGGCGGGCTCGCGGCGGCGGCGCTGCTTGTCGGCGAGCGACGGATCATCGCCTGGGCCGATGCCGCCGGCGGCAAGGCGGGCGTCGACCGCGACGTGCTGACGTATCTCCTGCGCGCGCCGCGCTTCCTTTTCTACGCCGTATTCGCGCTCTTCTTCATCATCGGCCTTGATCGCAAGCAGCGGATGTGGGTCCACGTGGCGCTCATCGTGCTTGCCCTGGAGCTCGTCTTCGCAGGGGCGCTTGTCCGCATCCTCAAGATTGTCGTCGGCCGCGCGCGCCCCTATCACGTGCCGAGCGGCTTCCGCCCGTTCTTGCTGACGGATGCGGATTTCCACTCCTTCCCGTCGGGCGACGCGGCCGACGTCGCCGCGTCCGTTTCGTTCCTTCTCTATTTCGCACGCACGAGGGCCGTGCGGCTCATCGCGCTTGCCGCGCTCGCGCTGGTGATGTTCGAGCGCCTGATGAACCGGTACCATCACCCGACCGACGTGCTCGCCGGCGCCTACATCGTGCTCGTGCTCTCGTTCGTCGTGTGGCACTGGTTCGTCGTCGGGTTCCCGTCCAAGAAGCTCCGCACCTGGCTCGGTCAGGATGCGCCGCCGCCTGCCGGGCCCGACGCCGCCACGGACGCGGGAGAGACGGTGGAGGAGACGTCGTGACGCGGCGCTACGTCCTGCTGCTCGTCGGGATTGCAGCCGTCGTGGGGTTCCCGCTCAGCGCCGCGAGACAGCTCTGGGTGCTCGACGAGGTTCGGTACGCCGCCGTCGTCGAGGACATGCACGAGACGGGCCGCTGGTTCGCCCCGCACCTGAACGGCGAGTTCTACGACCACAAGCCGCCGCTCTACTTCTGGCTCGTCGGCGGCCTCACCGGGCTCATCGGCGGCCAGGGCAAGTTCGTCCTGTACGTGATCGCGTGGGCGCTCAGCCTCGCGTGCGTCATCGCCACCTTCTACTTCCTGCGCGCGCTGTTGCCGGAGCGCACCGCCTGGCTCGCGAGCGTGGTGATGCTCTCGTCGTTCTTCTACGCGATCACGACGGGGATCGCGCGCATGGACCTGATGATGGTCGCGTTCATGGTGCTCGGCCAGCTCGCCTTCGTGCGCGGCTACACGACGGGCCGGCGCAGTCTCTACGCGTGGTTCTTCGTCTTCTGCGCGCTCGCCGTTTTGACGAAGGGACCGTACGGCATGCTGCTGCCGCTCGTCGGCATTCTTGTGTTCCTGGCGTGGGAGCGGCGGCTGCGCGAGGCCGTCTCAGGCTGGTTCCTCGGCGGGTTCTTCGTGGGGCTCGGCATTATCGGCGCGTGGCTTGCGGCGGTCTGGGCCGTCGAGGGCGCGCACGCCGTCGAGCTCTACGTGGTGACGCAGACGATCGGCCGGATGGCCGGCTCGTGGGCGCACGACAAGCCGTTCTGGTACTACGCGGCGTGGCTGCCCGTCGAGTTCCTGCCGTGGACCGCGTTTGTGCCGTGCGGGTTTCGGCTGATGCGCCGGGAGCAGCCGACCGCCTTCCGGTTCCTGCTGGCGATGGCGGCGAGCAACCTTGTCGTGGTCTCCGCCGTCAGTTGCAAGATCTTCGTCTACATCCTGCCGATCTGGCCTGCGCTGGCGGCGGCCGCAGCCGTCCGACTCCGGCAGCCGCGTGATCGCCGCGCCTCGACATGGCTGCGGATCGAGGCCTTGCTCGTGGCGATCCTGCTGGTCGCCGTGGCAAGCGCCGCCCTGTACCTCGGCGCCCACTACTTCGGGGAGAAGAAGGAGCCGATCTGTTCGTCTGTCGCTGCGCTTATGACCGCGGCCGTCTTCGTGCTCGCGCTCACGTGGGTGCCCGGTCTCAGGGCCGTCGGCTCGCGTGCCGCCTTTCTCGCCGTCCTGCTTGTCTGGGTAGGATTCGTGTTCTCGCGCATGATGTCGCTCGGTCTCACGCCAGCGTTCAACGACGTGATGTCGCCTAAGACGGCGGGGACAACGATGGGCGAGTACGCCGAGGAGGGGTACGCGCTCGCCACGTGCGGCGTCCCGATCGGGACCTACAACTACTACGCCCGACAGCTCGTGATCCGGTCGCTGAGCAGCCAGGACGTAGCCGCCTTTCTCGACGAGCACCCGCGCGCCGTCGTCGCGATCCGGGGCACCTCGCTCGACGAGATCAGGCCCTTGCCGGCCGGCGTGCGGATCATCGGCGAGCACGTCCTCGAACTCAAGCCGCACTCCCTCCTCGTGAAAGACGAGTAGCCACAGATTGCACAGATCTCGCAGATGGAGACGCGATGGCCGAATGGCCATCGCGCTGATCGGTGTTCATCTGTGCAATCTGTGGCTAACTCGAGTTCCGGCCTTCCTTGACCGTTTTGGCGCGTTTGAGGTCGGCGTCCATCATGAGCTTGACGAGCGTGTCGAAGTCCACCTCGGGCTGCCAGCCGAGCTCGGTGCGCGCTTTCGTCGAGTCGCCGATCAGGTGCTCGACCTCGGCGGGCCGCAGGAGGCTCGGGTCGGTCGCGACGTGCTTCTGCCAGTCGAGGCCGGCATGGCCGAACGCGGCCTCGACGAAGTCGCGGACGCTGTGTGCCACGCCGCTCGCGACGACGTAGTCGGCCGGCTCGTCCTGCTGGAGCATGAGCCACATCGCGCGCACGTAGTCGCCGGCGTAGCCCCAGTCGCGGTGCGCGTCGAGGTTGCCGAGCCGCAGCTCGTCCTGGAGCCCGTACTTGATCCGCGCGGCTGCGTTCGTGATCTTGCGGGTAACGAACTCGAGCCCGCGCCGCGGCGACTCATGGTTGAATAGGATCCCGCTCACGGCGAACAGGCCGTAGCTCTCGCGGTAGTTGACCGTGATGTAGTGGCCGTAGGCCTTGCTCACGCCGTACGGGCTGCGCGGGTAGAACGGCGTCTCCTCGTTCTGCGGCACCTGGCGCACCTTGCCGAACATCTCGCTCGAGCTCGCCTGGTAGACGCGGATCTTCGGGTTGACCTGCCGGATCGCTTCGAGTACGCGGGTGACCCCGACCGCCGTGAACTCGGCCGTCAGCACCGGCTGCGTCCACGAGGTCGGCACGAACGACTGCGCGGCGAGGTTGTAGAGCTCGTCGGGCGCGGTGTCGCGGATCACCTCGATGAGCGAAAGCTGATCGAGCAGGTCAGCCTGGACAATCGTGACGCGGTCGCGGATGTGGTTGAGCCGTTCGAACTTCTCGAGGCTCGAGCGGCGGACCATGCCGTAGACCTCGTACCCCTCTTCGAGCAGGAGCTCGGCCAGGTACGAGCCGTCCTGCCCGGTGATGCCCGTGATCAGTGCGCGTTTCATTCGGACTCCCCTGTGCCGAGTTCTTGTCCGCTGTCAACGGCGCGCCATTATAGGCTCGCGGGCGTGCACTTCCAGCGAAATTGGCCCTGGAGTGGGGGAGAGACAGAGCGAGGACGTGATCGCAGGACAGGGCGATCGGGCTGATGGCAGGAAGCTCGGGTCGGGTGCGTTCGCTCAGCGCGGCAGCTTCAGCGTGACTCGGAGTGCCTCGTTTCGCTTCTTGCGGCGGCTGTTCGTCGGCGTATGAGGCGCTGCCTTCTTGAGGTACGTGAAGACCTCGCGCCCGTCCTTATCGACTGTCTTGATGACTTTCATCTTCTCGTTCATGGCGATGCGCTCGCTGTGCTGGATGCCTGCCTGCTGCAGGCAAGTCTGCCGATGGGTACAGCAAGAGCGGTGCCAAGCGCGGACGCCGCCGTGGCACGCGGCGCTATCCGCTTGACGTGCCGCGCATTGCGATGGTGCATCGTGTGCTACCGTGTTGGCATGGCACGCCCGTCTCAGATTGAAACAGCACCGGCATGCACGCCGCGCCGGAGATGGTGGTTGACACCCCAGAGCCGCTCGTGTTGAATGAGCGTCTGAGCACCGGCCCGATTGAGGGAACACAACCAGCGTGCAAGAAAGGAGATGCGGATGGGCGGCTCGTACGAGCGGATCGTTGTCGAGGAGAAGGGCGACGTCACCATCGTCCGATTCCGGGAGTCCGACATCCTCGACCAGATCAATATTCAGGAAATCGGCGAGGAGATGTACTCGGTGGTCGAGGCCAAGCCCGGGATCAAGATCGTCGTCGACTTCCGGGGCGTCGAGTACCTGTCCAGCACCGCGCTGGGCAAGCTGATCACGCTCAAGAAGAAGGTCGAGGCCACCAACGGCAAGCTGCGGCTCGCCGACATCAAGCCGGAGATCATGGAGGTGTTCCGGATCACGCGGCTCGATACGATTTTCGATATTGAGAGCAACGTCGCCGACGCTCTCGAGCGCTTCTGAGCGCTGCGCGAGTCCAGAGGGATCCATGATCGGGCCGTCGAACGAAGCAACCGGCTCATTCTGCATTCACCGGCTGGACGACCTCAGCGCCGTGCGCCAATGGCTCCACAAGGCGCTGAGCGCGCGCCGCTATGCCTTGCACGATACGTTTGCCGTCCGCACGGGGTTCGAGGAGGCGGCCACCAACGCGATTACCCACGGCAACCAGGGCGATCCGGCCAAGGCGGCCACGATCGACCTGACGGTTGACGAGGCGAAGGTCGAAATCACCATCCAGGACGAAGGCCCCGGCTTCGACTACTCCCACGTCGAAGACCCCACGGCCAAGAAGAACCTCCTCAAGGACGGCGGCCGGGGCGTGATGCTTATCCGCAACTTCATGGATGAGGTCCACTTCAACGACACGGGCAACCGCATCCGCCTCGTGAAATATCGAGGTAATTCCTCCCCGTCATGAAACACCTGATCGTCATCCCGGTCCACAACGAGGCCCGCTACCTCGCCGACGTCATCGCCGAGATCAAGAAGTACCTGTGCGAGGGCGCCGACATCCTCGCCATCGACGACGGCTCGACCGACGAGACGCCCGCCGTCCTCGCCGCTACCGACGACATCGAGGTGCTCACGCACCCGACAAACCTCGGCTACGGCCGGACGCTCATCGACGGCTTCAACTGCGCCATCGACCGCGGCTACGACCACGTCATGACCATCGACGCCGACTGGCAACACGAGCCGCACCTGATCGAGGAGTTCTGCAAGACGCTCGACAAAGCCGACGTCGTGAGCGGCAGCCGCTACCTGCTGCCGAGCAACGAGGAGCCGCCCGCCGACCGCCGCGAGATCAACGAGCGCGTTACCGCCATGATCAACGAGATCACCGGCTACGGCATCACCGACGCGTTCTGTGGGTTCAAGGCGTACCTGGTCGACGCGGTCAAGCGGCTCGAGCTGACCGAGCCCGGCTACGGCATGCCGATGCAGTTCTGGATCCAGGCGTGGCTCAAGGGGCTCACGGTCACCGAGCTGCCCGTCGGCCTCGTCTACTTCGACCGCTCAAGAACCTTCCCCGGCCCGATCGAAGACGCCGAGAAGCGCACCCGCTACTACGTCGAGCTCATCGAGCGGGAACTGAAACACGGCCAGTGCGACGTTCCAAACCGTGACACGCCGCGTCATGGCCAACGGACTACCGGGAGATGAGCGTCATCCACCCAAAGCATCAAGCCCCGTCAGGGGCGCCTGGCAGTAGCCTCGGGCGCGAGCCCGTGGTAGCGTGTCGAACGAGAGACGCGAGAGCCCCTTCAGGGGCGATTGAGGAACGCTCGTCAGGGCGGAAACCTCAATCGCCCCTGAAGGGGCTGTGGGTGGCTTGGGCTGCCTGTTCCCACGGGCTTTCGCCCGAGGCTACTGCCAATCGCCCTTTCGGGCTCAACGAGCACTTTGGAGGCCGGTCTCCCAGATCAGCCTGCTAATTCGGCCCCGGCCCATAGGAGGCATTCACACAGGAGCCTCACCATGGTTGACGTGATCGCCATCGGCGCCCATCCCGACGACGTCGAGATCAGCATGGGCGGCACGATCGGAAAACTCGTGCGGCGCGGCGCCAAGGTGGGTCTCCTCGACCTGACCGACGGCGAGCCGACGCCGATCGGCTCGCCCGAGATCCGCGCCGGCGAGATGCGGCGTGCGGCCGAAGTGCTCGGCGCCGAGTGGCGCATCACGCTCGACCTGCCGAACCGCTACTTGTTCGACACCGTCGACAACCGCCAGAAGGTCGCCGCCGTCTTCCGCGAGCATCGCCCGCGCATCATCGTCTGTCCCCACTGGGACGACTACCACCCCGACCACATCCAGGCCCACCGGCTCTGCGTCGCCGCGCGCTTCTACGGCAAGCTCACCAAGACCGACATGCCCGGCGAGCCGTACTTCGTCCCGAAGGTCCTGTTCATGGGCCTCATGCACCTGCAGTACGCGTTCAAGCCGTCGTTCATCGTCGGCC
>CAZCQN010000152.1:0-7795 GCA_964500825.1 uncultured Verrucomicrobiota bacterium | reverse complement strand
CGTTAATGAAGACCAGCGGGGCGTATTCGTCCGACAGGGCGAAGCCTCGGAATTCCTCGGGATCGAGCGCGCGGCGGTTGTTACTGCCCACGACGCCGCTCGTCATCACCAGCACGCCCGCATTGTCTGCGTGCTCAATGAAACGGCGCAAGGCATCGGTCCACGTCGGGCACCGGCGGCGCGCGTCGAGACTGAATCCCAAGACGTCGCGCATCCGTTGAGCGATCTCTGGGATGAACGTCCGGCGATCAGCTGACCCCACAAAGGGCAGCGGATCATCCCCGACCGAACGCGTGTATTCCCGATACCAGGCCTGCCGCTGCTGGCAGACGTGGATGGTGTCCAGCAGGTCGGGGCTCGGTTGACCGGTGCGTTCGTTGCCCATGGTTCTCAGGTCCGGGATGGGCACCTTCTCCTCCGGCGGCTCGGGGAGAAAGAGATAGCCGATGGGCACATAGGTCGCCCTGGCGAAGGCTTCCAACTGCTTGAGCGTGGGCGCTGCCTTGCCGCTCTCCCATTGGGGCAGTTTCTTGAGTTGACTGCGCTTACTCAAGACCTCGAGGCTGCGGCCTACCCGCTTCCGTGCCCAGCGAAGGAGTTCGGGGCTAACCCTCGCGCGGAGCATCAGGCGACCTCCTGGACGATTCCCGCGGCGTGCAGCGGCCTTTGCCTGGCCCGAACGAGACGGACTGCGACGCCCTGCAGGTGTCGATCAGCTCGTCCCGGGAATCGGAAGACATCATAGCTTCCGCTGCCCTCGCCGTCTCGTGCGCTTTCACTTTGCGGCCGTGAACGTACCGGTCGTCATCTGGTGTGCAGTGTAACCCACATTGCGGAGTGGAACAAGCCGGCTAGCGTTCGGCAGCCGGGCCGCTCTTGCCTGGCTTCGGTCTGTCTTACGCGGCGCAAGTCGAGGCTGTCCGAACACTGACCGGACAACGCGCCACCATATCGTTTTCTCTTTCCGGTTGCCACCTGACCGGGGGGCAGTAGAATGGCGGTCCACGACCTGAAGGATGGAGGGGCATTATGCGAACGATTCTGGTAGTGGCACTCGGCATGTTGATGGTGGCGGCGATGGCGGAGGCGGGGGCGCCGCTGGCGGCCGACATCGAGAATACGTCGGGCACGTACCTGGTCTGGGCGGACGGACCGAGCAACTACAAGATCGAGCTGAACCAGTACGGCGGCCTGGGACGCAACTGGCCGACGCCCGACCTGTTCTGGCAGCAGTACGATTCTTTGAGGGAGAAGGCCAAGGCCAATGCCGACCTCGCTCTGCTCGGTGAGGCCGACGGGCCGAACACGCTGCGCACGTTGCTCCTCGTGTTCCCCACGACGGAGGCGACGGCGATCAAGGAGGAAGAGGCCGACGACGGCAAGGAGGCCGTCGTCGGTCGCACGAAGACGGTCGTCGGGACGAAGACGACGTCGATGACGTCGGCCGAGGTCAAGTGGCACCTGGACCAGTGGCGCGAGTTCGAGGAGATGGTGTTCGTCTTCTCGGGCGGCAACGCGTGGCTGCGGACGGACGTCAGGGTCATCGACGAGCCGCTGCGGGTGGAGACGAACGAGAAGTGGGAGTTCTGGGGCGGCGACTTCCGCGATCTGGTGGACAAGCACGTCTCGTTCGAGCGCGGCGACTACCAGAGCTACAACTCGCTCTACAACTCGAAGGACCTGAACGCGAGCCCGCATGGCGGCACGTATGGTGCGATCGGCGGCATCAAGGGGGCCGGCACGTCGGACAACGCCATCTACTGCCGCGGCGCGTGGATCGACGAGCGCACGGGCTACGTGGCCCTGCACGAGTGGCTCAACCAGCAGTGCTCGGCCACGTGCCAGATGATGCCGTATCCGCACGACGAGACGCTCTGGAACAACTACCGGCTCGAGCGGATGGGCTACCGCGAGGAGAAAGAGCTCAACGCGTGGCCGTGGATGACCATGCGGCGCGACACGATGACGCTCATCATCCGGCCCGGCATGTGGAAGCGCTGGACGGGCATCGACCCGTACAAGTCGCTCGCCATCGGCGAGTGGCTCATGTTCGGCCCGCTCGAGGAGGGGCTCGCACGTGAGATCTCGACG
Organism: uncultured Verrucomicrobiota bacterium; assembly: GCA_964500825.1. Taxonomy (GTDB): domain Bacteria; phylum Auribacterota; class JABMQX01; order JAFGEW01; family JAFGEW01; genus CAYUZG01. The sequence goes on along the minus strand of CAZCQN010000152.1, from coordinate 5,704 downwards.
ACGCCGGAGTCGAAGGGCAATCGTCTGACGATGAAGATGGAGAAGTACACGCACTTCGACATCTCGAAGGCGGAGGCGCAGGAGGCGCCCGTGATCGCCGCTGGCACATACTACTTCCGCACCTACGTCGCGTCGGACAAGACACAGGAGGTGCGGCTGTGGGCGGCGGCCGACGAGCGGTTCCAGATCTGGCTCAACGGCGTGATGATCCGCGACGGCTGGGGGTGGAACTACTCGGAGGACGACGGCAAGCTCTTCGAGAAGGTGACGTACGCAACGCTCGAGGCGGGCGTCAACACGCTCGTCCTCGTCGTGCCGAACGGCCAGCGGGTGAAAGAGGACGAGAACGACGAGCCAGCCGGCAAGGAGCCGATAGACCTCGTCGAGTTTCGCGTCCGGTTCTGCAAGACGGACGGCTCGGGCGAGCAGCCCGAGGGCGTGAGGTGTCCCGTGGCGGGCGTGCGGGGCAAGATCGTGCCGATGAAGGACCCGGTCGTCTACAACTTCAAGAACCCGACGCTCTTTGCGTGGGCCGACGTGAACGACCAGCCGTGGCTGAAGATGCCGAGGCTGGGCGAGGCCGAGCTGCGCGAGCTGACGGGCATCGACACGCTCACGATCAAGACCGAGGGCTCGCCGCGGCCGGATCTGCGCGAAGACCACGAAGGCGAGTTGTACAAGCCGCCCCAGCACCTGTTCTTCGACGTGCCGAAGGACGCGGTCGCCTCGCCGTGGATGGCCGCGCCGGCCGAGGACAACGCGAAGCTCAACAACGACTTCGACTGGAACTGGAAGTCGATGGCGTGGCTGCGTGTGCCGGGCCGTGCGGGCGCCGACAAAGACATCGTCTTTCTGCGTTTCGACGTGGCCGAGCCGCTCATGCATCTGCTGAAAACGAAAGGCCGCCCGGCGACCGAGAGCATCGTCGGCTGGGTGCTCGTCGACTGGAAGCTCGCCTACGTCGTCCTCGTCAACCTCGACGTGGACGAGGCGCCGGAGACGCCGCTCGGCCTGCTCACCAAGCAGCCGGGATAAGCCTAGCCCGCATTTCTCACACAGGGGGCGCACATGGCCGCCCAACGTGGCGTGGGCAACTGCCGCTCAACCAGTTCCAGCGCGGCCGTGCGCGGCGTCATGCAAACAGGCTGTCCCACACAGCTCGTGGGATCCTGGCTGCCCCGCACGCGTCCGAATCGGCTTGAGTTGACGCTGCCGCACAAATCCAAGCCCCGCCAGGGGCGTCTGGGAGTAGCCTCGGGCGCTAGCCCGTGGAACGCGGACCCAAGAAAGAGCTGGAGCCCCGTCAGGGGCGATTGAGAACGCGGGCGGACCGAGCTCAATCGCCCCTGAAGGGGCTCTGAGGTATTGCGTCGCATCTTGTTCCACGGGCTTGCGCCCGAGGCTACTGCCAATCGCCGCCACGCGGCTCATGGGGCCGGATCGCGCGCAAAGCCTGTGAGAAATGCGGCCTGAGGCCAATACGGTTCACTTAGTGCCTGCGTTGCAGGTGGCACGGGCACCTTGCCCGTGGGAAACATGGGCCGGAGGCCCATGGCACATGGTAGGTGAACAGTATTGGGCCTAAGGCGAGACGAGCTGGAACCGCACCGGCAAGCGGACCAGGTCGTCGACCGGTTCGCCGAGGCGCTGGGCGGGCTCGAAGCGCCACGCGCGCACGGCGTCGACGGCGGCACGGTCGAGGATGACGTAGCCTGAAGACTCGGCCACGGTGACGCTCGCGACGCGGCCATCGGCGCGCACCTCGACGTCGAGCAGGACGGTGCCTTCCCACCCGTGCCGCCGGGCGATCAGCGGGTACGACGGCGGCCCGTTGTGCCTAGCGAGTGGTTGGGCTTCAGTGCCGGGCACGGCGTCGCCGCCGCCGGGTTGTTGCTCGTCCTCGGCGGTGCGAGTGATCGGCTCAGCCTCGGCCTGGGGACGCGATGGTTGATCGGTCGCCTCGGGCGGCGCCTCGATCGAGACGACGTCCACGCGCAGCTCGGGTTCGACCTCGATCTCGCGCTCGGTCTGTGGCGTAACGGTGGGCTCGCTGGTCAGCGGGTCGTCGACGAGGCGGATTCGGAAGCGCGACGCCCCCTGCTCGCCGGAGGCGACGTCAACGCGCGCTGGCACACCGAGTGTGTGCACGGCCACCACGAGCACGGCCGCATGAGCGGCCAGCGATATCGCGATTGCGAACAGCCACGCGCGTCGCATTGTCTCTCCCGCGCTTCGTGCTCCTTGCCCGGGAGCTTAGAACCGCCAGTCGAGGGCGACAACGAAATTCCGGCCCGGCTCGTTCTGGCCGGAGCCGTGGATGCGGTACTCCTGGTCCGTGATGTTCTCCACGGCGGCCGTGAGCGTCAAGTCCCGCGCGACCTCCCAGCCGCCGCGCACGGTGAACACCGTGTAGCCCGGCGTGCCGTCGGGCGGGATGCGCTGAGTGTCGGTGCGGTCGCGCGTCGAGAGGTCGTCGGCCCGGTCGGCGATCGTCATGAGCGCCTCGGCCCAGCATTTTTTGTGCGGATGCTCCCAGCGGAGCCCGACGATGCCCGTCGGCGGCATGAGCCGGTCGATCGGCTCGCGGACCTTGACCTGATCCGACGTCGGGAACGTGTCGACCTCGCCGTCGGTCCAGACAAACGAGCCGAACGCGCTCAGGTGCGGATGGAACCGGTAGCTGGCCGAGAGCTCGACGCCCTGCACGTAACCGTCGCCGGCGTTCTGCTTGGTCACCTCGTTGTTCTCGTCGATGACGCGGCCCGTCGGGGTCCGGACGATCATGTCGGTGATGTCGGTGTAGAAGTAGGCGAGCTGGGTCGAGCAGGTCTCGCTCCCGCTCTTGATGCCGATCTCGTACGAGATGAACTTCTCCGGGTCGAGGCCGGGCGACGGGGTCTCGATCTCGTTCGAGCGCGCCGTGTCGAGTCGGGTCAGGTCCGACAGGTTCGGTGCGCGGAAGCCCTGCGAGATGCCGCCGAACACGCGCCACTGCTCCTGCTCGCCGAGCCGGTACAGGAAGCGTGCGCTGCCGACGACCGTGTCCCAGTTATCGGAGAGCGCGATCTCGTCGCCGGTCGCCGGGTCCTCGACTTTGTCGGCGTCGACGCTCGCGTACGTGTATCGAACCCCCGCAATGATGTCGAGGCGGTCGCTCACGGCGATGTCGTCCTGGACGAAGGCGCCGAGCAGGCCGTAGGTTGCGTCATCGGCGACGGGGCCCTGGATGCTCGAGGACTTCACCGTGCCGTCGGCGTTGAGCTTGTCGGCGAACGAGTCCACGCAGTCGTGGTAGTACTCGACGCCGTAGATCCATCGGCCGACCGAGCTCGGTGTCTCGAGCTGGACCGCGGCGCCGATCGTGCCGACCTCGAAGCCCTGGCGGTCGTAGCGGTCGTCGGTGCGCGCGCGGAATCGCTTTTCCTGCTGCACGTGATACGAGAGGCTCGCGGAGACGGCGTCGATGACCGAATCGCGATCCGCGGATCGGTATTGCACGTAGGTCAGCCGGCGGTCCTGGTTGAGGCTGCGTTCGAGCTCGTTGCCGACCTCCGTGCCTTTCCAACTGATCCCGTAGATCGTCTTGTGCGTGCGCCACGCGTCGTCTTGCTCGACGTGCTGGTGGGCGACCGTAAGCACGGTGTCCGGGTCGATGAAGTACTCGAGTTTCAGGTCGGCGTCCCATTCGTCATAGCCCGTTTTCGGCTGCTTGCCGACTGCGCCGCCGGCCTCGACGTCGCCGAACTGCTTCCACGAGCCGCCGACGTGCAGGCCGAACTCGGCGTTCCGGGTCAGGTCGAAGTCGAACCGCCCGACGTGCGAATTCTCGGCCGTGCTGTATCGGTACAAGACACGCTGCGCGGTCGACAGGCCTTCGCCGTACCCCTGGGGCCGCCTGATGAGCGCGTTGACGGTCCCGCCGATCGCGTCGCTGCCGTGCACGACCGAGCCGGGGCCTTTGACGATCTCGAGCCGTTCGATGCTGAACGGATCGACCGTGTTCCAGTACTGGTTCGGCCCGTCGCGGAAGACCGAGTTGTTCAGCCGGATGCCGTCGACGAGGAACAGCGTCCGGAAGCCCGTGAACCCGCGAATGAACGGCGAGCCCTGCCCGTGCCCGGTTTTCTGGACCATCACGCCGGGGGTTTCCTTGAGCGCCTCGGGCACCGTGCGCGACATCGTGCGCTGCTGGATGTCGTTCGCGGTTAGCGACTGCACCGTGTTCGGCGTGTCGAGAACCGCCTTCGCCGTGCGCGTTGCGGTCACCAGGATTTCTTGAAGAAGCGATGGCTCTCTGCCGGAATCCCGGGTCGTTGCGAGCATCGAGCCGTTCTCTCCACCGATTCCTTGCGCAATCGCGCTCGTCATGAGCATGCCGAGCGCCGTCAGCGCAGTCACAACAAGAGCAGAAAATCGTACTCGAGACATCGTTCCGCTTCCCTTCTCCTGGAACACCCTGTGGTAGTTGCCGGAGCTACCCTGGGGGCCGTTCCTCTCGTTGCCATCGAAACGTCGCGCTGAGAGACGATGTAGCCTTGGCTCGCGGACCCGTCAAGGGAAAGGAGAACATCTTTAACCGTACCGGCCACGGCGATGCTGGCCGCCGCGTCCCCTGTGCGGCTTCCCGTCCTCCGCAGCCTTGGCGGAGGAGGATGCGCGAGACCTACTCCCTCGGAAGGCGCGCCTCGGGCGGCGGCAGCTTGGGGAACGGCGCGTGCGGCAGCGTCTGGTACCAGTACGCGGTCGACGAGTAATCGTACGACAGGTTGTTGGCGTGGCCGTGCTCGATGGTCACGCGGATCGACTTCTCGAACATGATCGGGTCGGCGATGTGGTAGCGGAACACCGAGTTCTTGCCGCCCCAGCGCCAGAACGGGCCGCCGCTGTTGAGCGCGATGCCGTGGAACGGCGTCGAGAACTCCGTGCTCGGGCAGTAGGCCGTGTTGAAGTAATCCTCCGTGCCGGTGCCGCTGAGCGTCGGGAGCTCGTCGCCGTCGATGAAGATCATGTCGTCGCCCTCGCCGTACCACTTGTTGTTGTCCGGCTCGAAGCAGTCGATGTCGAGGTGGCAGCCGACGTAGTGGCCCTTGCCCTCGGCCTGGAGGATGACGTAGTTACCCTTGCCGTCGAGGTTCGGCATGCGCCACAGATCGCGCAGCTTCTCGCCCCGCAGCGGTGCCTTGTCGCCGAAGCCGTCGGTCGGGTTCTCGCGCCGCCACTGGGCGTGGAAGTGAGCGAGGCCCGGCTCGAGCTCGTCGTGCGCCTCGTAGTCGATGTAGAAGTAGAGATACTGCGGCCCCTCGCACTGGTTCTCGACCTCGATCCGCGCGTGCTTGTAGAACGGCATCGCCCAGAACGAGTTGAAGCCGCGGCCGCGGTCGGGGCTCATCGTGAGCGGCAGCGACCAGAAGTCCTTGCAGATCGCGTGGCCCATGCCGAAGAAGTCGCCGATCGGCACCTCGACGCACGGCGTCGGCTCGTCGTCCCAGAACATGCGCAGCACCGAGCGCCGGAGCAGGTGTCTTTCCTTCGGGAGCTTTGGCCCGGAGTCCATCGTCATCCAAATGTGCGTGATCACGCCGGGGCCGTCGATCTCGGCCAGCGTCTTGTTCTCGCCCGGCTCGATCGTCCAGCAGTCCGCGTTCCCGCCCTTCACGTCATAGCTCGACACCCGCCGCCGCCGCACCCCGTGCCGCAGCCGCGC
>CAZCQN010000151.1:0-7811 GCA_964500825.1 uncultured Verrucomicrobiota bacterium | reverse complement strand
GTTCGACGCGATCGAGCTCATCGTCGAGCAGCGCAAGCCGGTCGACACAGCCAAATACCGAAACGTCTGGGTCGTCGCCGAGCAGAAACGGGGCGCCGTCCAGAGCGTCACCTACGAGCTGATCGGCGCCGGCCGCGAGCTCGCGCGCAAGCGCGGCTCCGCGCTGCACGTCGTGCTCATGGGCCACGGCATGGACGGCGCGGGCGAGGAGCTGATCGCGCGCGGCGCCGACGTCGTCCACTACATGGACCACCCCGCGTTCGCCGAGTACCAGGACGAGCCGTACTCGCGCGTCTTGTGCCGCCTGATAAACACGCACAAGCCCGAGATCGTCCTGTGCGGCGCCACCGCCATCGGCCGCTCGCTCATCCCGCGCGTCGCCGTGCAGATCAACACCGGCCTGACGGCCGACTGCACGGGCCTCGAGATCGACGCCGACGGCGGCCTCATGCAGATCCGCCCCGCGTTCGGCGGCAACATCATGGCGACGATCCTCACGCCCAACCACCGCCCGCAGATGGCCACCGTCCGCCACAAGGTAATGAAGGAGGCCAAGCCCGACCCGGCGCGCAAAGGGAAAGGCAAGATCATCCCGATCGAGCCGACGAAAGAGGATGCCTACATCCGCGCCAAGGTCGTCGATTTCGTCGAGGAGATCGAGTCGACCGTCAACCTGGCCGAGGCCGACATCATCGTCAGTGGCGGCCGCGGGCTGGGGACGCCGGAGGGCTTCCAGCTCATCGAAAAGCTCGCGCTCGCGCTCGGCGGCGCCGTCGGCTCGTCGCGTGCGGCCGTCGACGCCGGCTGGATCCCCTACTCGCACCAGGTCGGCCAGACCGGCAAGACCGTCTGCCCGAAGCTCTACGTCGCCTGCGGCATCTCGGGCCAGATCCAGCACCTGGTCGGCATGCAGTCGAGCGACACGATCGTCGCGATCAACAAGGACCGCGACGCGCCGATCTTCACCGTGGCCGACTACGGCATCGTCGGTGACCTCTACCAGGTCGTCCCCGCCCTCATCGACCGCCTCAACCAGCGGTAGCGGAGCTCACCGCAGAGCGCGCGGAGCGCGCAAAGGACAGAGACACCTCTGCGCCCTCGCCGTCTGACCCGGAGCACGCCCCCGCGCGCCGGCACAAGGTGAGCCGCGTAGCGGCGTCTGGGAGTAGCCTCGGGCGCAAGCCCGTGGTGGGGGGCGCCCAGCCAGGACCAGAGCCCCTTCAGGGGCGACTGAGACTCAATCGCCCCTGAAGGGGCTCGACATTTCCTGATACACCGGGAACCACGGGCTTGCGCCCGAGGCTACTCCCAATCGCCCCTACGGGGCTCTGGGTTCTTTGTTGGTCACCGGCATCCTGGGGCTTACGCCCCAGGCTACCACCTACCGCGCCTCCGGCGCTGTCGAACAGCTACGAGCGGCGGGCAGGCACGGAAAGCGTGCCGAGCTGAACAGAAGACGTGGTCATTCTTCTTGTTCTCTGCGATCTCGGCGCGCTCTGCGGTGAGTCTATTCCTTCTTCTGGCGGGAGGAGAGGAACAGGGGGTCGGGGTTGGACGCCCTCGTACCGTTGAGGGTGCAGTGGCGGCAGATGAGCCGCAGGTGGCAGTGCCGGCCCGCGAGCGCGCACGGGTCGTTGCAGGCCGCGAGCGTGGATCCCTCCATGCGGGCCGTGTTCTCTCGTCGGGCAACGCGCTTGCGGATCGGTTTGAGCGCCGGGTCCTCGACGCCGTTCACGTCGCAAATCGTAAGGAACGCTTCCTCGGCGTCGCTGTCGGCCACCATGCGGGCCTCGAGCGGGGCGATGAAGTCCTCGCTCGCGATGTCGCGCATCGCCGCGACGAGAAAGTCGCTGTAGTCCTCCCACATCTCGTCGAGGTGGCGAAGCACGGTCTCCACTGAGCGCTGCGTCGGCACACGCGCCAGCACGCCGAGCGCGTACATCTTCTGGCTGGGATCCCCGTCGTCGAAACACCGGTCGATGTGCCGCACGGCCGCCGTGCCGATCACGCCAAGCGCCCCTTCGGCCGCCGCGCAGACGTCGTCGGGCAGGTCCATTGCCAGGCTGTCCCACAGCACGGCGACCGGCGGCGGCCCCTTGAGCAAACCGAGCAGCCGCGCCGCACGCACCATGGCCGTCTCGCTTGGGCGGTCCTTGAGCACGCGGATGCACGTCGCCTCGACGTCGCCGATGACGCCGTTCTGCAGGATCGACGCCACCACGTCGCGCTCGTTGAGGATCGTCGACGGCGTATGCAGGTAGAGGGTGAGCACCTCGTTCGGGTGCGCCCCCTCGTGCTCGATCCGTTCGGACTGCTGCATCTCGTCCGCCATCTCAACGAGCGCGCACACGCCGAGCAGGACGACCTGCTCAAACCGCGCCTTGTCCATCGTCTCCATCAGCCGGCGGTCGCGCGCGAGCGTTCTGAGCAGGTGGAAGTTGAACATCTCGCGGCAGCGGATCGTGTTCGGCAGCGCGTCGAGGTCGTACTGCTCGCCGCTCGGGATGATGTTCTTCTCGACGAGGACGACGCGCGCCCCCTCGGCCAGATCGCTGAAGAGCGTGGTCGATCCCCGCCGCCGGACCTTGTGGCCAACCGCCTTGGCAAGCCGAGCGAGCGAGTCCGGCGGCACACGCGGTCCGAGGGCGCGTTCGAGATCGGCGACCATCGTCTCGGCCGAGTACAGCCCCGTGGCCTGCACGCGCTGCACGTGCTCGACCACGCCCGCGCCCTGCATGAGCGTCTCGAGCACACGCGCGCCCTTGTCATCGAGGCTGAACGAGCGCCGCAGGAAGTAGTTGACGGCCCACTCGAGCAGGTCGCGCTTGTTCCGGATAAGCATCGACCGCACAAGGATCGCCGCGAAAACGCCGTTCGTGCTCTCCTCGAACAGGTGGGCGATGCGCAGCACGAGCCGGCTCGCCTCGAGCGTCGGGATCAGCTCGAGCGCGCGCAGGATGCCGACCAGCTCGTCCACCTCGAGGTTGCCGATGTTGTCGAACTTCTCGGCGAAGAACGGGATCGCTTCGTCGAACCCAAGCCGCGCGAGCGCCACGGCGCAACTGCCGGCGATCACGCCCTCGGACTCGCGAAACTTCGCCAGCAGCGGGAAGGCCCAGTTCGCCAGGGAATGCCTCGCGATGAAGTCGATGGCCGTCGTGGCCACGTAGACGTCGTCATCGTGCGCGAGCTCGCACACCGCCTTCTTGGCGCGATGGTCGTAGAGGTCCACGAGCCGCTCGACGGCCCAGCGGCGCACGAGCACGGACGGATGCCCCGTGCGCTCGACGTAATCCTTATACCTCCAGATCGGTGCGTCCATCGCGTCCATCGCTGTCCAAGCCGCCCGGCCTGCCCGGCGCGGCCCGGAAGCACTTGTCTCCGACACAATGGCCTGCCATCATCGCCCCAGGCAGACGAGCGGCAGGCCACGCATCCTTTATTATCGGCCCCGAAACGGCCCAAGTCAAGGAACGCATCGCACCGAGCGGATGGCAGCCCGCACCTTCAGAGTCGCCACACGCGGCAGCAGGCTCGCCCTGGCGCAAACGGCCCGGGTTGTCGACAAGCTGCGTCAGCGTTTCCCGCAGCACGCTTTTGAGGCGTACGTCGTTACAACCACAGGGGATACCCACCCGGCGGGGGCCCACCAAGCCGAGGGCAAGGGGATCTTCGTCAAGGAAATCGAGGAGGCGCTCCTGCGGGGCGACGCCGACCTCGCCGTCCACAGCCTCAAGGACATGCCGACCGAGACCCCGCCCGGCCTGACGATCGCCGCCATCGCTGAGCGCGAGGACGCGCGCGATGCCCTCATCTCGCGAAACGGCGCGCAACTGAAGGAGCTTCCCGAGCGCGCCGTCGTCGGCACCGGCAGCGTGCGTCGAGCGGCGCAGCTCCTTGCCGCCAGACCCGACCTGCGCATCGAGCCGATCCGGGGCAATCTCGACACGCGGATCGCCAAGCTCACGGGCGCGCGCGCATCGCCGGTCGCCTACGACGCCATCATCGTCGCCGCAGCCGGGTGCCGCCGCCTCGGTCTCGCCGACGCGATCACGGAGACCCTGCCGACCGACCTCATGCTGCCGGCGCCCGGACAGGGCGCGCTCGCCGTCGAGGTGCGCCACGGGAACACGGAGGCCGCGCGGATGGCCGCCTCGCTCGACGACGCGGACGCCCGCCAGGCAGTCACCGCCGAGCGGGCATGCCTCCGGGCCCTTGGCGGAGGGTGCCACGTGCCCGTGGGCGCCCTGGCCGAGGCAAACGGCGACGCCCTTGTCCTGTGCGCCAGGGTCCTGCGGGCCGACGGGACGCAGTTGGTGGACGCTGAGGGCAGCGGCTCATCGGACCGCCCGGAGGAGCTCGGCACCGATGTCGCGTCCGACCTGCTCGGGCGCGGAGCGAGAGCGCTCCTGGGGCTCGTCGAAGGCAAGTGAGCACAACGCGGAACCGGTTCACGTTGCACTGTTGGCGAGGCACGGTGTAACCTGCACGAAGCGGTGAGGTCTGAAACGGATGGGCCGTGCGGCCCGTCTGATTCTGATATAGCGCAGGCTGTGGCACACGAGTTGCTTCCGGCAGGGCAAGACACTCACTAGCCAGAGCGGCCCGAGGAATCGTGTTCGAGCGCAGCTATCTCGAGAACATCATCCGGAACGCGCCGATCGGCATCATCACGACCGATCTGGAGCGCCGGATCACGTTTATGAGCGAGCCGGCCTGCAGGGCGTGCCAGTGCGCCGATCCGCGCGCCGGGACGCGGATCGAGGAACTCGTCGCCCGCGCCAGGGCGATGCAAAACGAGCTCGCCTCTGTGCTCTCAGGCAAGGACCAACGCCGCGTCTTCGAGGGGCAGGTCAAGAGCCCCGCCGGCGTACGCGTCGTCGAGTTCACCGCCACCTTGCTGCGCGACGATGCCTACGTGCCGATCGGCCTGCTCGTCATGTGCGAGGACGTGACCGAGAAGCGCGAGACCGAGCGCAAGTACGGCGCGCTCATGGCGAACTCGCGCGACGCGGTGATCATCTTTCAAGGTGACCGGATCCTCGAGGTGAATGAGGCGTTCGCCCGCTCGGTCGGCCGGCCGCTGGAGGCGTGCCGGGCCATCGCGTGGCGCGAGTTCGTACACGCCGATTCGCTGCCGATGCTGCTCGACTTCGTCCGCCGCCGGACGGCGGGCGACGACTCGGTGCCCGACACGTTCGACATCCGGACCGACGTCCGCGTCGGCCCCAATGCCGCGGACGAGCAGCGGCTCTACAACGCCGCGGTCTCGCCCGTGTTCCCCGACCGCCGCATCTACTCGATGGCCCTGCGCGACATCACCGAGCGCCGGCAGCTCGAGGAGCGGATCGCCGACGCGAAGAAGCTCGAGAGCCTCGGCCTGCTCGCCGGCGGCATCGCGCACGATTTCAACAACCTGCTGAGCGGGGTGATGGGGTACGCCTCGCTGCTCAAGGCCAAGCTCGACCCCAAGAGCGCCGCCTACCGCTACGCCGACAGCATCGAGACCTCCTCGACGCACGCCAAGAACCTCACGGCGCAGTTGCTCGCCTTCGCACGCGGCGGCCAGTACGAGCTGCGAGCCGTCAACCTCAACCAGATCGTGCTCGACTCGGTGCGCATGCTGCGCCTCTCGATGCCGCGCGCGGTCAAGCTCACCACCCGCCTCAGCTCGCGCCTCAGGTGGGTCGATGCCGACCCGACGCAAGTGGCCCAGGTCATCACGAACCTGTTCACCAACGCGGTCGAGGCGATGCCGGCGGGCGGCCAGATCACGATCCGAACCGAGAACGCATCGTTCGACCGCGACACGGCCGCCAGGCCACCCTACCTCGACCCCGGCCCGTGCGCACATCTGACCGTGAGCGACACCGGCCGAGGGATCGCAGCCGAAGGCCGTTCCAAGGCGTTCGAGCCGTTCTACTCGACCAAGGGCGTCGGATACGGGCTCGGGTTGTCGGCCGTCTACGGCATCGTGCGCAACCACCATGGCGCCGTGACGATCGAGAGCGAACCGGGACAAGGCACAACGGTCCACATCTACCTGCCCGCGACGTCGGCGCCCCGGCCGGCCAAGCCCGGGGCCAGCCCCGGCCTCGTCAAAGGACGCGAGACAATCCTCGTCGTCGACGACGAGGCGATCATCCGCGACCTGCTCGAGCGGGTGCTCGAGGAGCTCGGCTACCGGGTCATCCTCGCTCCCGACGGCGAGCGGGCGCTCAAGATCTTCCGCAGCCAAGCCAAGACCATCGACTGCGTCCTGCTCGACATGGTCCTGCCGGGCATGGACGGCGCCGAGGTCTTTGGGGAAATGCGGGAGCTCAAACCCGACGTCCACGTCATCCTCTGCACCGGCTACGCGCTGAAGGGCACGGTCGACGAGATGCTCCGCGAGGGCGTGGCCGGCGTGCTCCGGAAGCCGTTCCAGATCGAGGAACTGAGCGGCGTGCTCCGGAGCGTCCTCGACACCCCTGTCTCGGCCAAGCCGCACTAGCCAAGGCCCGTTCAAGTCGCCTGCATCCGGTGTGGCCGGAGGGCCGGGCCGAGAGCCAACCAGGTTGTTTCTCCAACTCACACCTGTTCGGTCCGCCGAACGTCACGCAAAATGGAAATCGATGTTGACATGCAGGCCGGCCAGTGTTATACTTCCGATCGTAGAGGTGGAGGTGGGTTCACGCTCCGCCAGAATACAGGGGGATTCATACTATGCGCTGCCTCTTGCCGCTTGCCGGCGTCGTGCTCCTGATCGCTATCTGTGCTACCGCCTCGGCCACCGTTGTCGACATCGGCGGCGACCCCGTCTACGTCCAGCAGGACCTCTTCCAGGCCGACGAGTGGGCCGTCGAGGTCACTTCGTTCGTCTTCGACAACAGCAGCGCCTCACTGCCGCTCGGCGTGCCGGAGCTCAACGTGGGCGACACGTTGTTCGCCTACTTCCTCGACATGGACAACACCGTCGCGACCTCGGTAAACAACTTCAACGTCGGCGATCCTGATCTATACCCGGTCTCCAGCGTCGGCTATCTCGGTCCGCTTTGGATCGTGCCAATCGTTGACGGTAGCCCGACCACCGACGGCTTCGAGGACCCGTACCTGTTCGGCTTCAGCGGCCCGGCGCAGACGGTGGTCTATACTTACTATGGCGACTTCCAGGATCCATACTGCACGCTCGATCCCTCAGAGTACTCGCTCGTTTACTACGTGGCCCAGTCGGGCTGGAGCCTCGTGCCGGGGACGGTCTCCGGCGGCGGCGTCTCGGACAACAAGATGATCCCCGGGCCTGGGCTCATCCCTGAACCGTCGCTCGTCGCGGCCGGTCTGATCGGCTTGGGTCTGCTGCTCAAGCTTCGCCGGCGCTGAGGCCCCGAGAGCATACCAAGCGCATCGCGCCCCGTCGTCAACCGGCGGGGCGTTTTCTGTGGTCACGGACCCCTTGGGGCCGTTCGCGCCCGCTCGGCATGGTGCCATTCGGCGCACCGTTCGCATCCCTGCTCGGCCCGCGAAGTCATGGTTTCGTCACTTACAGACGCGCCATGCACGAGGGTTACTTCATATGTGGCCGCCGGGACGTGTGTTATGATGACAACTCAGTACAGTGCTTTTTCCTGACTTTTTCACTTGACATTTGTGAGCGGCTTTCGTATTATTACCGGTGATTACAGGGGGATTGTACTTATGTTTGCGAAGCTTTTTTGCTGGGGGCTCTCAGCCATTGCTTCACTTCTCTTGGTGCTGCCTGCCGGCTCCGAGCCCGTCTTTCCGGTCAAGTGGTCTCAACTGCCTGACATGACCGCGTACGGCTACGACTGGTC
>CAZCQN010000150.1:0-7857 GCA_964500825.1 uncultured Verrucomicrobiota bacterium | reverse complement strand
TTTCAACAGGCCCTTGCGCCCGAGGCTACTCCCAGACGCCCCTGGCGGGGCTTGCAGGTGTGCGCTCGTGCGAGTTCGACCCGGTTTCGCGTGCTTCTCGTGAGGCGTGGCTCTTCGTCGCCTGTGGCACCGCACTTGGGGACGGCGGGGGACTGCCTCGACGCCGCGAGGGACCGGTCAGGCCACGTGGTTGCCGAACATGGCGTTGAGCATGTCGAGGTAGTCGGAGAGCAGCCTGGGGATCAGGAACTTCTCGCGGGTCGCCTCGCGAGCGCGTTCGCCCACGGCCTGGCCCTCTTCCGGGTGTGCGAGGAGGTGGACGATTCTGTCGGCAAACCCTTCGGTGTCGTCCTTCTCGATCAGGAAGCCGGTCTCGCCGTCCTGGATCTGGCTCGGGATACCGCCGACGCGTGAGGCCACGACCGGCCTGGCCTTCCACAACGCCTCGGTCACGGCAAGGCAGAACCCCTCGCGCGTGGACTTCTGCACGATGACGTCGGAGACCTTCTGCAGCGCGTTGACGAGCGTGTCCTTGTTGCCGACGACGAAGAGCACGTCCTCCTCTTTGGCCACCTTCCGCGCCTTCCTGAACACACGGTCGTACATCCTGAGCGCTTCCGGGTCGTCGGTGGCGACGTTGTAGCAGAAGACCAGCCGGCAATCGATCTCCTTCTTGACGAGCGTGAACACGTCGAGCAGGCCCTCCGGGTCTTTCCACGGATCGAGGCGCGAGACCTGCGTCACGAGCGGCTTATCTCTCGGCACGTTGAACTGATCGAGAACAGCGGCCATCGTCGACTCGGGCAGGGGCCTGTTCTTCTCGGTGAGCGGGTTGATGGCCGGCCGTATGAGCCGTTGGTCGACAGGCAGGTCCGGCTTCAAGTAGCTCTCGTCGGACACGATGACCTGGTCGTACTTGATCAGGAAGTCCTTGAGATACTCCCACAGGTCCGGCTGCGGATCGGACAGGTCGATGTGACAGCGCCAGATCCACGGCTGGCGCTTCGTATAGACGCTGATCAGGGGCAGCGGCTGGGGATCGTGGACGATGATGCAGTCGTGGTCGAGGTGCGTGAACCGGCCGAAGTTCTCGTTCACCTCGAGGTAGAGCTTCTTCCTCGACGGGGTGAGCTTGAGCTTCTTGCCCTGCAGCGCGTTGTGGAACTCCTTCGTCAGCTCGAAGAAGTCCATTGTCCCGTGCAGGATTCGCCAGCCGGCGTCGATCCCGACGTCGTTCATAAGCGGCACGAGCGACTCGAGAATGGCGGCGACACCGCCGCCGGTATAGGTCGAGTTGACGTGGACGACGTGTTTGCCGTAGAGGCCCCGGGCTCGCGCGTAGATCTCGGCGAGCGTGGCGTCCGGCACGATGTGGCGGAAATCCTCGAGGTGCAGCATGCTAACTCCTGGTCAGACGTGCAAGGAGGTCTCTCGATTCGAAAACACTGCGAACACTGAATCGCGCCTTCGTAATCCCGCGGCCCACTTTGATCGAATACGCCGCGGGCGGCAGGGCGCCGAACATGTCTTCGTCCGTGTAATCATCGCCGATCGCGAGGACGAAATCCCATGTGCCGTGTTGAAGCCACCGAGCCACGGCCCGTCCTTTGTCGACGCCCGTCCGCTTGATCTCGAAAATCTTGTCGCCCTCGAACACGCCGACGTCGAGGTTCGCCGTCATGTCCTGCACGGCGTCGCGCAGCTCGCTTCGGCGCAGGCCCGCCAGTTCTGCATCGGCGCCGCGCACGTGCCAGACAAGCGCAAAATCCTTCTCCTCGACGGACGAGCCGGGCGTTCGATCCGCGTACAGGTCGAGAATGGGCCGGATCGTCCCCTTCCACTCGGAGTCCATGCCGACCGTCGGCTCCCACGGCTCGGCCGCCTCGCGGACCCAGCCGCCGTGCTCGGCCACGAGCGAGACCCCCACGTCGGCAAACCAGGTATCGAGCGTGTTCCGATCCCGTCCGCTCACTAGCACGACCGTATTGTCCGGGCTGCGCGCCAGATCGCGCAGCAGCTCGAGCAATTGCGGATCGGGCACGGCGTCCTCGGCCTTCTTGAAGAACCGGACGAGCGTCCCGTCGTAGTCGAGGAACAGCAGCCGCTTCGTGCTCTCGCGGAACTCGGCGACGAGCCGCGTCGCGGCCTCCGGGCTCAGGTTCTTGACGACGAGCCTCTGCTGGGCTTCCTTCGTCCGGTCAAGCGCGTCGAGGAAATCGCGCGCCCAACGCTGCACGGTGTAGCGCGACAGCCGGTCCTGCATCCGCTTGTTGCGCTGGATCTGCTCGTCGGCCGGCATCTCGAGCGCGTGCTGAATCGCCTCGACGAGCTCGCGCTTGTTGTTCGGGTTCACGGCGATCGCCTCGCCGAGCTCGCTGGCCGCGCCGGCCATCTCGCTCAGCACAAGCACGCCCTTTGTCCCGGTCTTGACCGCAATGAACTCCTTGGCGATCAGGTTCATCCCGTCGCGCAGCGGGGTCACCAGCGCGACGTCGGCCACGCTGTAGAGCGCGGCGAGCCGGTCGAACGGCACCCACCGGTACAGGTACCAGATCGGCGACCAGCCGATCGTGCCGTGCTCGCCGTTGATCCGGCCCACGAGCGCCTCGAGCCGCCGCCGCAGCTCGCGGTAGCGGTCGATGTCGCTCCGCGACGGTACCGTGAGCAGGATCATCGAGACCCGCTCCCTGTATTCCGGGTTCTCGGACAGGAACAGGTCGAACGCCTCCACCCGCTCGATGATGCCCTTCGTGTAGTCTAGTCGGTCGATCGACAGGATGATCTTGGGATGACCTACCTTCTCGCGGATTCGAGCCACTTCGCGCTGGACCTCCGGCGCCTCGGCCGCCGCGGCGTACCGCTCGTAGTCGATGCCCATCGGGAAGGCGTCGGCGCTGACCAGGCGGTCGTGGGCGATCAGCCGGCCGAGCGAGTGCTCGACGCCCTCGATGCGCGCGGCGCTGCTCAGAAAGTGGCGCACGTAATCGTACGTGTGGAAACCGACCATGTCGGCGCCGAGGATGCCGTTGAGGATCTCGCTCCGCCACGGCAGGGTGCGGAACACCTCGGACGACGGGAACGGGATGTGCAGGAAAAACCCGATGCTCGCCTCCGGCAGCCGCTGGCGCAGCATCTCGGGCAGCAGCATCAACTGGTAGTCGTGGACCCAGATCCGGTCGCCGGGCTCCGCGTGCTCCATGATGGCGTCGCAGAACAACTGGTTGACCTTGACGTACGCCTTCCAGTGGAAGTCCTCGTAGAGAGCGTACAGGGCGAAATAGTGGAACAGCGGCCAGATCGTTTTGTTGGCGAAGCCGTAGTAGTACTGCTCGATCTCGCGCCGCGTCAGGAACACCGGATGGAGCTTGTCCTTGCCCAGGATGGCGCGCATCTGCTCGCGCTCGGCCTCCGAGAGCCGGTTGCTCGGCATCCCGGGCCAGCCGATCCAATGCATCTCGAGCGACTCGGCCACCGAGGCCAGACCGGTCGCGAGCCCGCCCGCACTCGGCGTGA
The DNA here is from genome assembly GCA_964500825.1 of uncultured Verrucomicrobiota bacterium. Lineage (GTDB taxonomy): Bacteria > Auribacterota > JABMQX01 > JAFGEW01 > JAFGEW01 > CAYUZG01. The sequence continues at coordinate 4,344 of CAZCQN010000150.1, read as the reverse complement.
AGGCATACTCGCCCCGTTGACGCGACACACTAACGGGCAACCTGTTCGAGACAACAAGGAGTCTTGACATCCGACCACTCCCGCACCCAAAACTAACCGCCCTCGCCCCGTCCTGTCAAGCGCACGGCCCGTTCCCCTAATCCAGGCGATAGGAGCTCGCTAAACAAGCACAAGCCCTGCCAGGGGCGTCTGGGGGTAGTGCATGAGGTCGCAACTACGATGACGTATTCTCGTTGTGTGCCCACGGCTGCTCGTTTGGGCGGTGCCGCGCAAACACGGCACGCCGGGATCGAGAGCATCCACACGCGGCCAACAAGCATCACCACACTCTCAGGCAGCAGGCGCGACAATACCGAGAGCCCCCGCAGGGGGCGGCCTATTGTCGCCCGCCGAGATGGCGGGTTCGCCCGCTGCATGGGCTGGGCTCGCGCGGCAGCGGGATCGGACACGCGTCACGCACAATACGTGATCGAAGTCCCGAAAAACTGTCCTAGCAGGGTGCTGAAAAACCTCGCCGGCGCCAAAAGAGTGCCGTTTTTCGCGAAAGACTTCTGTCGCCCCTACGGGGCTCAAGATTCGTGTTTCTCGTCGAGAACCTGGGCCTTACGGCCCAGGCTATCCTCTATCGGGCCTTCGGCCCTCGCGGTCAAACAAGCCGGGCGAAACGCCTTTTTCAGCAGCCTGCTAGGCGGCCACAGCCACCGCGTCGATCTCGATCCGGGCACCTTTGGGGAGGGCGGCGACCTGGATCGTGGCCCGGGCCGGCTCTTCGGTGGGGAAGTAGCGGGCGTAGACCTGGTTGACGGCGGCGAAGTCGGCCATGTCCGTCAGATATATGGTGGTCTTGACCACATCGCCGAAGGTGAGGCCGGCGGCCTTGAGGACGGCGCCCAGGTTCTCGAGGACGCGTTCGGCCTGGGCCGCGATGTCGCCGTCGATCAGCTCTCCGGTGGCAGGGTCGAGCGGGATCTGGCCGGATACGAACACGAGACCGCCCGCGGCGACGGCCTGCGAGTACGGTCCAACGGCACTTGGAGCGGCTTCAGAGTGGATGATCTGTTTCCTTGTGTTGCTCATGTAAGTTCCTCCCGCTTAGGTAGAACATTTTGACAACAGCACATCAGGTATCGCTTGAGGTATCGACCCTCTGGCCTACGAGCTCCCACATCCCTTTTCGCCTGCTGACCCAGCCGCCTCGGACCCCTCTTTGCGCCCGCTTCCCCCGCCAGGAGCGCTCTGGCACGTGTTTTCCTTGCAACAGACCTCTTGCGGCCCTACCGTATCGCCAGCTTCGCGGCAGCGGTGGCTTCGCCAGAGGGAGGTGGCCATGGACGAGCTCAACGATCTCTCCACTCAGCTCAACGAGTTCGTGGACCTGCAGGTGCAGCAGATCCCGGAGGTGTTCCAGGCGCCGGGGTTCGCCTTCGTGGTGCTGGGCTTCATCGGCCTGCTGTACCTGATCTTCGGCCTGAAGGTCTACAAGTTCGTCCTGGCGCTCATTATGCTCAGCATCGCCGGGGGTATCACCTACTTCTACACCGAGAACCTGTTCGTGACCGGCGCGGTGGCGCTCGCGGCGGGCCTGGTCGCGTTCCTGCTCCAGTACATCTTCGTCCTCATCATCGCGGGGATCGTGTTCGCGGGAATCACGTTCATCGGCCTCTACGCGGCGCTTGAGCGGGCCGACCTGCCTCTGATCGCCGCGTGCGTGGCCATCGGGGTCGGCATCTACCTGGCGATCAAGCTGTTCAAGTTCATCATCATCTTCTCGACCTCGGCGATCGGGGCCGCGTGCATCACGGGCAGCTTCTGGCTCCTCTGGCAGCGCGGCGACTTCCCCGGCGTGCTGACCGAGGGCGTCCAGTTCGACCCGCAGGTCTTCGTCGGCTACGAGTTCACGACCGCCCTGATCTTCGCCGGTTGCCTGCTGTTCGGCATCCTGGTCCAAAGCCTCATGCTGGCGTTCAAACGCCGGCCGGCCGCCAGGGCAGAGGAAGACTAGGAGAAACGCTGTTCCGCGAGCAAGACCACCGGCGTGTTCACAGCAGCGCGCTTCGCGTGGTAGTGTCCCCACCCAACACGGGCAAGCAGTATGGACAAGCACTTCGAGGCAAACAAGAAGCTGTGGGAAGCGCGGACAGACATCCACGTGAAGTCGGACTTCTACGACGTCGAGGGATTCAAGCGCGGGCGATGCACCGTGAAGCCCTTCGAGATCGAGGAGGTCGGCGACGTCTCGGGCAAGAGACTCCTCCACCTGCAGTGCCACTTTGGCATGGATACGCTGTCGTGGGCGCGCTTGGGCGCGACAGTCACAGGCGCCGACTTCTCTGAGAGGTCAATCGAGGAGGCGCGCGCGCTCGCCGCCGAATTGGATATCCCGGCCGAGTTCGTCTGCTCGAACGTATATGACCTGCCCCAGAAGCTCGCCGGGCAGTTCGACGTTGTTTTCACGTCGGCAGGCGTGGTGACGTGGCTGCCGGATCTGACGAGGTGGGCGGAAGTCATTGCGCATTTCCTTCCCCCTGGCGGCGTGTTCTACATCCGCGAGTTCCACCCGACCGCGTACATCTTCGACGAGAAGGACACGTCGGGACCCGTGATCCGTTTCCCGTACTTCAACACCCATGAGCCGATCCGGTTCGAGGAGGAGGGCTCGTACGCCGACCCCCGAAGCGGACATCAAGAACGAGAGCTACGATTGGCCGCACGGTCTCGGCGAGATCGTCAACGCGCTCATCGACGCGGGGCTGCGGATCGAGTTTCTGCACGAGTTCCCCTACACGACCTACAAGTCGCACCCATGGCTCGCGCAGGGCGAGGATGGCCAGTGGCGCTACGAGGGCGTGCCGAACAGCATCCCGCTGATGTTCTCGATCAAGGCAACCAAGAACTAGCCCAGGGGAGAAGAACCGTGGCTGTTGAGATCAGAGAGCTTGCCCGGGAAGCATCCGAGCAGTATCCGCAGATTCCGATCTCCTTCCGCGTAGAGTCGCGCCTACGAGTCGAGACCATCGACGGTGGCTTCGGCGGATACCGCATGACAGAGGAGCTCGTCGAAGAACCGTATGTCAAGGACTACGACGAGTTCGAGCAGGGGAACCCTCTCGACTGCGCCAAGCGGTTCGACCCTTCGCGCGTACACCCCTTCGTGGCCTTCGACGAAGAGAAGCCGGTGGGCGCCGCCGTTGTTGTTGTTGATTCGCTTGGTGCCTGCCCGCTCACGTGCCGCGACGACGTCGCCGTGCTCTGGGACATCCGTGTTCATCCGGACCACCGTGGCCGCGGGATCGGCTCGATGCTGTTCGACCAGGCAGTCACCTGCGCACGCGAGCAAGGCTGCGGGGTCCTCGCCGCGGAAACCCAGAACATCAACGTGCCCGCGTGCCATTTCTACGCCGGTAAGGGCTGTTACCTGGGCCTCATCAGCCCCTGCGCTTATGGCAACGATCCGCGCTTCGCCCACGAGGCGATGCTCGTGTGGTGTCTCGACCTCTAGAAACAAGAGCCGTGAACCGCACGCCACCTGGCTAGAAGAGTTGCTGAATGGACAAGGAGTCCTTGCCGAACGAGATCATCACGCCCCGGACCGTGGTGCGTCGGACAACGGCGGACGACATCGCGCAGTTCGACGCCTGGCCCGGCTATCCGTGGCCGTTTGAGTGCTTCAACATCAACGCGAAGGCGCGGCAGAGGTGTGAAGGGCAGTGGTGGACGGTCCTCGACAAGCCGGACTGCTGCCATTACTCCGTTGTGCTGCCGGCCACGGACGAGGTCATCGGCTTCCACGCGTTTTTCGGTATCGACTACGAGAAGCGTCTCATCGCCAACATGGGGATCCGGATTCGGCCGGACGTGTGCAACCAAGGGTATGGGGCCGAGACGCTGCGGCCACTGCTCGAAGCCGTACTCGAAACCGGCTTCCGCTCCATCCGCCTCGACGTGGCGGCGACGAATGCTCGGGCCGTCCGCTGCTACGAGCAGTGCGGCATGAAAATCGTCGAGGAGTTCTGGCAGGACGGCGTAGGACCAGACGACCCGGACGAGCCGAAGTGGGCGCCGCTGATGCCCCACCTCCGACGCGAAGGCGACGTGTGGATGGTGCGCTTCTATTGGATGGAGATCACCACCGAGGCGACCCAAGAGGACAGAACCACTACCTGAGTCCTTCCAGGGCGCCAGCGATCGTCGACCCGCCCCAAAATGCCGCTTGACACGTTGAGCCGGATGGACTAAGAACCTCCCGCGACACTGCTCATCTATCTGGTGCGGGGTGGAGCAGTCTGGTCAGCTCGTCGGGCTCATAACCCGGAGGTCGTTGGTTCGAATCCAACCCCCGCTACC
>CAZCQN010000149.1:0-7865 GCA_964500825.1 uncultured Verrucomicrobiota bacterium | reverse complement strand
GCAGCTTCGACAGCGTCGTGTTCTTGCGGATGGCCGTGAGCAGCCGGTGGCGCTCGTACCCCTCCGGCTCGACGAACATGACGCCGTTCGTCGCCACCGTGCGCAGGCCGAGCTCGTCGGCCAGCGCCCCAAGAAACTCGACGCGCTTGCGGCTCGCGTAGTCGCCGTAGCGCTGAAGCTCGACGAAGAGCGACTCCCTCACCGCCGTCACCGCCAGCGCACGAAGCAGCCCCTCGTCCGCCGTGAGCACAAACAGACGATCCGCCGCCGGCTCAAGCCACCCAACAAGCTTCTCGACCGAAAAATAGGGACAGGCACCTATTTTTCTCGGACCACACGGAACGTTGTCGGAACGCCGCGACAAAAAATAGGTGCCTGTCCCTATTTTTCGCGTGGGGAAGTCGTCGTCGACCTGGCGTGCCGTCACAATCCGGCACAGCGAGCGGTACCCCTCGAGATCCCGCGCCAAAACCACGGCCTGCACGCCGTCGAGCTCGAGCTCGGCGCCGATGATGGGCTTGAGGCCGACCGCCTCGCACGCCTGGTAAAACGGCACCACGCCGTGGAGCGCGTTGGTGTCCGTCAGCGCCACGGCGTCGTACCCCAGCCGCGCAGCCGCCTGCACGATCTCGTCGACCCGGCTCGCGCCCGACATCAGCGTGTAGTTCGAGTGCACGTGCAGATGGCAAAAATGGGGACAGGTACCTACTTCAGGGTAAAAAATAGGTGCCTGTGCCGATTTTTGGGCAGCAGTCATCACCATCCCCGATCGTTGTGCACCGCAAGGCCAGGTGCCCCGTCCCGCTTGCCGAAAAAGCAACCTTGCCTGCGAAGCAACTCGGGAGGGGCACACCTGGACCTTATAACGGTCGGAGTATGGCGAAACTAAAGCGAATTGTCAAGAGAAAAGTTCACTTTCTTTTCGCCTACATCAACCCTTGGTAAGAATGAGGAAACGGAAGGTAGACGCTGTAACAGGCTACAGCTCAACGAATAGGACGCGATTGCCGCCCTGGTCGCGCGCCAGGTGCTGCGCGTACCGCAGCCGGAGCACAAGGGAGGTGAAATCGCCCGCCTCCTGGCCCGGCTTGATGATCACCCCGCCGATCGTCGCCACCGGGTGGGGCTTGCCGCACGAACGGCCGTACTTGGCCACCGCCTCGCGGATCGAGTCGAACAGCCGCTGCGCGCTGTCCTGATCGCCGACGTTGAACACGGCCAAGACCAGCTCGTCGAGTCCGACACGGCCAAGCAGGTCGACACCTTTGAGGTGGGTCTTGACGATGCCGGCGACGTCGGCGAGCACCTTGCGGCCCGCGTTGAGGCCGTGGATCTCGCTGTACGGCTTGAAGTTGTCGAGGTCGAGCAGCCCGACGCCCGTCGGCACGGCCAGAATCTTAGCCCGCTCGAGCTCGCGGCCGAACGCCCGCAAAAAGGCGTTGTGCTTGAGCGTCTGCGTGACCGGATCGACGACGGTGAGCTGCTCGGTCTGCTCGCGCAGCCAGCCCATCTCGCGCGCCGTCCCGCTCAGGTTGGCCACGAGCTGGGCGAACCGCAGGTCGTCGTGCGTAAACGGCTTGCCCGACGAGCGCTCGACCTGGATGTAGCCGATCCCGCCGCCGCCCACGACGATCGGCACGCACAGCAGCGACGCACAGTCGTTCTCGAGCCGCAGCTCATCGTATTCGGCCGACGCCGCCCCCGCGTCGGCCAAGAGCACCGGCTCCTCGCTCCAGAGCAGCTTCGCCGTCGCGCCCGTGCCGATCGGCCGGCGGTAGCGCTTGATGAACGCGTTGCTGATGCCGCGCGCGATCTTGATGCCGAGGGCTTCGGTCGCCTCGTCAAGCAGCACGACGGCGAACACGTCGAACGCGAGCCGCTTGCGCGTCTCCTCGATCATCACGTGGAGCGCTTCCTCGAACGGCACCCCGTCGCTCATCGTGCGCGTGATGCGCAGCAGCGCTTCCGTCTCGCGCTCGTGCGTCGTCGCGTCCATGCCGACCTCCCAACACGCCGGATGCTCTCCTCTCCTACCAGAGCCCTCACACCACCGCAACGCCTTTGTGTTCCTCCCCCGTGTCCCCCGTGCCCCCCCCCGTGGTTTTGATTCTTTTCTTTTCAACCACGGGGGGGGGCACGGGGGACACGGGGAATGGGGATGGGGGTGTGTCGGACGATTCGGACGGGCTGTCGGCTACTCGCGCGAGGTCCACACGTAGTCGGGCCCGCCCCAGTCCTTCCGGACCAGTGTTGCCTCTCCGCCATCGTCTCTAAGGTCCTCGCCGACGCTCCAGATCGTGAAGCCGCCGTCGGCCTCGAGCCGGTAGTGGAGCGGCTCGCCCGAGAACGGGTCGATCCCGTCGGCAAGCATGAGCGGCTTGAGCTCGTCGAGCGTTTGAGGGTAGGTGCCGTGCTCGGCGGCATACCGGGCCAGGGCGAACTCGACGTCGAGCACGGTCCACGACAGCTCGTTGCGCGCGAAGGCGATACGCACCCCAGAAAACCCGACCCCCCAGCACGGACATGATGTTCGGGGGCACCTTGCGCGCCCTGGCCTGCTTGAGCGGTTGCTCGCCAGCATCGGTCCTGATGAACTCGGCCAGCGACATCTCGAGCGCCTCGTCGATCGCGGTCCAGAAAACGCGCACATCCGTGCGGATCTGCTCACGCCCCTCCTCCATCGCAAGCATCATGGCAACGGCCGCTTGCCATAGCTCGCCCCTGACGTGCTCCGACGCACCGAGCGCCTCGGCGTACTCGCGGAGCCACGCCGGGTGCTCGATCAAGTGCTCGACCATGCTCGTCGAGAGTGCCCGCTCGCCCCGCAGCGAAACGAGCAGGCTCGGCCGGCCGCCGGCGATTGCGGCCAAGTGTCTATGGGCCTTCGCAAGCGTTTCGTCGTCGATCTCGTGCCGAATCAGGCACTGCTCGATCGGCCGCATGGCGATCTGATCGCACGCGAGGCCGACAAGGCCATTGATGAGGATCGGATCCTGCGCCACGTGCCCGCCGAGGCGCAGGGCAAGCACGTAGGCGTCGAGCGCGTCGCCGGTGCGCCCCTCAAACTCGTGGAAGTTGCCCACCGCGACGAGGAACCGCGCAAGCTCCCCGAAATACATCAAGTACGGCAGCAGGATGTCCGCCGGGCCGGTCTCGTCGAGCGACGAGCCTTCGGGAACCAAAACCGGGAAGTGGCACACGTCCTTGGACGCCGCCGCGCGGAGCCATTCGAGCGTCTTCTCATTCTGCTCGAAGTACTCGGCCAGCGGAGCCGACTCGGCCGTCCAGCCGTCCTCGATCACCTTGTCGCGGAGGTCGAGCAGCGGTTCGCGGCGATCCTTCGGCCAGTACGCCTCGATCGCCTTGAGGTAGTCGCTCGCCGCGTTCTCGTCGGGCGCCACGTCGGGCAGCTCGAAGCCGAGGGCGCGCATCTCCTCGTCCGGCACGATACTGTAGGTCGAGCCGCGAATCGTGATCGTCTCCAACTCGGCCTGTTCGCCGGCGTGCACGAGCCCCGGCACGAGCATGGCCACCAGCAACAAAACCGCACGCGTCTTCATCGTCACACCTCCCAAACCACCGTCGCTGAACCCGTGCACGACCTGCTTCTCACTCCGCATCGGACTCCACGCGGGAGGTCCATACGTAGTCGGGGCCATACCAGCGCGCAGCGCCCTCCTTGTGCTTGCCGCCGTCGTCGACGAGGTCCTCGCCGACGCTCCAGAGCGTGAACGAGCCGTCAGCCTCGCGCCGGTACTTGAGCAGCTCACCCGAGAACGGGTCGATCCCGTCCGAGAGCATGAGGTCCTTCGCCTCGTCGAGCGTCTCCGGATACTCGCCGTGCTTGCCCTTGTGGCGGGCCAAGGCAAGGAACGTGTCGGTCACAGTCCACTCCAAATCCTCCCGGTCGTACAACATCCGGTAGGTGATGATGGGGTCGCGGTTCGTCAACCCCCACAACGCGATGAAGCACGGGAGGTCGGCGACGAAAGCGCGGAACTGCTCGGGCTTGCTGTCGAGATAGCGCGTGGTCGTTCGGATGTAGTCGGGTAGAGGTTCCCGAGCATACCGTGTCAAGGCATCCCAGAATCGCTCGTGGCCCGCACGCATCGCTGCCTGGAACTTGGGCGAGCTGAGCAGGAGCGCCACCAGAACGTTCGGCCAGGACCGGACGTCCAGCTCTAAACAAGAGATCTGCTCCTCCCCAAACACGTACTCGAGCACCCGGGTTGAGTGGACCCGCTCCCAGCGGATCACATCGAGGCAGCCCGCCCGCAGGGCGCGAACCCGCGCCAGGAGCTTCTGCGTCTCGAGGAGGTGAACGTCGTCAATCCTGGCTCCCGTCACGCATCGGCAAATGTGCTCCAGCCCGATGCCGGCGCATGCGTACCCACTGAAAAAAGCTATGATCGAAGCATCCTGTTCGACGTGCACCCCGAGCGCCGCCGCATCCGCGTACAACGCCAGGCTTTCGGCATACTCGCCGTCATGCTCGTGCATCGAGCCGGCCGGGCCAAGGAACCCCACCATCTGGCGAGCCCCTGAGAAACGGGGAGACAGGTACGTCCTGAAGATAAGGGGCACCTCGCGGCCAGGAGGCGCGGTGTCGACGAACGGGAAGTGACATCGCGCCTTCCGCGTGCCCGCGCGAAGCAACTCGAGCGTCTTCTGGTTGTTCTGCACGTGCTCGCGAAGCTCGGGCGGCGCGTCGTTCCAGCTGGTGCGCCCGCCGGCGACACGGTGCGCGAGCAACTCGAGCTCCCTGTCTTCGAACGGCGTGTATGCGTTGATCGCCGCGATGTAGTCGTAGGCGGCGTTCTCGTCGCGCGGGACGTCCGGGAACTCGAAGCCGAGGGCGCGCATCTCCGCGTCGGGCACGACGGTGTACGTCTTGCCCGCGATCGTGATCGTCTCCGGCTCGGCCTGTTCGCCCGCACGCGCGAGCACAGGCAAGAACACCGCCACCACCAGCAATAGAACCGCACGCGCTTTCATCGTCACTCCTCCCGAACCGCCGACACCGAACCTGTGCACGATCTCCTCCTCACTCTCCATCGGACTCCAAGCGAGAGCTCCAGACGTAGTCGGGGCCGCCCCAGTGCTTGTGGACGAGCGTCTCGTTTCCGCCGTCGTCTTTGAAGTTCTCGCCGAAGCTCCAGAGCGTGAACGAGCCGTCGTCCTCGCGCCGATACTTGAGTGGCTCGCCCGAGAACGGGTCGATCCCGTCCGAGAGCATCAAGTCTCTCGCATCTTCTAGCTTCTCGGGGTACTCGTTGTGCTCAGCCTTCCACCGTGCGAGGGCGAGGAATACGTCGGTGATCGTCCACGACACATCTTCGTCACCACGGATACGCGGGTAGTCCATGATGCCGCTGGGGTCGGCGAGCGCCATCCATTCGGCATTGGGGACGGCCGCTTTCAGCTGCGCCAAGGCGCGCTGCAGCCGCTCGTGTCCAGATCTCGAAGCCGCTGTTGTGGGTCGCATGTACTCGGGCAGCGGCAGCCCGGCCACTGCCTCGAACGCCTCCCAGAACCCCTTGTCCGCTTCGAGCAGCCGCCTCTGCACCTCGGGCAAGGGAGCACCGTCCTGGCGAAACGCGTACGCCATGTATGCTCGCGTGAACACAGCTTCGGACCGGATAACCGCGGCCTGCCCTGGGCGCAGCGCGCGAAGCGTTGCAAGCCGCTTCTGAGCGTCGAGCAACACGTCCTCTGGTGTCTCGTGCTTGACCGCAAAGGAGAGCACTCGTCCTGTTCCGATGCGCCAGATGGCCGCGGCGACGAGCCAGTCCACCAGCAGTGTATCCTGGCTTAGGTGGACCCCCAGCGTGACTGCAGTCAGGTAGGCGTCCATCGCCCCCGCGAGGTCGCCGTCGTGCTCGTGCATCGCGCCGACGACCGACAGCAAGCGCGCTAGCTCGCGGAGGTGAGCGTACATGGGAATGCGAAGCGGGACGAGGGCGACCATCTCAGCCTGTGTGGGCATGCCGTCGGGCGAACACCAGATGAACGGGAAATGCGACGCCTGCTTCGCCGCCCCGGCGCGCACATGCTGCAGCGCCTCCGCATTCGCAGCCACGTACTGCCTCAATTCCCTGTCGTCGTCCGGCCATCCGTCGCGCACAGCATCGATGGCGTGACGGGCCCCCTTGCCTTCCCACGGACGGTAAGCGTTCATCGCCGCGATGTAGTCGTAGGCGGCGTTCTCCTCGCGCGAAACATCCGCGAACTCGAAGCCGAGGGCCTGCATCTCGGCGTCGGGCACGACGGTGTAGGTCTCGCCGCGGATCGTGATCGTCTCCGGCTCGGCCTCCTGGCCGGCTAGCGCACTTGTCGCGCACGCCAACACGTGAGCAATCAGCACGGCAAGAAATGAACAGGTGAGCTGCTTCATGTGCCTGTGGCCTCCCCGGTGAGTCTCGGGGGGATTATACACCAACAAGCACTAATCCGTACCGGCGATCAATGCCGAGTTCCACACGTAGTCGGCCTGCCTCCAGCGCACGCCCTTCGCCGCTACACCGCCGTCATCGACGAGGTTCTCGCCCACGCTCCAGATCGTGTAGCCACCGTCGGGCTCGAGCCGGTAGTGGAGCGGCTTGCCCGAGAACGGGTCAATCCCATCGGTGAGCATGAGCGGCTTGAGCTCGTCGAGCGTTTGAGGGTACATGCCGTGCTCGTCCGCGTACCGCGCCAGGGCGAACTCGATATCGAGCACGATCCACGACACCTCGTTGAGACCATACGTGGTGCGGACGCGCGCCAGCGCCGGGCCGAGTGCGCTCATGATGTTCGGCGGGAACTTGCGCGCCTTGGCCTTCCTGATCGGCTCCTCGCCGGCGCCGGTCTTGATGAACTCGGGAAGCGGCAGCTCGAGCGCCTGTTCGATCTCGTCCCAGAACGCGCGCACGTCGTGGCGCATCTGCTCCTGGCCCTCCTCGCTTCTGAGCACGAACCTCCATACGGCCTCTCCCACGAAAGAGCGAAGTCCCTTTGGGTGGTCGATCAGGGACTCGACCACGCTCGTTGACCACACCCGTTCGCCGCGCATCGCGGTGACGACGCTCGGGCGCTGCTTCGATAGCTCGTGCACGCGCAACTGCGCCATCGCTAGCGCATGCTCGTCGAGCTCGTAGCGCACAAGGCACTGCTCGATCGCCCTCATGCCGATCATGTTGCACGCAATGCCGACGAGCCCCTCGATGAGCGTCGGACCCTGCGCGGCGTGGTTGCCGATCCGGAGCGCGAGCCTGTAGGCGTCGAGCGCGTCCTCGTAGCGGCGCTCGAACTCGCGCGCCTTCCCCTCGGTGACCACGAACCGGGCGAACTCCCTCATCCCGGCGAGGTACCGCAGGAGAATCTCAGCGACCGACATGGTCTCGAGCGACTCGCCCAGCGGCAGCACCACGGGGAAATGGCAGCCGTCTTGAGCCGCGGCCTGCTCGATGAGCTCGAGCGCCTTCTTGTTGTCCTCCAGGTAGGGCACCAGCGCGCCCGACGCGTCGGTACAGCGGCCGGCCATCACCTCATCGCGAAGCCGGGATAAACCCGAGCCTCGTGCCGGCTCCACGTACGCCTCGATCGCCTTCAGGTAGTAGGTCGCCGCGTTCTCGTCGAGCGTGAGGTCGGGGAACTCGAACCCGAGCGCTCGGAGCTCATCGTCGGGCACCAGGCTGTACGTGTTGCCGAACATCGTGACCGTCTCCGGCTCGGCGGGCTCGGCAGCCGCAGCGCCGATTGCGCACGCGAACGTATGCAGCATCAGGACGACAGTCGTTGAACAGATGAGCCGCTTCATGCCCTGAACCTCCTAGTGTGGTGCGTCTAACGCTTCTTTACATTTGGCGATCTTGGCCATGATGCTT
>CAZCQN010000148.1:0-7937 GCA_964500825.1 uncultured Verrucomicrobiota bacterium | reverse complement strand
ACTGCCATGCGCCCCCTGAAGGGGGCTTGGGGTTTTCCTTCTTCACGCTTTCCACTTGCGCCCGAGGCTACTGCCATGCGCCCCCTGAAGGGGGCTCTCTGCTCCTTCTTTTCACGCTCTCCACGGGCTTGCGCCCGAGGCTACTGCCATGCGCCCCCTGAAGGGGGCTTGGGGTTTTCCTTCTTCACGCTTTCCACGGGCTTGCGCCCGAGGCTACTGCCATGCGCCCCCTGAAGGGGGCTTGCGTTGCCTCTCGTGCCGTAGCGACACAAGCGCTACGAGATGTCCTCAGGCGTCCGGGCTGCCGGAGAACCTGAAGGGGGCTTGCGTTGCCCCTCGTGCCGTAGCAACACAAGCGCTACGAGATGTCCTCAGGCGTCCGGGCTGCCGGAGAATCAGTGTTGATCTGTGCGAATCTGTGGCTGCTTCCCTCCCTAAATCAAGCCGGCGAAGCCGAGGAACGCCATGGACATGAGGCCGGCGACGATGAGGGCGATCGGGACGCCCTTGAGCGGCTCGGGCACGTCGGCGAGCTCGAGGCGTTCGCGAATGGACGACATGAGGACCATGGCGAGTGTGAAGCCGATGCCGGCGCCGAATCCCTGCAAGATGGCTTTCAAGTACGAGCCCGGGACCGGCTCGGCGCCCTTGAAGAACATATCAATATTAAGGACCGCGACGCCGAGGACGGCGCAGTTGGTCGTGATCAGCGCGATGTAGATGCCGAGCGCACGATACAGGCCGGGGCTGACTTTGCGGATGAACATCTCGACGAACTGGACGAGCGCGGCGATCACGAGGATGAACGAGATCGTGCGCAGCACGCGCGTGAGGTCGTAGCTGGCCGGGTCGCCGCCGAAGATGCGGTACCAGACGTTGGCCGTCGACGGCGCGAGCAGGAACCGGTAGACGGGCCAGGTGACGGCGGACGCCAGCGTCATGACGAAGATGACGGCCATGCCCATGCCGATGGCGGAGCTCGTGTCTTTCGACACGCCCATGTACGGGCAGAGGCCGAGGAAACGCGCCAGCACGAAGTTGTAGACGAGCATCGTGCTAATCAGGATTGTGAATGCCTCGCCTGCTCCCATTCGGCCGTTCTCTTCCTTGCCGTGTTGTTACGCGGCGCGTCGGTCGCGCGCTCTGCGGACACGCCGCCAGTTGATGAACCCCAAAATGATTCCAAGAGTCAGGAACGCGCCCGGCGGCAGGATCATGATCAATGCGGGCTGGAAGCCGGGAATGAGCTTGTAGCCGAGGAAGGTGCCGTTGCCGAGCACCTCGCGGACGGTCGCCAGAATCACCAGCGCCCAGCCGAAGCCGATGCCCATGCCGAGCCCGTCGAGACACGAGGCGCCGGGCGGGTTCTTCGAGGCGAATGCTTCGGCGCGGCCGAGGATGATGCAGTTGACGACGATCAGCGGGACGAAGATGCCGAGGCTCTTGTAGAGCACGGGGACGTACGCCTGCATCACGAGCTCGACGATGGTGACGAACGTCGCGATGACGACGATGAAGCACGGGATGCGGACCCTCGGCGGAATGAAGCTACGCGTGAGCGAGATGATGACGTTTGAGCAGACGAGGACGAACGTCGCGGCGATGGCCATGCCGACGGCGTCGCGGACGGTGGTCGTCACGGCGAGCGTCGGGCACAAGCCGAGGAGCAAGACGAAGACGGGGTTGGTCTTCGAAAGGCCTTTGCTGAATTGCTGTGATGCGGGCGTGCTCACTCGTTCTCGTGCTCCGCTTCGTCGGTCCACTCGGTCGCCGTGGCGGAGGTTGTGGCGTCGACGTCGCCCATGCCGGTGGCCTCATGGAACGTGCTCACAGCGTCGAGGACGGCACGCACGACGGCGTTCGTCGTGATCGTCGCGCCGCTGATCGCGTTGATGCCTTTGTACGTCTTCCCTTCGCGCACGAGGCTGTCGACGGTCCGCTCTCTGAACTGCTTTTGGAACCACGGTTCGGTTTCCGGCTCGCCGTCGCTTGGCGCGACGATGTGCCAGATGTATTCGGTCGACTCGACCTTTTCGCAGTTGGCGCCGAGGCCGGGCGTTTCCTGCTGGGCGGTGATGCTGATGCCCGTGATCGTTTTGCCGTCGTTTTTCAGCCCGACGGTCACGACGATCGTGCTGCTGTAGCCGTGCGCCCGGCCTTCGCACGCGTAGCCGATGAGTGTCTTCATCTCATCGTCGAGCGACTTGTCGTAGACTTCGTAGTAGGTGTAGGGCTCGCCGCTTTCCCCGGGCTCGGTCTCGACGAGCTTGAAGCCGTTGGGCGAGGCGTTCGGGTGCACGCGCAGCAGCGCGTCGCGCTTGGCCTCCGCCTCGCGTGCGTTGATGCCGCTCTCGGTGCCCAGGTAGACGAGGCCGAGCGCCGCGCCCGCGAGCAGACAAACGAGGCCCAACACGGCGACGAGGGTGACCGGCTTTTCTTTCAGCGTCTCGTTCATTTGAGCGCCTTCGCGCCGAACAGCCGCGGCATGGTCGCGCGGTCGATGAGCGGCACGGTCATATTCATGAGTAAGATCGCGTAGGACGCGCCCTCGGGATAGCCGCCGAAGATTCGGATCACGCCGGTGAGCAGGCCGCAGCCGACGCCGAAGATGAGCATCCCGGTCCGAGTCATGGGACTCGTGACGTAGTCGGTCGCCATGTAGCACGCGCCGAGGATGGCGCCGCCCGCGAGCAGGTGGATGGGGATGACACCGAGACCGGCCGGGCCGATGCCGTCGAAGAACCGGACGACGGCCTTGCCGCCCTCGGGCTTGTACGTGCCGCCGAAGATCCAGACGAACAGGGCGAGCGTGCCGAGATAGGCGGCCGGGACGTGCCAGCTAATGACTTTGCGAATGAGAAGATACGCGGCCCCGACGAGGAGGAGGATGGCCGAGGTTTCGCCGATGCAGCCGCCGATCTTGCCGATCGCCAGGGTCCACAGGTCGGGCAGCTTGTCGTAGGCGGCGGCTTTCATGTGGGCGAGCGGGGTGGCGCCGGTGAGTGCGTCGACCTTGCGCGGGATGTCCCAGGTCGTCATCGGGCCCATGTAGGCGCTCATGAGGAATGCGCGCCCGACGAGCGCGGGGTTGAAGACGTTGTGGCCGAGTCCGCCGAAGGCGTGCTTGCCGAGGCCGATCCCGACGACGGCGCCGATGATGACCATCCACCACGGCACGAGGGGCGAAAGGCAAAAGGTCATGAGGATGCCGGTGACGAGCGCGGACTTGACGGCTCCTCGGTCGACGGTGCGGCCTCGCCACAGGACGAGGGCGATCTCGGTCGCGAGTGCGGTGAGGCAGGCGATCGACGTGAGCATCGCGACGCGGGTGCCGAAGAAGATGATCGACCCGACGAGGGCGGGCACGAGGGCGATGATGACGTCGCGCATGGTGTGGCCGACGTCCTCGCGCGTTCGCACGTGGGGCGAGGACGAGACGCTCAGCAACTTCGGCTCAGCCACTGGCCTTCCTCCTCGCCCGCTCGCGAAGCACTTTGCTCTTGCCGACGCGCATCAGGTGCGTCATCGGGCGGCGCGCCGGGCAGACGTATGAGCAGCAGCCGCACTCGATGCACTGGAGGACCTCAAGGCGCTCGGCGCGCTCGATGTTGTCGAGCTCGACGGCGAGGCCGATGCGCGCCGTGGCGAGTCGCGCGGGGCAGTGCGTCTCGCACTTGGCGCAGCGGATGCAGGCGTTGAGCTCGTAATCGACAAGATCGCCTCGCCGCAGGGCGAGGATGCCGGACGTGCCTTTCATGACTGGGACGTCGGTCGTCGACAGCGCGAGGCCCGTCATCGGCCCGCCGAGGATGATGCGCCCGACCTCGTCGGCGACGTCGCCGGCGATCCCGCCCGCTTGCTCGATGAGGTCGGTGCAGAGCGTGCCGATGCGGACGCGCAGGTTGCGCGGTGCGGCGATCGCCGGGCCGGTGATCGTGACGGCGCGCTCGACGAGCGGGCGGCCGGCGATGACGGCCTCGTAGATGGCGAGCGCGGTGCCGACGTTCTGGACGACGACGCCGGCCTCCATCGGCAGCCTGCTCTTGGGCAGCTCGACGTCGAGCGCGGCCTTCATGAGTTGGAGCTCGCTGCCCTGCGGGTACTTATTGCGGAGGCCGAGCACCTCGACGTCGTCGAGGCTGCGCGCGTTGCGGCGCATGATGTCGAGCGCGCGCGGCTTGTTGTCCTCGATGGCGACGATGATGCGCTTCGCGCCGAGGCACCGGCGGACGATCTGCGCGCCGACGAGGATGGCGTCGGGTGCCTCGAGCATGAGGCGGTGGTCGCAGGTGAGGTACGGCTCGCACTCGGCGCCGTTGAGGATGACGGTATGGATCGGCTTGTCGTCGGGCGGCGACAGTTTTACGTGGGTCGGGAACGCGGCGCCGCCGAGGCCGACGATGCCGGCGTCGCGAACGCGGTCGCGCAGGAGCGTGGGATCGGCGTTCGGCCAGTCGCGGATCGGCTCGAGCTCGTCGGCGGGCGTGTCGGCGCCGTCGTTGGCGATCTCGATCGCGGTGAGGTTCCGGCCCGACGGGTGCGGGAGCTCCTTGATCGCCTTGACGGTGCCGGAGACGGTCGCGTGGTGGGGTACGCTGACGAAGCCGCCGGGCTCGGCGATGGTCTGGCCGACCTTCACCGCGTCGCCTTTCTTGACGACGGGCTTGGCGGGCGCGCCGATGTGCTGCTGCAGGGGGATTCGGACCAGCGCCGGCGGCGCGGCGCTGTCGAGCGCGCGCTCGTCGGTGAGGTCTTTGTGAGGTGCGGGATGGATGCCCCCGCGAAACGTCGCCAATACCAACTCCTCAATCGATGCGGTACGGCGCGGACATGGCCCGTGCACGGGTGGGACAGGCCCGAGGCGGGTCGCATTTGGCGCCGCTTATAGCGGAGGGTGCCGTCGGTGTCAAGGTCTTAGGAGGAGTCTCACGCAAAGGCGCCAAGGCGCAAAGGGAGCCGGCTTCGCCGGGGGGCCCGGATCGTGTATCATGGGTGCGCGATGAAGTGGTGCGACTACAACTGCCCGGATGCGGCGTTCCCCGACGAGGCGCTCGAGGGCGCGTGCGGCACGGTGGCCGCGGTGTGGTGCAAGCGGCTGAAGAAGCTCGTCCCAAAGAACTCGCCCTGCCAGGCGCCACGCAAGAGCCGTGGGAGACAAGCGCGGCGGCGATGAGGTTCTGTCGCACCTACGACGCTCGTGTTGTTCGTTGACCGATCTACTTCCCTGGCCCTTACGGACCAGGCTACCGCCTACCGCGCCTGCGGCGCTCGCGGTGGGCTCAACGCGGCCGGGAATAGGGACTCTGGCGTCTTGGCGGAACTCCCGGGCCGCGGTCGGTGTTGCCGGTCTTGAAGGGCTGAGTATCGGTCGGCTGACATAAGGATAGATTGAGGGACCGGCTGGGCGTGTTGTGTATGCCCGGACGGTCCCCGGCTTTTTGTTGGGATGATGTGGAAGGCGTTGTTGTTGATCGCTGCGGTCGGGATAGGGGCGTATCTCGCCGTGACGCAGGTCGAAAGGAATGGAGCGGTGAGCCGAAACGTGCAGGAATCGGACCGGGCGGCTGGAGCTGGAGAGGTCGTGAAGACGGACGCGGACTGGAAACGGATCCTGACGCCGGAGCAGTACCGGGTCTGCCGGCAGAAGGGGACGGAGCGGCCGTTCACGGGCGAGTGCTGGGACTCGAAGACGCGGGGGACGTACGTGTGCGTGGCGTGCGGGAACGATCTGTTCGGCTCGGAGGCGAAGTACAAGTCGGGTACAGGGTGGCCGAGCTTCTGGGCGCCCAGGAGTGACGAGAGCGTGCGGCTGGTGCCCGACAAGAGCCACGGGATGGTGCGCGTCGAGGTGGTGTGCGCGCGGTGCGGGTCGCACCTGGGGCATGTGTTCGACGACGGCCCGGATCCGACGGGGAAGCGGTACTGCATCAACTCGGTTGCTCTGGAGCTGGTGCCGAAGAAGGACGGAGAGTAAGGCCTGTTGAGAATGGCGACCTATGGAAGCCTTTTAGGCTATCGCTCTTCATCACGGTGTCCCTATAACCCAGGGTGTTCGTGCGCCTCATACGAGGCGCCGGAAACCAGTGCTGTCCAATAAAGCCCGTTCAGGGCAGGGACCGTGAGGACAGCACCTGCGTTTCTTCGACGGAGCCGTTGGCTGTTGAGAGCGGCAGGTGGCGGCTTGGCGCGGGGGAGGACAATCTTGTGCAACCTAGTAAACTACTTCGTGTTCTTGGCGTTAAGCGGCTGTTAAGGGGTGTGTTATGCGGGCGGGTTCGGGGCCGGTCTGCGCGTACATTTGTTGTTGACAGACAAGGACTTATTGCGGTATAATATGGCGTTTTCACAAGGCCCGCTACGCGGGCCGCGATTCTACGGGCCGGCAAAGACGACGGCGATGGTTCATGCGACGCGGGCCGTGCAGGGCGCGTCGCATGAGGCGTCGCCGTCGTCGCTTATGGTGCCTAAGCTCAAGCGCCGGCAGAGCGGTTCGAGCGCTCCTCGCGATCAGAGGCCGGTGCTCTTGACGCGCTCGCGGCGCGGTCAGGCTTGACAAAATGTAGGCAAATCGAGTATAATCACCGCGAAAGAAGAACGTCCGTGGATGGGCGGCGCCTCGTGAGGGGCGCCGCTTCGTCTTTGTCTGCTGGAACCTGGATGGGACGCGACGATGGCTGATGCGACTGAGCTAACGACTGAGGAGCGAGCGGAAGCGCGGCGGTGTGCGGAGGATTTCGCGTATTTCGCGGCGAAGTACCTGTGGATCGTGGATAAGCGGCGCGAGCTGGTGGCGCTCGAGTTCAATCCGGTCCAGCGCCGGTACCACGAGGCGCGGACGCGATTCGACATTATTCTCAAGGCGCGCAAGGTGGGGATTTCGACGTATAAGTGTGCGGAGTTTTTTCATGAGACGCTGTTCCGGCCGAACACGAACTCGACGGTCATTGCGCACAACCTCGACACGACGATCGAGATTTTCGGGAAGGTCAAGCTGTTCGTGGAACGCCTGCCGGATTTTTTAAAGCCGAAGCTGAAACGCGACCGCGAGCGCGAGATTTTCTTGAAGTCGGCGCCGTTCTGCGGCGAGTTGAACTCGAAGTACACGGTCGGAACGGCGGGGACGTTCGACTTCGGGCGCGGCAAGGATATCGACAACCTGCACCTGAGCGAGTACGCGTTCTATCCGCGGCCCGAGCGGATCAAGGCGGGCGCGCTCCAGGCGCTGCGGGCCGACGGGAAGGCGAGCATCGAGTCGACGGCGAACGGGTTCAACGCGTTCCACGTCGAGTGGGAGGAGGCGAAACGGGGCGAGAGCCGGTTCGCGCCGCACTTCTTTGGATGGTTCGAGGATCCGGACTGCCGGCTCGAGGTGGTGAAGTACGAGCGGCTGGCGCTCAGCGATGAGGATCGGGTGCTGGCGAAGGCGTATGGGCTCGACCGCGCACAGCTCAAGTGGATGGTGGCGAAGCGGCGCGAGCTGCGCGACCGGTTTGTGGCGGAATACCCGGCGAATGATGCCGAGGCGTTCCTGACGAGTGTGCGCGGCGTGTTCGATGCGGACGCGCTGAAGGCGCTGCTCACGAAGGCGAGCGGCGTCGGGCCCGTCGAGGTGCGCGGCGGGCTGACGATCTGGCGTCGGCCGGAAGCGGGGCGCGAGTACGTGGTCGGCGCCGACGTGGCCGAGGGGCTGCCCGACGGCGACGCGTCGTGCGCGGTGGTCGTCGACCGGGAATCGGGCGAGCAGGCGGCCGAGCTGCACGGGCGGTGGCCGGTGCACGTGTTTGCCCAGAGAATCGATGAGCTCGGGCGGCTGTACAACACGGCGCTCGTGGGCGTCGAGCGCAACAACCACGGGCATACGGTGCTCGCGCTGCTGTCGGCCCAGCACGCCTACCCTACCCTCTACGCGCACCGCGACTACGACGCGCGCGGCACGA
>CAZCQN010000147.1:0-8025 GCA_964500825.1 uncultured Verrucomicrobiota bacterium | reverse complement strand
CGCTCTAAATCTTGCTCGTCGTGGTGTCGACCTCGACCTCGCTATTAGCGCCGCCCATCACGCCCGCGTGCGCGATCGGCCCCGTGGCATCAGCGATGACGAGCATCTCGGCGTCCAGCACGCGCTCCTGGTCGTCAAGCGTCGTCATCTTCTCGCCGGCCTTCGCGCGCCGGACGATCACGCGGCCGTCCTTGATGCGCCTGGAGTCGAACGCGTGCAGCGGCTGCCCGAGCTCCATCATCACGTAGTTGGTCACGTCGACGATGTTGCTGATCGCCCGCACGCCGACCTTCATCAGCCGCTGCCGCAGCCACAGCGGCGACGGCCCGATCGTCACGCCGTCGATGATCCGCCCCACGTACCGCGAGCACAGGTCCGAATCAAGAATCTCGATCTTCGCCCACTCCTCGACCGGCTTGCCCTTCGACTCGGTCACCGAGCAGTCGGGCTCGCGCAGCGGCACGTCGAACAGCGCCGCCACCTCGCGGGCCACGCCGACAACGCTCGTGACGTCGGGCCGGTTGGGCATCACGTCGATGTCGAACACCGCGTCGGCGATCCCCATCGCCTCGACGAAGCACGCGCCCACCGGCGCCTCGGCGGGCAGGATCATGATGCCGGATGCTTCCTCGCCGAGACCGATCTCGATCTCCGAGCACATCATCGCCTCGGACTCGACGCCCCGGATCTTCGCCTTGGTGAGGACCGTCTCCTCGCCCGTCTTGAGCGAGGCGAACCGCTGGCCCGGATACGCGAGCGCCACCTTGTCGCCCGCCTTCTGGTTCGTGGCGCCGCAGACGATCTGCAGATCGCGCTCGCCGTCGAAGACCGTGCAGAGCTGTAGCTTGTCGGCGTTCGGGTGCTTGCCGCACGTCTTGATCTGCCCGACCTTCATGTCGCGCAGCTCGTCGCCGACGCGCACGAGGTCGGTGACCTCGAGCCCCGCCATCGTGAGCCGGTCCGCCAGCGCCTCGGCCGGCACATCGACCGCCACGAACTCCCTGAGCCAGCTATACGGTACCTTCATCTTCCCTCAGTCATGAGTGCGCATGACGCGTCACCGTTGCCGTCCTGAGAGGAACTCCTCGACGGCCGCGACGAACTCGGTCGCGCGGCGTTCGCTTTTTCGCGCTTCCTCCTGGCTCGGCGGTGCCTCAAACCGGTAGGTGACGTCTAGCCGCGCCTCAAACAGGTCGGACAGCGTCTCGTGATGAAGCGGATCGATAAGCCTTGGTGCGGCAAACTCCTTACCGAACGTTGAGATCACGGCCGAATGCTTCGAGAAACCCAGATCGCGCGTGGCGAGCAGCGCGCTCGCCGCGTGGAAGCACGCGTAGTAAGCCCGCTCGACGGCAAAGGCGTTGTAGCCCTCATCGATCAAGGACGGGATCACCGCCAGGCAGTCATGGGCACGCGCCAACTGAGCTTCTACGTATTCTCGGGCGGCCATAGCACCCGTCCTTCTCGCATGATGTTCAGCGCGATCGGGGCGTGTTGTTCGACGAGCCACTGCCAGCGCGCCGCGTCGACGAGTGCTGGCACGATGAGCGTGCCCAGACGCAGACACAGCGACGACATCGCGTCGATGACCTTGTCGCGGCCCGGCCCTCGGGCGCCGTCCGCGACGATGAGCAGGTCGACGTCCGACTCGGCGTCGTGGTCGCCGCGCGCGTATGAGCCGTACAGCACGACGCGGCGCAGGCGGTCGCCGAACGCCCGCTGCGCGGTTTCGACCATCTCGTCAATGCCTTGTTCCACTGCCGACTTGACCATGGCACCGCCTTCCTGCCTAGAACTGCTCGAGGAAGCGCATGTCGTTTTGGAAGAAAAGCCGGATGTCCTCGATGCCGTATTTCATCATCGTGAGCCGCTCGATGCCGAAGCCCCACGCGTACCCCGTGTACTTCTCGGCGTCGTACCCGACGGACCGGAACACGTTCGGATCGACCATGCCGCAGCCGCCCAGCTCGAGCCAGCCAGTTTGCTTGCACACTCGGCAGCCCGAGCCCCTGCACAGAATGCAGCTCACGTCTACCTCGGCGCTCGGCTCGGTGAACGGGAAGTAGCTCGGCCGGAAGCGGAGCTCGACGTCCATCCCGAGCCACGTCTTGAGAAACGTATACAGCGTCCTCTTCAGGTCGCCGAACGTGACGCCCTCATCGACGCAGAGCCCCTCGACCTGGTGGTGCATCACGTGGCTGCGCACGTTGACCGACTCGTTGCGGAAGCACTTGCCCGGCATGATCACGCGCACGGGCGGCTGCATCCGCTCCATGACGCGAATCTGCACCGGCGAGGTGTGCGTCCGAAGCAGATACTCGCCGGCCTCGTGCCGGCCGTCGTCGATCCAGAACGTGTCCTGCATGTCACGCGCGGGATGGTTGGGCGGGAAGTTGAGCGCGTCGTAGTTGTAGTACTCAGTCTCGAGCTCCGGCCCGTACTCGACCGCGAAGCCCATCGCCCCGAGGATCTCGATAATCTCATCGAGCGTCTGCGTGACGATGTGCTTCCGGCCGATCGTCGGGCGCCGGCCGGGCAGCGTCACGTCCACCGCCTCGGCCGTCATCCTCGCCGCCGCCTCGGCGGCCTCGAGCGCGGCCTTGCGCGACTCGATCGCGTCGGCGGCCGCCTGCTTGAGCACGTTGACGCGGGCGCCGAAGTCGCGCCGCTCCTCGGCCGGCAGCGTGCCGATCCGCTTGAGCAGGCCGGTGATCGCCCCCTTGCGACCGAGGTACTCGACGCGGACGGCCTCGAGCGCGCGCAGATCGGCGCTCGCGGCCACCGCCTCATGCAGTTCGCGCTCTATCTTCTTCAGATCGTCCGACATCCATCGAACCCTCTCGCCCGCACTGCTCCCCTCGGCGCGCCGCGCCGCTTCCCTCGGCGCGCCGCGTCCCTCGACGCGCGCGCACTGTAGCATGGCCGAACCGCTTTGTCTCGTCCTCAGCCCGGCCCCCGGACGCTCGCCTCGCTCGGGCACAAGCTGGCCGCCGCACTGCGAAGAAAAGCCAGCCGGAAACGAAAGAAAGGGTGAAGGGCGGGCGCCGACCCTGCCTTGTCGAAGACCGCCTACGCCATCTCCGAGGCGGTCTTGGCCCGCTCGACGAGCGCCGTAAACCCCGCCTCGTCGCGCACGGCGATCTCGGCGAGCGCCTTGCGGTCGAGCTCCACGCCGGCCTTCTTTAGCCCGTCGATAAATCGGGAATAGGAAAGCCCGTTGAGTTTGGTGGCCGCGCCGATGCGCGTGATCCACAAGCTGCGGAAGTCGCGCCGGCGCACCCGCCGGTCGCGGTACGAGTAGACACCGGCGCGGATCAGCGTTTCCTTGGCGCTCTTGAACAACTTGCTCCGAGCGCCGCGGAACCCTTTGGCCTTCTTGAGTATTCTCTTGCGGCGACGCCGCGTCGCCACCGATCCTCTCGCTCGAACCATTGCTGCTGCTCCCGTGCGCCTACTTGCCCGGCAGCATCGTGCGGATGCGCTTGGCGTCCGCCGACGATACGGTCGTGCCGTGGCGCAACTGGCGCTTTCGCTTCGATGTCTTGTCGGTCATCAGATGGCGGGCGAACGCCTTGCGGCGCATGATCTTGCCGGTGCCCGTGGTCTTGAACCGCTTGACGACGCCCTTGCGTGTCTTCTGTTTCGGCATGTTGCTGCGTCTATCCTCTCGGTGCTGGGTCACCCGCTCCGCTCGGAACGGGTTACTCGCGCGCCTCGCTCTTGGCCGGGGCGGGCGAAGGGCCGGCATGCTTGCCCTTGAGCGGCCCGATCACCATCGAGAGCCGGCGCGACTGAAGCCGCGGCTTCATCTCCATCGCGCCGACGTCGCTCACCGCGTTGAGCATGTCGGTCAGAAGCTGCTGGCCAAACTCGATGTGGCTCAGCTCGCGACCCTTGAACTGCACGGTCACCTTGACCTTGCAGCCCTTGTCCAGAAACTCGCGAGCGTGCCGTTCCTTGATCGACAGATCGTGCGGGTCGATCCGCGGGTGAAGCTTGATCTCCTTGATCTTGACCGCGTGCTGGTGCTTCTTCGCCAGCTTCTCCTTCTTCGTCTGCTCGAAGCGGTACTTGCCGTAGTCCATGATCCGCACCACGGGCGGATCGGCCTGGGGCGCCACCTCGACCAGATCAAGACCGCGTTCCCCGGAAAGCCGGAGCGCCTCCTCGATCGGCAGGATCCCGAGCTGCTTCCCGTCCTCGTCGATCGTGCGGACCTGCGCGACCCGGATCTGCTTGTTGATTCGCGCGTGAGTCGTGATCCTCAGTCTCCTCCTACAAGCAGTTCTCGGTTTTCAGCCTCCCGGCGGAGCCTTGTCACGAGCTCCTCAACACGGCACGGTTCAGTCGTGCCCGTCTGATACTTTCGCACAGCCACGGTACCGGCTGCAACCTCTTTGTCGCCAACCACAACGCTGTACGGAATCTTCTCAACCTGCGCCTCGCGGATCTTGAACCCGATCTTCTCGTTCCGCGCGTCAAGCTCCGGCCGCAGCCCAGCTTCCCGCAGCCGCTCGACGACCGACTCGGCGTACCCAACATGCGCATCTGTGATTGTCATGATGCGCGCCTGCACCGGCGCGAGCCACACCGGGAACGCCCCGCCATAGTGCTCGATCAGCCCGCCGATGAACCGCTCCATCGACCCCAGCAGCGCCCGGTGCAGCATGACGGGCCGCTGTTTCGTGCCGTCCGGCGCGGTATAGACCATATCGAACCGCTCGGGCAGGTTGAAGTCGAGCTGCAGGGTCGGTCCCTGCCATTCGCGCCCGAGCGCGTCGAACAGCTTGTAGTCGATCTTCGGCCCGTAGAACACCCCGCCGCCCTCGTCGAGCACATAGTCCGAGCCGCGGCGCTCGAGCGCCTTCCGGAGCGCGTTCTCGGCCATCTCCCAGGATGCATCCTCGCCCAGCGACATCTCGGGGCGGGTCGCCAAGTAGCGGGTGAACGTGTAGTGGAACGCGCGCATCATGTTCTCGACGAAATCGAGCACCCCGACCAGCTCGTCCTCGAGCTGCTCGGGCGTGCAGAAGATGTGCGCATCGTCCTGGGTGAAGCCGCGCACCCGCAGCAGCCCGTGCAGCGTGCCCGACGGCTCGTAGCGGTACACGGTGCCAAGCTCGCACAGCCGCATCGGCAGGTCGCGGTAGCTGCGCGTCCGGCTCGAGTAGATCAGGATGTGGCCCGGGCAGTTCATCGGCTTGGCGTAGTAGTCGATCCCGTCGATGTCCATCGGGCTGTACATCATCTCAGAGTACTTCTCGAGATGGCCGCTGCGCTTGAACAGGTCGCCCCGGTAGAAGTGCGGCGTGTAGACGTACTGGTAGCCGCCCTTGTCGTGCTCGGCGCGCCAGAAGTCCTCGATGATGGCCCGGATCTTGGCCCCCTTCGGGTGCCACAGAATCAGCCCGGCGCCCGCCTCCTCGTAGGTGCCAAAAAGATCGAGCTCGCGCCCCAACTTGCGGTGGTCGCGCCGCTTCGCCTCCTCCACCCGCTTCAGGTATGCCTCAAGCTCGCCCTTGTCCCGCCAGGCGGTCCCGTAAATGCGCTGGAGCATCTTGTTGCGCGCATCGCCCTTCCAGTACGCGCCCGCGATCGAGAGCAGCTTCACGCCGTCCGGGTTGACCTGGCCGGTCCGCTCCAGGTGCGGCCCGCGGCACAGATCGACGAAGTCGTCGTGCCGGTAGATCGTCACCGTCGCATCGCGCAGGTCGCCCTCGAGGTGCTCGACCTTGAGCGACTCGCCGCGGCTGCGAAACAGCTCGACCGCCTCGGCGTGCGACAGCTCGCGGTGCTCGAACGGCTCGTCGGCCTCGATGATCCGGCGCATGCCCGCCTCGATCTCCCCGAGAATCTCCGGCGTAAACGGCTCCGGCACGTCGAAGTCGTAGTAGAACCCGTCCTCGATCGCCGGGCCGAACCCGAGCTTCGCCTCCGGGACGAGCTGCTTCACGGCCGACGCCATGATGTGGGCGATCGAGTGCCGGTAGCGTTCCAGCTCCTCGTTCGCCGGATGGGTATCCGAAATGTATTCGCCGCTCATTGGCCTATCCCGCAATCAGACAAAAATGGTGGGCGATACTGGACTTGAACCAGTGACCTCTAGCGTGTCGAGCTAGCGCTCTAACCAAACTGAGCTAATCGCCCACAAGACAGTGACAGCGGAGCAGGTTGGCCCCTCACTCCGCCAATGTAACGACTCAACTTAGGCCGCGTCATTTCCCGTGTCAAACGAAAAAGCGTTTGCACCCCCAGCATCTTCTGATACAAGGGCGCACTCAACGCCTCGAACGTGGCCTGAGACGATACCCCCGGGAGACTCTCATGCGGGATAGACTGCTCGAAGCCCTGAAGAAGAGCACGGCCGACTACGCCGAGATCCGCGCCGAGTTCACGGACAACACCGCCCTGACCTATCGCGGCCCGGAGATCGACCGCGCCGAGTCGTCCTCGTGCTGCGGCGGCATCGTGCGCGCCTGCACCAAGGGCGGCTGGGGCTCGGCCGCCTTCGACTCGGTCGAGGATCTGGATCGCCAAGTCGAAGAGGCGTGCCGCTGCGCCGCGCTGGTCGGACACGGCACGACCGAACTGGCGCAGGTCGAGCCCGTTGATGCCGAGCGGCCAGCCCAGCTCGAACGCGACTTCCGAGGCATCGGCCTCGACGAGAAGGTCCGGCTCATGGGGAGCTACAATGACATCATCCTCGGCGCCGGGCCGGCCATCGAGAGCTCCTACGTGGTGTACATGGACTCGTTCAGACGCGTCCACTTCGCCTCGACACGCGGCGCCTACTACATGGAGGAGCGGCCGCAGGTCGGCTGTTTCCTCGTCGCCACGGCCCGAGACGGCGCGCTCGTACAGCGGGCGCATTCCAGCACGGGCTCGCCGACGACGTACGGCATCGTGGTCGGCCTCGAGGAGAAGGCGCGCGAGGTCGCCGAGCGGGCCCAGGCGCTCCTGAAGGCCCCGCAGCCGGAAGGGGGACCCCACACCGTCATCCTGAATCCACGGATGGCCGGCCTCTTCACCCACGAGGCGTTCGGGCATCTCAGCGAGGCCGACTTCATACACAAGAACCCGAAGCTGCGCGAGCTGATGGCCATCGGCCGCGAGATGGGGCCCGCGAACCTGAATATCATCGACGATGGCACGCTCAGCGACCGAGTGGGAGGCCACGCGTTCGACGATGAGGGGACGCCGACCCACAAGACGTACCTCATCAAGGAAGGTCGTCTTGCCGGCCACCTCCACTCGCTCGAGACCGCCGCCCGCATGGGCGCCCAACCGACGGGCAACGCGCGCGCCGTCCACTGGACCGACCCGCCCATCGTCCGAATGACGAACACCTACATCGACAATGGGGATACGCCGGTCGACGAGCTGTTCGACGGCGTCGACAAAGGCGTCTACGCGTGCGACGGCCACGGCGGGCAGACGGCCTTCGAGATGTTCACCTTCTCCGCCTCGTACGGGCACCGGATAGAGAACGGCCAGAAAGGCGAACTGCTCCGCGACGTCATCCTGACCGGCAACGTGTTCGAAACGCTCAAGTCGATGGACGGAATCGCCAACGACCTGACCGTTCCCGAAGGCCTCGGCGGCTGCGGCAAGGAGAACCAGAGTCCGCTCCCGGTCTCCTTCGGCGCCCCGCACGTGCGAATCCGCAACGTCGTCATCGGCGGCAAGTGAACGCGAACCTAGGGGACAGCGCATCATGCGAAGCGTGTTGACAGCCTCTACAGAAGCACGGCTCAAGCAGGGTCTCGAAGAGGCGACCCGCCTCGGCGCCTCGGCCGCGAAGCTCCGCCTCCGTCACGAGGACAAGCTCGAATGCGAGTTCGAGGCCGGCGAGGTGAAGTCCGCCGGCTCGAAGGAAACGCTCACATGCACGGCCGAGGTGATCGCAAACGGTCGCCGAGGGGCTAGCATAGGCAACCGGCTCGACGACGTGAGCACGATCGTGGAACGCGCGGTCGCCCTGGCCAAGGCGGCCGGGAGCGCCGCCCACTTCGACGCCTATCCCGC
>CAZCQN010000146.1:5314-8051 GCA_964500825.1 uncultured Verrucomicrobiota bacterium | reverse complement strand
CCGCAACAGATGGAGATTCTCTGGCGCCGGCAGGGTTTTTCAGCAGCCTGCTAGAGCGGCCCACAAGGGTTGGGGAAACAGGCGAGCGTCAACGACGTGACGCCAAACGCCGAAGGCGCGAGCGAACATAGCCCGGCCCGTCAGGGCCGGGAAAGCATGGCCGCGTCAGCCGAAGCGCCGAACGCCCGATAGCACGCACGTTGGTCCGAGGCAGGCAAAGCGTCATCTGCTTAACCCCACACGTACCGTATGTCGTACTCGATGCCATGCTTCTCCAGGAAACCTAGAAACTCGTCTTTGAACGAACGCCGGCGATGGTGCTCGACCTGATCGGCGATGTAGCGTGTGACTTCCGCCGTCCTCGACTTGCTGACGGAAAACACGCCGTACCCCGACTGCCAGGCGAACTTGCGCAGGTTCGGAAACGTCTCGTGGATCCACTTCGACGAGCCTGCCTTGATCTTCCTGACGATCTCCGCCACCGACGGTTCGGTTCTCATGGAGAACAGCACGTGTACATGATCGTCCGTTCCCCCAACGACGACCGGGATGACGGTTGCCTGCCGCACGATCCCGCCGATGTACTCGTGCACCCTCGGCCGAATGTCGTCCCGAATCTGGGGATGTCGGTCCTTCGTGCTGAATACGACGTGCCTCCCGCCGGTTCCGATTGTGACAGGCCGAACGCCGGCCGTCCTCGGGTGCTTTTCGTCTTGATTAGTCCAAGAGCGTTGCTCCAAGCCTCAAAACGTCGCCCGGGCCTTGAACCGCAGCCGTCTGCATGCCGGCCGCCGCCGCCGGCTCGAGGTCGATGTGGGGGCGGTCGCCGACTGAGAGACATTGCTCGGGCGGGACGCCGATCACCTCGGCCGCGCGCCGGTAGATCTCCGGATCGGGTTTGATCAGCCCCATGTCCTGGATGGTGAGCACGTGGTCGAACAGGTCGTCAATGCCGATCGCGCCGAGGGTACGGCGCGCCATCTCGACGCTGTTGTTGGTGACGATGGCCAGCACGTAGCGCGCCCTGAGCTCCTGGAGGAACAAGCGCAGCCGGTCATCGCGGTCGAGGACGTCTTCGGGTCGCAGGCGGGCGTCGCGCCACGCGATCCACTCGGCCAGGCCGAACCCGAGCGCCACCATCGTGCCCGTGCTTGTCGGCGGGTGGCCGAGCTGTTCGGAGAGCGCCGCCCACTTCGCCCCAAAAACCTCGCGGGCCTGTGCCCTCGAGAGGCCACGCCGCTCGGCGATGTAGGCGTCCACGGCTTCGGCATACTGGCGGTCCAGCGCCTCGGACTCGTACAGCGTCCCATCCATATCGAAGACAATCGCTCGGATCGCCTGCCTCATCAGGGGCCGCCCATCGAAAGAAATGTCACTTCGCCCCAGGGGCGAAAAATGTGCTTGACAGCGCCGCAATCATTTGGGAGACAATAGCGTAGATGTACTTGCTGTGCCAAGAGTGGGTAGCAGCCCGCTCTTTTGTGTTCTCTGGAGGTGTCGAGGCATACAGCCGATGAGCAGCGAACTACTTCAAGTCCTCGAGTATATCGAGCGTGAGAAGGGCATCTCGCGTGCGACGATCATCGCCGCGGTCGAGTCGTCCCTCGTCACCGCCTCGAAGAAGAGCCTCGGCACCGGCCACGACCTCAGCGTGAGCATCGACCCCAACACGGCCGAGATCAAGGTGTTCGCCAACCTGCGCGTCGTCCAGTCCGGCGCCGACGGGCTCGAGGAGATCGACCTCAGCGAGGCGCGCGCGCAGGACAAGACCGTCAAGATCGGCGACGTGATGCAGATGGAGGTCACCCCCGAGGACTTCGGCCGCATCGCTGCGCAGACCGCGCGCCAAGTCATCATCCAGAAACTGCGCGAGGCTGAGAAGGACATCATCCTCGGCGAGTTCGCCGACAAGATCGGCACGCTCGCCACGGGCATCGTCCGCCGCTACAGCCACGGCACCCTCATCGTCGAGATCGGCCGGGCCGAAGCCATCCTGCCGCTCAAGGAGCAGGTCCACGGCGAGCGCTACCCGATCGGCAGCCGCATCAGCGCTGTGATCGTTGCTGTGCGCGAGGGCGCGCGCGGCCCGGAGATCATCCTGTCGCGCACGACCAAAGAGTTGATCGTCAAGCTCTTCAGCCTCGAGATCCCCGAGATCGCCGAGGGCACCGTTGTGATCAAGAGCCTCGCGCGCGAGCCGGGCCATCGGACCAAGGTCGCCGTCATGTCGACCGACGACCGGATCGACCCCGTCGGCGCGTGCGTGGGCATGCGCGGCTCGCGTGTCAAGAACGTCGTCCGCGAGCTCAGCGGCGAGAAGATCGACATCATCCGCTGGCAGGCCGAGCCGCGCCGCTACATCGAGGAATCGCTCAGCCCGGCCCACGTCAAGGACGTGGAGATCGACGAGCAGAACAAGCGCGTCCGCGTCATTGTCCACGACGACCAGCTCTCGCTCGCCATCGGCAAGCGCGGCCAGAACGCGCGGCTCACCTCGAAGCTGACCGGCTGGCACGTCGACATAATCAGCGTCGAGCAGATCGAGGCCGAGAAGGAAGGCCTCATCAGCGAGGAGGTCATCGAGGTCTACGAGGAAGTCGAGCCCGGCACCGAGGGCGAAGAAGTCGAGTACGAGACCGTCACCGTCTACGAGGAGGTGCCTGAAGAAGAGAACAAGCAGCCTCCCGAGGCCGCGGCACAAGGTGAAGCCGCCGCCTCGGAAGGCGAGGCCGCCGCC